>NZ_QHCT01000002.1:0-307500 GCF_003545885.1 Leptospira stimsonii
TTGTCTACGGCGCAAGATCCAAATTAATTACGTCTCTCGACCGGTCAAACCCTTTTTAGAAAAATTAACCGAATTTTAGCAAAATAAATCCGGGAAATTTAGGATACAAAAGTTGAGTATCCTTTGAACGGGTCTTTGTATTGTTTAAAGAAAACGGAAATAAATTATGGAATACGAAAGAATAAGAATAATCTAATTCTTTAATGTGTTCTGCATTAAGAATCGGGTTTTAAAAGGCGGCTTCTGGAAACAACGGACTCCGGAGGTTTTGATAATTCCCCGAAGCGTGTTTGAGTTAAAAGATAAAACGAGCTTATTACGCGTTGATTCTAAAGTAAATCACATCTCCGTCTTGGACGATGTATTCTTTTCCTTCGATTCTAAGTTTACCCTCTTCTTTTACCTTCGCTTGGTTGCCCGCGCGATCCAGATCTTCGTAGCTCATCACTTCTGCACGAATAAAACCTTTCTCGAAATCAGAGTGGATTACGGCGGCGGCCTTGGGTCCCGTGCTGTTGACGGGAGTGGTCCAAGCTCTCACTTCGACTTCTCCGGCAGTGAAGAATGTGATTAATCCTAAAAGTTTGTATGCAGTTTTGATCATCCGATCCAGCCCACTCTCGGTTTCTCCAATTTCTTGTAAAAAATCGAGCTGTTCGTTTCGGTCCAGACCAGAGATCTCTTCTTCAAAACGTCCACAGAGAATGACGAGTTCGGCGTTTTCTTCTTTTGCCATTTGTCGAATTTGTTGGATCAGAGCTGTGTCTTTTTTTGCGGCGTCTTTGTCGGCGATATTCGCGACATACATCACCGGTTTTAAAGTAATCAGTTGGAAGGTCTTTGCGAGTTTTTTTTCTTCGTCCTTAAGATTCGGAAGTGCGAGTCGCGCCGGTTTGCCGGCTTTCAGAAGATCCAAAATCTTTTCAAGAACCGATGCGATTTCCTGGGCTTCTTTGTTTCCATTCTTTGCGTTTTTGGCGGCTCTTTGGTATTGTTTGTCTGCGCTGTCCAGATCGGCAAAGATCAATTCCAGATTCACGACGGCCGCATCGTCGACAGGATTCACTTTTCCGTGGACGTGTGTTACGTTGTCGTCTTCAAAAGCGCGCACAACGTGACAGATCGCGTCCACTTCGCGGATATGCGAAAGAAATTTATTTCCAAGACCTTCTCCTTGACTCGCGCCCTTGACGAGTCCGGCGATGTCTACGAATTCGATAATGGCGGGTACGATCTTCTGCGGTTTGACGATTTCGGCCAGTCGATCCAGTCTGGAATCCGGAACTTCTACGATTCCTTTGTTTGGTTCAATGGTACAGAATGGATAGTTTTCCATCTGCGCGCCCGCTTTTGTGAGGGCGTTAAAAATAGTGGATTTACCTACGTTGGGAAGGCCGACGATGCCGCAATTCAGACTCATGGAGTCCAGATTTTCCGGACAGGGGTCAACCGAAAAGTAAAATCGCGCTTATTCCAGATCCCAGGATTTTCCAGAGCCGTCGCTATTGAGAGAAAAACTTTCCTGTTTGAGTCGGATCAGTCGGTTTCCACGAAAGAAAAAATTCAAAACGGAGATTCCGTTTGGGATTGAAGGAGAAGCACAGCCCGTGTAATAAATTCCTTCGCTAAAACGCAGATCTTGCGGTTGCGACAACAGGCGAATCCAAGTAGAATCTTCCGTTTTTCCTTCCAAAAAAGATGCCCATTCTTCGGAGTTTTTTTCTCCTAATAAAAAGGAAATTCGATCGGATTCGAAAGGAATGTCTTTTGCGTCCGTGCTTGTGGAGAACCAAAATTTCAAAGAATCAAAACTCAATTCCCAAGAAGCCCTTCCAAAAGAAATCGTCGTAGGCTTTTCCTCTTTGCCTTCGCTCTTTTCCGATTGCGATTCGGGTACATTGGAATTCTTCGCTTTCCGGGAAGTTGAATTCTTCTTTCCCTTCGTTTTTTCTGAGATCGGTTTTTTCTTTTGAGACTTTGATCGTTTTGATTTTTTCCTCGAAGAATTTTTCGAAGTGGGTCTTTTTTCTTTTTGGGGAATTTCTATTTTTTTTTCGATTCCAAAGGAAATCCAAGGGATACTTCCAGGAATGTTTGCGGAAGGTAGATTCTCTTTGGCGTCTTTGGAAAAGAGATACAGATCGTATCCGTTTTGGGTCGCTTGCGCGAGTTGTTCCGTAGGCGTTTCGTTTGCGAAGGTTCCGTAACCGACAAAGAATGCGGTCCCATTCTCCTGAGTCCGCTTCGCTTTTAACCTTTTGAAAAATAAAGACGTTGATTTGTAAAAGCGGACCTTGTCGACTTTGGACGAAGGTTCACAAACAAGCGCCACGCTCACAGGTCGATCCTTCAGTCCTCCCGTTTCCGAAAGAACACCGGAAACGTCGAAAATTACAAGAAGGAGAACTGCAAGAAGGACTCGTTTGAAAACCGATCGTTGCATATAGAATTAGGAGGAAAGCCCTACGGATTGCAATAGCGAAGTTTGGAATTTGAGATAATTCTTCCTTTCTTTTTCTTGAAAGAGCGCATAACGTGTTTCATAATTCGGATCTTCGGAAGTTAGGGCGGCCTTCATCTCCGAGAGATGCGATTCTTCTTCTTTGATGATCGCTTTGAGGCTGACCTGAATCCCGTTCTCTTCTAAGATTTGATCGTATTCCTGGTAGAGAAAATCGGCTCTTTCTTCTATGAGATGTGTCACATACAGATAGGAAAGAAACGATTGTTTTTTTCCTCGGATTCCTGATCCGTTGAGATCCTTGAGGACGAGCGCGTCCAACCTTTGAAAATAGGAAAAGGCTGAAAAACCGCAGTGAAGATTTTCCGGTTTGTAATCGGGACAAGAACCCGGAGAAACACGTTCGCTCATTCGTTTGAAAAAATGCGCGTGTCTTGCTTCTTCCGATGCGTGTCTGAGAATCATTTCTCCCATTCCAAAATCGCTCTGTGTCGCGAGAATTTTACGGGAACCCATATGTTCCAAAAAGGAAATCGTATTCAACCAGCGGGAATGAATCTTCGGATCTTCTATGATTTTTTTTAAAAAAGTTCGAATGGACTCCGCGGAAACCGGAGAGGAAGTAAGAGTTTGGGTCATAAGCGTATCCTTTGGAGACCGGAGAAAAAATCATCGATTTTTAAGCTTTCTCTTTGATTTTGTGTTGGAAAAGAATTTTGGAAATAGTTCCGATTTCCAAAAAGGCAGGATCCGATCCAAACTATGAATCTGAGTCTAAAATCCCTGAAGCAGTATGGAAGTCTCATCAAGTTTTCGCATACGCTCTTCGCGCTTCCGTTTGCTGGAATTGCATTTGTCCTCGCCTTTCTCAAAACGCACGATAAATCTCCGATCGAATGGTTGATTCTTTCTTTTTTGATTCTGATTTCCATGGTTTTGGCGAGATCGGCCGCCATGGGATTCAATCGAATCGTAGACCGGGATATCGATGCGAAAAATCAAAGAACCGTGGATCGAGAAATTCCCGCAGGAAAAATTTCGATTCGTTCCGCCGTTCTTTTTGTGGTCTTGTCTTCGATCGGATTTTGTTTTGTGAGTTGGTGGATCAATTCGATGGCGTTTGCGCTCTCGTTTCCGACACTCTTTATTCTCTTGGGTTATTCTCTTGCAAAACGTTTTACCTGGCTCTGTCACTGGATTCTTGGATTTTCTATCGGTCTCGCTCCGCTTGCTACATGGGTGGCGATTCGACAAGAAATCGTTTTAGAACCACTGCTTTGGACCTTGGGACTTGCGTTCAACTTGGCCGGTTTTGATATTCTCTACGCTCTTCAAGATCAAGAATTTGATAAAAAGGAAGGATTGTTTTCGGTTCCGTCAAAATTTGGAAGGAATTCTTCTCTTTGGATCGCGGCGATCAATCACGTTCTCTGTATCGTCCTTTTATTTGCGGCGGGAATCGTATCCGGCTTGGGTCCGGTGTTTTTGCTCTTTCTTTTGATCACTTCCTATTATCTTTTTCAAGAACACAAAATTGCGAGAGGTGCGGGTGAGAATATTTTTCCACCGAAGTTCTATCAGATTCATTCTTACATTTCTCTGATTCTTTTTGGAGGATTGCTCGCGGACCGTTTCTTTTTTTTGGTCCTATTAGGAAGTTAGGAAAGGACGCGATCGTCTTTGAAACCTTGGGTGCCGAATTCGATCGGATCCAAGTAATACCTTCCTTACGAAATCGGAAATCGTAATCGGAGATCATTCGGTACAAAACGAGGTGACACTTTTGTTTCGTTTACTTTCTGTCTGAAAGAATGGAAGAAGCAGGAGCTCTTACAAATCCGATCCCAAAAAAAGATCCGTCTAGGGATCCGAATTTCTGACTCGAGAAGAATGGAAGGGATTCATTTTCCCAGTTTCGCAAAATGGAAATCGTTCTGAAGGTTTTGAATCTTACTTAGGAGTTCTCATGAAACTTGTTTTAGGAATGGCCGGTGCAAGCGGCTCTATTTACGCGGAACGATTTATCCGCGCGCTTTCGACGATCGAAGGAACGACCTTTCTCATCTGTAGTCCGGCCTCTCTCCGAGTTTTTCGGGAAGAGATGAATTGTTCCGTTTCTTCCGCGAAGGAACTCCTCGATTACATTTTTTCGAAATACAAAATCGGAATTTCGAAACATCAATTTTTGATCCGCAATTTTTTGGATATCGGAGCCGATATCGCTTCCGGGTCCAACCCTTGGAAGGCGATGGTGGTTCTTCCTTGTTCCATGAAGACGATCGCTTCGATTAACGCAGGTTTGACGGAAAATCTAATTGAAAGAGCGGCTGACGTAACTCTGAAAGAAAGAAGAACTCTTGTTCTTGTTCCGAGGGAAGCTCCTTACAATAGAATTCATCTGAAGAATATGTTGGAACTCCACGACGCAGGTGGAACGATTCTCCCCGCGTCTCCGGGTTTTTATCAAATGCCGAAGACATTGGAAGATCTGGGAGATTTTATTAGCGAGAGAATTTTCAGACTCTTAGGCGTAGAATTGGATCTCTACCCCAGATGGAATCCAAACAACCAAGAAGAATAGTTTTTGTTAAGCGTAGTATTCGATATCGTGAATTTTCTTCTTCAAGGTCGATGCGTCTTCGTAGTTTTCCTTGGAGATCGCGTTGAACTTTTGAAGATAAAGGCCGATCAACTCTTCTCCGGTTTGTCCGGGTAAGGAGAGCGCCTTCTTAAAATTATCCAAATCGAACTCTGGATGTTTTGTGGAAAAGTTTTCCACCAATTGATCCATCTTGATCAGAGAAGCCTCTCTTGCGATTCCGGTCGATCTTCTGATCTTTAAGGAAAGATTGGCGAGCGCGTCCAGATATTCTCTAACACCACTTTCCTCTTCCGGAAAATGAACCTGTCCGTTACCAACTTCGCGATTCTTGCAGATTTCCACGTATTTGATTACGACACTGTTGAACTGATCCATTCTTTCTTGAATGTAATCATTGGACGCTTCTTTGGAAGCGGGCATTTCAAAATCCCGTATCTTGATGACATCGTATTTGTCGATGTTCTCAGAAATAACTTTCTTGAGTTCTTCGTAACTATCCAAGGAAACGGGTGGGAAAGTTACTACAGGAAAGTTTTCCCCTATCTTTAGAAAGCTCACGACAACGTTAGACGCGATGATCTTTCCTCCGGGGCTGAGAGGGTTTTCACCAAACACGTTGCAATAAACGATTAGATTGCCCGTTGGGTTTTTTTCGGATCCCTTTTCAAACTTCAAGGTTCACCTCCCGCCTCTTTATGTACAACAGACTCAAATCCTTGTATTATTCCCACTTTTTTATTTCTTCATTTAGATGATCGAAAATACTTTTGTAAGCTTTATAGATTGGACCATCTATGTCTTTTAAAATCACGGGTTTTCCGTCTTCACCGGCGTTCATGATCTCCATTGTCAACGGGATGCCACCTAAGAAACGTGCGTCGGAAGATTCTGCCAATCTCTGGCCCCCTCCTTTGCTAAATATGGCAGAAGCGTGTCCACATTTGGGGCAGATAAACTCGCTCATATTTTCTACGATTCCCAAGATGGGAACTTTCACTTGAGCGAACATCGCTGAAGCACGGTTAGCGTCTAACAGCGCAACAGACTGTGGAGTCGTAACGATAACGGCGCCGTTTAAATCG
This sequence comes from Leptospira stimsonii, assembly GCF_003545885.1. Taxonomy (NCBI): domain Bacteria; kingdom Pseudomonadati; phylum Spirochaetota; class Leptospiria; order Leptospirales; family Leptospiraceae; genus Leptospira; species Leptospira stimsonii. The sequence goes on from NZ_QHCT01000002.1 coordinate 6,146, forward strand.
ATCAGCTGTGCGAGAGAAAGTTGTACGTCTCCCGTCCCGGGAGGAAGATCGATGAAAAGATAGTCGAGATCGTCCCAGACGATATCGTATAAGAACTGTTCGATGGCTTTTCCGAGCATCGGCCCTCTCCAAACGACGGGTTGTTTTTCGTCGATGAGAAAGGAAAAGGAAATGATCTTGAGTCCGTCTTTTTCCAGAGGATAAATTTTATCTTCCTCGGCTTTTAGAGCCACGCGACCGTTGACACCGAACATCTTTCCAACGGAGGGACCATAAATGTCTGCGTCCAGAACTCCCACCTTGTATCCGAGGGAAGCGGCCATGGCCGCCAAATTTACGGTGACGGTAGATTTACCGACTCCGCCCTTTCCGGAACCGATCGCGATCACGTTCTTCACACCCGGGATTTTATTAGAATCGTCTAATACGAGTTTTGGATCGACTTCAAACTTGATCTTCACCTTGCCCACACCTTCTAACTTCGTGAGTGACTGGCGGATTTGTGCCTCAAGACCGATCTGAATTCTTCTGTCTTGATTGGGGGTTTTGAGGAGAATATTCGTTTCTCCTTCTTGGATATCAAGGGACCCTACCATTCCAAGCGAGACGATATCTTTTTTGAGTTCCGGATGTTTGATTTTGGCAAGTTCTCTTTGGATCTTAACTGCTTCGATTGTGGCCATTTTATTCCTTTTCTGAATACGAAACTAAGGGAGCTTCCGTAAATTTAGACTGTTCTGGGTTATAAGTATATCTTTGAATTTTAAGATTCTTTTTTTCGATTTCCAGCAAGTGAAATCCGCACTCATGTCTGGAATCCGAAAGGCGAGTGCTGGAAGCGGAATTGACGACGTAATACGGCATTTTTTCGCCGGGAAATTTTACCCAGTTGGTATGTACGTGTCCGTGTAAAAAAGCGAGAGGCGGTTGTTTTTGTAGAAGTCTGGCGATTTCTTCCCGATTTTGTAAGCGGTGATGAACCGTCTCCTGTCTTTCCTTTGGATTCCAGATCGGATGATGACAAACTAGAATATAATCCTCTATTTTTTTTTCTCTAAGAATTTCTTGAGTTCTTGAGATTACTTCCGGTTGAATCGTTCCATACGCGTTTAGAATGGAAAGAGGAAGACTGGAATCCCAGCCAACAAAGTGCAGATTTCCGATTTTTTTAATTCGAATGTATTCTGCGTTATGCGAAATAGATTCTCCGGAAAGATTTGAAAAATACTTTTCGAAAAATGGATGTTCGCCTACGGCATGTTTTGTGTAGCGATCATGATTTCCGGGGATGTAAAAAATCTTATCCGGAGGAAGTTCGCTTAATATTTTTCCTGCGGTTTGGAATTCTTTTTCATGCGAAACGTTTGTGATGTCTCCGGAAACTACGATCGCGTCCGGATTCAAAGTCTCCACACTTTTCAAAATAGAGTCCCAAATATAGGAAGGATATTTTTTTCTTCTTCGAAGTGTATAATTCAAATATCCTACTACCATCTTTCCTCTTAACTGGAAGAAGGGAACGGATGTGGGAAAGTGCAGATCTGAAAGGTGAAGAATTTTCATTCGGCGTCAGAAAGTTCCAGGATTCCTAAAACGTCGCCTTTACGAACGATGGATCCCTTCTCTTTTATAATTTGCGTTAGTTTTCCTTTCACCGGAGACTCCATCGGGAAGCAAGCCTTGTCGGTTACGAGCTCTAAGATTTCTTGACCGGGTGTTACAGAGTCTCCAATCTTCGAATTCCAATGAACGAGTTCGATCTTGTCTGTATCTCCGAGGTCCGGTGTGATCAGTTCAAAAATGCCGGATTTTGGTTTCATGATTTAAAACAAACTTGCGTAAAAGACTTTGCGCATCAATGATACCTAAAAAACTCGGTGGGGATATATGGCAAACCAGAAAACAGCGCTCAAAGGGAGCGAGATCCTGAAAAATATCGAGGATCTCAAAAAGAGAAAATTCTTTCACCTTGAGCTCAAAGGTCTGACAAAACCTACGAGAGATATTCTTTCCGAGCTTGTAAACGGAATTCTTGAAGAAATCGGAGCGAACCCGTTAGCCGGCTTTCATCTCTTTAGCGGTTTAATGGAAGCGTTGTTAAACGCAATCAAGGCGAACATACGCCACATTATCTTCCGAGACGAACTTTTAAAAAAATTAGAACAGGGAGAATCCAGTCGTCAAGACGCGGAGGACCTTCTTGAGATTATTATGGAGACCTCACTCCTCCGCGATGCGATGCATCGTTATATCGTCCCCGATAAGGTGAAGAAACAAGTCCAGACAGTTCTTTCTTTGGAAGATAAGATTCGTACGAAGAAGAAGGTTTTGACGGAAAGTGAAAAAGCGTTTCTTTCCGATGTTCGTAGCAAGATTGAAAAATACAATATGAACATCTCACTCAAGATCCGGATAACCAAAGAGGAATTGAGTTTTCGAATTCGGAACGATTCTCCGATTCATCACCTGGACTTTGAAAGAATTCAGGAATCCAGACTCAAACACAAAGAACTCTTTGACCAAGGAAATTCTGCCGATTTCTTTCGACCTGAATTCTTAAATGAAAAAGAAAGCGCCGGTTTCGGAATCGCTATGATTGACGAGGGCTTCTATAGCATCGGTTTGAATCCGTTAGACCTTCTTACGATTACTTCCGGTGCAAGAACAACAACGGTGTACATGAAGTACCCGATTTCCGGATTGAAGATGGATTTCTAATTTATTTCAAGTGCGTTCAAAATTTTTTTGATCACGAGAAGTTCTTCTGATTTCGAAAACAAAATTTCGAAACAAATTGAAAACACGAAAGTTTGGATCGTTCTTGAATTTTTCCGATCCAGAAAACCTTTCTAAGATCGAATTTTTATTTTTTGAATCTACTCTTTAAAATTCCTCCAAAGCACAAACGAAGGATCCGTAAGAAAAATCGTTTCACGGTTCCTTTTTCCTCCGTGTTCTTTGAAAAGTTCGGGCTTCTCAATCAAAAACTTGCATCAAACTTTTGTGCGACTCGAAATGCGGAGATTTGTATCTTGCATTTTACGGATACGGAATCCACAGGAAGGATTTGTTCGAAAGAAATTTGAAGGCTCGTGTACTATTTTTTTCGAGTCGAATGCCAGTAAAAATCCGTTTGAATGAAGAATAGAAAGTTTTCTCTAAGAATGAAAGTAATTCCCTTTGGAAGTTGTCATCGAAACAAAACCTGCGACTTGAGAAAAAAAACGATCTTCCGAGGAACTACATTCAAGAAAGCAATGAATATAAAAGAACTTCTCACACAAGAGTTGTACGAGAAGTTCTTTGTTCTAAAAAAATTCGTATCGATTTCTCATTTGGGATCGAGTCGATAGATTTTTCCACTTCCAAAATCGGTGAGATAAACTTTTCCGGAAGCGTCTTTTCCAAACGAAGAAATCAAGACCGGCCATTTCCCCAATGTATAAACTTTTTTTGCGGGTTGTCCGGAAGTTTCAGGAAGATCCAAGGCCCAGATGCGTCCGGAAACAAAATCAGCAAAAACGTATTTCCCCTTTAACTGAGAAATCGCCTTGTTCGAATAGACGTAACCGCCCGTAATCGATTGACCTTCCTCTCTTCCATATTCGTAGATCGGATCGGTAAGCCCTTTTTCATCGCAGTTTTGTTTTGGATCAAAGCAGTGGGTCGCTTCCTTTGTGTTCCAGCCGTAGTTTTTTCCCTTTTCGATGAGATCCACTTCTTCCCAAAGATCCTGACCTACGTCCGCGAGAATCAATCGTCCCTGCGGATCAAAGCTGTATCTCCACGGATTTCGAAAGCCGTACGCGAATGTTTCCGGTGCACAACAGGAATCGTTTACAAAAGGATTGTCAGCGGGAATTTTATAGTTTTTTCCGTTTTCCGTTGCGTTTACGTCGACACGCAACATACTTCCTAAGAGTGTTTTCGGATTTTGTCCGTTCTCTTTGGGATCGTCTTTCCATCCCCCATCTCCCCAACCAATGTATAAGAATCCATCGGGACCGAAGGCAAGTTGACCCGCGTTGTGATTCGGATATGGTTGAACGACTTCCATAATGATTCTTTCGGAAGTAATTTTAGAATTCGGTAAATCTTTCGGAGAAGACACGATCCATTCCGAGACGCGGCTTGTATCCTTTCCGTTGACTTTTAAAACATAATTGAGATAGAGTTTTCCATTCTTCGCAAAATCCGGATGAAACGCCAAACCGAGAAGACCTTGTTCCGCTTCGGATAACACATTCAAAGTCAATAATGTTCCCGTTTCATTCTTCCTAACTTTTCCCCATCGTAGTTTTCCTTTTTGTTCCGTCACAAGGAACGCTTCCGATTCTCCCGGAGGAAATTGAAGATCGGTCGGCTGGGAAAAACCGGAGGAAACTTCCGTTAGAGAAATGAGAATTTTTTCCTTTTGTTCATCTTTACCGGAGAAGTTTGGCTGAAGCAGATTGGGATCGCCTTGTGCCTTGTAAGAATCGGGCGCGCCTAATACCTCCACGAGGGTTTTCTGAAGCCATTCACATCCGTTTGAAAAAATCAAAACGAACGCAAAAAAGAAATAGATTAGAATTTTTTGAAAAGAGGTTGGGATACAATGCATGGCGCAAAGCATCCTTTTTTTTGCGAGTCCGTCAAATAGAATCTCCGATTTTACTTTCAAAAATCATTTCTTGAAAAGGGAAAATGCAAAGATTCTAATTTGAATTATAGAATATACTGACTCAGATCCTTGTCCTGAATTACGCCTTGCAATCGGTCCAAAACGTATTTTCCGTCGATTTTTACATTTCGTTTCTCTTCGGGAAGATCCGGGCCTTCGAAACTCAATTCTTCCAATAGACGCTCTAGGATCGTATTCAATCTTCGAGCTCCGATGTTTTCGTGTTTCTCGTTCATATCATAGGCGATTCTTGCGATCTCTTGAATCCCGTCCGTAGTAAACTCGACTCGAATGGAATCGGTTGCCAGAAGAGCTTCGTATTGTCTCGTTAACGAAGAGCGAGGCGCGGTGAGAATTTTTTCAAAGTCCTCTCTGGATAATTTTTCGAGTTCAACACGGATCGGAAATCTTCCCTGCAACTCCGGAATCAAATCCGAAGGTTTGGTCATATGAAACGCGCCTGCCGCGATAAAAAGGATATGATCCGTCTTTACCGGTCCGATTTTTGTATTCACGGTGGCGCCTTCCACGATCGGAAGAAGGTCTCTTTGTACACCTTCTCTGGATACGTCGGCTCCGGTTTTTCCTTCCCTTCCGGCGATCTTGTCGATCTCGTCCAAAAAGATGATTCCCATTTCTTCCACTCTTCGAATGGCTTCTCTTTGCACCTTGTCCGGATCCAGTAACTTTTCCGCTTCGAATTCTTCTAAGGCTTTGAGAGCTTCCGGGATTTTGAGTTTTCGTTTTTTATTTTTTTTCGGAAGCATATCTCCCAAAACGTTCTGCAATTGATTATCCAAGTCGTCTAAGTTTCCCGCTCCGAAAACCTGCAACATCGGAATCTGAGAAGCGCTTGGATTCGGTAGATCGAGTTCGACTTCTTGTTCGTCTAACTTTCCCGTTTTTAGTTTTTTTCTCATAAACTCTCTGGTTTCGAGAAAATGCGTTTTTCTTTCCTCTTCATCGGCAATCGGTGTATTCGAAAAACCTGATATTTGCGTGGAGGTCGGTTTGGGTTCCCCCGGGAAAGGAAGTAAAATATCGAGTAAGGCTTCTTCCGCTTTTTGTTTCGCGGTTTCTTCCACCTTGGTTCTGAATTCCTGTTTTACGAGATTCATCGAAATGACGGCCAGATCTCGGATCATGGATTCCACGTCTCTTCCTACGTAACCGACCTCGGTGTATTTTGTCGCTTCCACTTTCAGGAAGGGAGCGCCGCAGAGTTTGGAAAGTCTTCTTGCGATTTCCGTTTTTCCAACGCCGGTCGGACCGATCATGATGATATTCTTAGGATAGATTTCTTCCTGCATTTCCGGATCGAGTTTTTTGCGACGAGTTCGGTTTCGGAGCGCGACGGCGACCGCTTTTTTTGCGTTTTTTTGACCGATGATGTGCTCATCCAACTTGGTCACGATCTGTCGAGGTGTGAGTTCCTCTTCGATTGAGAATGTAAGGTCCTGGTCTTTTTGAGAATCTGTCATAGGTTTTTTTTATTTAGAGAATTTCTTCGATGGTAATATGATCGTTTGTGTAGATACAAATGTCTGCGGCGATTTTCATGGAAGATTCTACGATTTCCCTCGCCGAAAGATCGGTATGATCGTAGAGCGCTCGAGCGGCGGCTAACGCGTAATTTCCTCCCGAGCCGATCGCGATCACACCTTCGTCCGGAGAAATCACGTCTCCCGTTCCGGAAATCAAAAACGATTCGTCTTTGTCTGCGACGATCAAAAGCGCCTCGAGTCTTCGAAGCATACGATCCATTCTCCATTCTCTCGCGAGTTCCACGGCGCTCCTGGAAAGACTTCCTCCGAATTCTTGCACCTTCTTTTCAAAAAGTTCAAAAAGAGTGAACGCATCTGCGGCGGATCCTGCAAAACCGGAAAGAATCTTTCCGTCGTAGAGTCTTCTTACTTTTTTTGCGGATTGTTTCATGACGGTGTTTCCCATAGAAACCTGACCGTCTCCTCCGATGGCGACTTTTCCGTTTTTACGGACACAAAGAATGGTAGTGGAACGAATTTTATTTTCTGGCATGGGGATGAGCTTTTCTATAAACCTCTTTGATTTTTTCCTTACTCACACTCAGATAAATCTGAGTCGTAGAAAGAGAAGAATGTCCGAGTAATTCCTGCACGGCTCTGATATCCGCTCCCGCGTCCAAAAGATCGGTAGCGAACGTGTGTCTGAATTTATGCGGAGTGATGGTTTTTTCCCATCCCATTTTTTTTCTTCTTTCATTCAAAATATAACGTACGCCTCGGGTCGTCAGTTTCTTTCCTTTTTGATTGAGAAAAATTTCCTCTGTCTCGGGAAAAAAATGAGTTCTATATTCCAAATATTTTTCAAGAGATTGTATTGCTTCTTTTCCGAAGTATACGAATCTTTCTTTTTGTCCCTTTCCAAGAACTTTGAGAATCGTTAGATCTTTGGAAAGAGCGGAAAGTTTCGCGTTTACCAACTCGAATACACGAAGTCCGGAAGAATACAACACCTCGATCATAGCACGATCGCGAATGTCCAAAATTTCCGACGTCCGTTCCGCTTCGAAGCTCAGGATTTCTTCCGTTTCTCCGATTCGGAAGTTTTTCGGGATGTCCCTTCTGACTCTCGGAAAACTGATTTGAACCGCAGGATTCGAAACGACGAGATCTTCTCGGAGCAACACTTTGTAGAAGGTCCTAAGAGAAGATAATTTTCTACTCTGGGACCTTCGATCCAAACCGTGATTTTTTGCGAGATAGGCAAAATAAGAACGAATGTCAACGGGCTCGATTTGTAGGATGTCCAACTGTTCTTTCTCACAGAAATCAAAAAAGAATTTCAGATCGATGCTGTATGCGTTGAGTGTGTTTTGAGAATAATTTTTTTCGATTCTAAGATACGTGATGAATTTTTCCGCCGCTAAATTCTGGGAAGCGGATGAAAACTGAGGAAGTCGAAATGGATAATCGCCCAATGGAATGCTCCGTTTTAAATTGAATTCCTTCGTTTTGAATCGGATCCTCGGGGCTCTTCTTTCCCGGGAATTCCAACTTGCAACGAACGAAAAGGCGAACGGTCCACTCTTTCGATTTCGATGGAAAGAATTTGGACTTCGGCCGTCCTACTTAGTATCGGAGAGTTTCTGAAATCCGTTTTTCCTTTCTCGGATCCAATCGGAGATTTTTTGCAAGGAAGCCTTTACGAGCTCTGGAATTTTTTCCCTTTCTTCCGGTGAAAAGTTAGAAAGTACATGGTTGGGAACCTCCGAACTTTCAGAGGGTTTTCCCACTCCGAACCGAAGCCGAAAGAATGCATTGGAACCCAGTTTCTCCACGATATCCCGGAGTCCGTTGTGGCCGGCGTGACCGCCCCCGCCTTTGAGTTTGAGTTTCCCGAATTCGAAGTCGATTTCGTCGTGAATCACGAGAATATTTTCCGGAGGAATTCCATTCTTCTTTGCGATCTCCGCAACTGCCTTTCCGGAAAGATTCATAAATTCCAGGGGTTTTAGATAAAAGATCGTAATTCCGTCCTCGTCGGTCCGTGCGAGGGAATACTTGGAGTTCTCTTGATAACTTCCGGAAGAAGAATTCAAAAAAGAATCCAGGATCACAAAACCGATGTTATGCCTGTGGTTGGCGTATTTTTGACCGGGATTCCCGATCCCAACGAGTAAAAGTTTCAGGTTTGCCATGGCTGAAGAATCTGATTGAGCATTTTTTCCGTAGCGTGCACGGCGGCTATCGTTTGATCGGGATGAACTCCCATCGTTTTGAACGTTAAGTCTTCTTCTAAATCCTGGGATTTATTCCATGTGATCATCGTTTCGACTAACGCATCTGTTTTTCCGCCGGGAGGAATTCTTACTTCGTAGTCGACGAGTTTTGGAATAGTGATCCCGAGTCGATTTGTGATCTTAGTAAGCGCGTTCATAAAAGCGTCGTAACCTCCGTCTCCTTCGGAAATTTCCTTGTGCACATTCCCTTGGTATTCGATCTCGATCTGTGCGTGAGGACGAATCCCGATTCCGGAATGTATATTACAAGATTTGATAGCGATTACTTTTTCTCCGGTTCTTCCGGAAACGTCCGCGATGATAAACGGAAGGTCTTCGGGAGTTACGAGTTTGTTTTGATCTCCGAGTTCGATCACCCGTTCCAAAACTTTTTGGAGGATCACGTCGCTTAATACCATACCCAATTGTTTTACGTTTTCGGAGATACTCGCTTTTCCTGCAAGTTTGCCTAACGCGTAACTTCTCTTTCTTCCGAATCGTTCCGGTAGAATCGGATTTGCGTAGAGGTTCCCTTTTTTGTCCCCGTCGGCGTGAACTCCAGCGGTTTGTGTGAAGACATCTTCACCTACGATCGGTCTGTTTGCGGCAATTCGTTTACCGCTAAAAACTTCGACGAGACGACTTGCCTCCGTGATCGCGGGTTCGTTGACCTGGGTTTTTGACTCTGACTTATCGTGGATCGCCGTGATCAAGGCTTCCAGAGGAGTATTGCCCGCTCTTTCTCCGAGTCCGTTGATCGATGCATGTAAACCTTTGGCGCCGGCGCGAATCGCTTCCAAACTGTTCGCTACCGAAAGGTCATAGTCGTTGTGACCGTGAAATTCAAAATGAAGATTCGGATATTTTTGGACCAGCGTGTCCACGCCTCGGAAGGTTTCTGCAGGTGAAAGAACGCCTAACGTGTCAGGAAGAAAGATTCTTTCGATGTTTTCCTTGCTCAAGTGTTCCACAAGCGATAAAACGTAATCGGGACTGTTTCGAAATCCGTTGGACCAATCCTCGAGATAGACGTTGATACGAAGTCCGTTCTTTCTTGCGTATTCTATTACAAAGGAGATGTCGGTGAAAAATTCTTTCGGAGTTTTGTTTAACTGTTTTTCTAAGTGGTGGAGAGACCCCTTTGTCAAAAGGTTCAACACTTTGGCTCCGCTGTCTCGGATCCAATCCACGGTTTTGTTTCCGTCTACGAATCCGAGGAGTTCGATTCGATCGGTGAGTTTTTCGGTTTCAGCCCATTCGATGATCTTCTGAACGGTCTCGAATTCTCCCTTGGAAACCCTGGCTGAGGCGATTTCGACTCGATTTACATTTAATTTTTGTAATAAGAATTTCGCAATATTCAGTTTTTCTGAAGTCGAAAAGCTGACTCCTCTGGTTTGCTCTCCGTCTCTCAACGTTACGTCCAAAATCTCCAGCGTGTTTTTTGTCATTTGAGATACCTTTTGAGAGTGTCCTTATCGGGTCCTAATACTTCGACCAGAGTGGAACCCGGATTGTAAATTCCGTACAGAGAATAGTCCACTTCTTTCAAAAAATCATGGGATCGAATCGTATCGACCGTTAATTTTTTGAGAATCCCTTCTCCGATTCCATGAATGATTTCCACGAACGTTTCTCCGGCCAAGAAGGCTTCTTGAATCTCCCGTTCGAGTTTTTCCTGGGCTTCTTCAAACCGCAACTTTCGGATATAGATCGTTTTTGCTCCGGAATAGCCGGATTTTACGGAATTTTTTTTCATACGATCCGGACTCACTTCTTACGTACCAGTGTTTTTTTGATCGGGAGTACAGAAAACAAAGAATTTCATTTTTTATGCTTTCACTCTCTGAGCGATTCGGTACAATTTTCCATCCATCCCATCTATCAAATCTGAGGCGGACGAAAGAACAGTGAGCGAAGAAGCAGATTCCAAAGCGGAAACGGCAAAGTTAGTCGATAAAAAAAGAATCGCGATCTGCGGGGGAACCTTAGGGCGCGAGAATCGGTATTACATTCGGGGCCAGGTTGTCGACGCTGGGATCACGGAAGAAATGAGGGACGATTCTCGCTGGGATCTTTTGACCGGTTTGTTCGAAGGTCAGGATCGGGAAATCACTCCTTTTTTGGATTACGGTTTGGAGCCGGTTCGAAAACCGATTTTAGTCGCGGAGATTTGGGATGAATCGGAGAATCTGGTGCATCAATCTCCCGAGATCAAAGGAGACGACGGAGGGTTTTTCTTTCACGAATTTACAAAACCTCTTCCTCCTGGAAAATATTCCTTTCGAATTCTTTTTAAAAGATTGGATTCCTACCGGCAGTTTACGAAGGACATCGCCTATCTCAATCAAAAGGGGAAAAGTGAAATATCCGGAAGTTCACTGATCGGAAAGGGAAAGCTAAGAATTCTTCCGGAAAACTTCAGCGGCTATGTGACAACTTCCGATATCGACCAGACGTATCTCGCGACGGACATACATTCCAACAAAGGGAAACTTTCCACGTTATTCGAAACACCGCAGCAAAAACTTCCGCTTCCCGGAATGCCGGCACTGTATCGGGAAATTCGACTCGCGACCGAGGATTCACCCCTCTGTTTTATTTCCGCAAGTCCTCATTTTTTTAGAAGAACACTTTTGTCCACGATTCGGAGTCATTCGATCGATACGGAATCCTTGCATCTCAAGTATTTGGAAGGAACGATCAAAGGAATCGTTGAAAAGTTTTGGGATTCCGTTACACATCCTACAAAGTTTATCACCGACGGACTTTTGGGTTCGGTGGAAAGAATCCGAAAATTCGCGGGAGCCTCGTTTCAGAGTTTGTTTGATCAGATGAGTTATAAACTCACGATTCTTCTTCGAGATCGTTTGTATCTCCCCACTCATTCGAAAGAGGTCTTGATCGGAGACAATACGGAAAGCGATTATCTGATCTTTCTTTTGTATCAGTACATTCTTTCCGGAAAGATGGCCGGAAAAGAATTGGAAGACTACTTGTATCGTTTGAACTTTTTAGGAAGGGACGCGGTCACAAGAGACGCCGCCAAAACGATCGCCGAACTCGGTGCAGAAAATCGAAAAATTCACGGTGATCTAAATTCGGTTGCGCTCGTTCTTATCAACAAAACAACGCACGGACCCGATGAAGAGGAAATGCACTGGAACGTACAAAGCGCCCTTCCTGCGGGAATCGATCCGTTCAAACAAAAGGAAATTCATCCATACATTCTTACCGAAGGCGCACCGGGGTTCGCAGTGGTTCTTCAAGACAATGGAATCTTAGATACGTCCGCCGTGTTTCGAGTCGTCGCTGATATGGCGGGAGAATGGATGGAGGGAAAAGTGATCGACCCGCCCGCTTTGATGGAATGGATTCAGAATCTTACACTTCCGGGTGATTATCAGGATGAAAAGGATCTGATCATCCAAGGACTCAAAAGAGCGCTGGATCGGGAAGAAATCACGTAAGAAGAATTTTACAAACTCGTTTTGGATTCCAAAAAAGGAAGAAAAGGCTTCTTTTAAAAGTCGCTTTCTTAGAAAGAGTTGCTCAAAAAAAAAAGAATTTCATTTTATAAAATTCTAATATGTCTTTGAGTTCGCGCGAAGGAAGTCTAACGCGATTTTGTTCAAATTTCGCGTCATTCTCTTTTGCTCGGAAACGGTATAGTTCACACACCTTTCGGTTCCGGAAACAACGATTCCTTTCGTCGGATAACCTTGCCCACAAATTTAGAGGGATAAACATTGAGAATCGTCCCGAGACAAGGGTTTTGTAGGAATTCCTATAAGGGATTTTTGACTTGCAAGATTAGAATTTTGTGATATAGGAAAGTCCACCGTGGTTTTTTCCGCCACCCACCCCTCCACCCAAAATTTGGGTGGGGCGCGCGACTTTTACGGTAGAATTGTCGGAGTTCCGACAGATTCTTCTTCAGATTCAGCCAACTTGTGAGTGAGGTTATCCCTTTCCTTAAAAGGCGAAACGTTGTTCCGAAAAATCATCTTTCCGAAAGGAATGGTTCTATGAGGTTGTTCGGCAGAATGATTACGGTGGACTTTTGTTTATTAATCCGAGGGAAGTTTTTTTTCCTCAAAAAGTCATCTTTGGATCTTCGGCTAAAAACGATCTTCGATTAAGAATTCCGATCCGCAATTTTTCTCCGTCTTCGATACCAGAAAAAACCGATCGCAAAAAGAATCAGCAATCCAACGATGATTCTATTATAGATTTCTAAAAAACCAAGAACGGCCTCCCAATGGGAGCCGAGATAGAAACCGGAAAAAATAAGAATCCCACACCAAAGAAAAACCGCGATCGAAAAACATCCGAAAAAAACGAGAGGATTCATCTTCACCATTCCGGCCACGATGGAAACGAAAAATCGAATTCCCGCCGAAAACCGACTAAACAAAACCACCGCGATCGCGTTCCGATGAAACCACGCCAGCGTTTTTTCGATGGATTCTTCGTCATAGAGAGAATCCTTAAACGGAAAATCTTTCTTTTTCACCCAGTGCAGAAAGACATTTCCAAATCGATACATGACCCAGGCGCCCAAAAGGTTTCCGAAAAAGGTACTCGAAACAAGAGCGATCCAACCAAAGGATTCTAAGTTTCTTGCGACCAAAAAGCCGCCAAAGACGGTGATCGTATCACCCGGCCAAGGCGGAAAAATATTTTCAGCAAAGTTCGAGAATACGAAAAAGAGCCAGACGAATACGGGATCGGTTTCCGAAAAACGGTGAAGAATTTGAATCAGTGTTTCCTGAAAAGTCATGAAGGATGAATAAAAGAATTGTCAGTGATGGCGGATAAGGTTCAAGTAAAAAAAGTGAACCCTACTCGATTCTATTTTTTAGCTCTTTTCCTTTTCTGTGCTTTGGTTGCGCCCAACGCCGTCTTTTCCTCCGATTCGAAGACGGAATTGTATCGTTATAATAAATTGACTCTTCAATACAATCCGGTTCGAAATCCGAGATCGCTTCCCGTTGAGTTCGTTCCGGAGGGATCGGCTTTGATTTATTCTACGGAGTTGAAATCGGAACGAGGATATTTCGATACGAAAGAGTCCTTTCTCGTTTTCACGCACGCGTTTAAGAAAAAACAGATGGAAGTTTATTATTCCTCCATTTTCAAATCCTTATATTGGAAGGTTCTTCAAGAGGAAATCACGGATCAAAAAACCGTGATCATGGCGGAGAGCCAGAATAAAAAAGTGGTTACGATTCAGATTGAAGCCGCGGATAACGGAAGCAGAATCAAACTCTTCTATAAAAAATCAGGCGGTTAATCGATGCTCGAACCTGCAGTTCCACTCAACCCAGAGCCCGGTAAATATACGTTTGTTATTTTTTTCTCGATTCTTTTTCTCTTTGCAATAGGAGTTTTCTTCCTCGTCTTTCGTCCTTATCTTTATTCCTCCTTAATGGCTTTGATTCTTTATCTCGCCACAAGAAGGCAATACAAACTCCTCAAGGAATATCTCGGAGAACGATTCCAGTGGTTGGTTCCTTGGATAATGACCACGCTCGTCGCGATGCTCGTTCTCATTCCTTCTTACTTCGTGATTCGTACTCTCATTCAGGAAGCCCTTTCGATTCTATTCAAATTAAGAATTTCGTTAAGCGAAGATAAGATGATCGAGACCTTGATGAATTTCGCGATTCTTACGGATTTTATCACTGACAACGAATTTTTCTGGGTGAAAGTTCCCGAAATCTACGGAGAATTTGCCGAGAACTACGTTGACATTTTGAATCTCGACAGCATCTACGGAATTTTAAGCAACGCTTCCTCTTTTATCCTGGGGAACATTGAATTGCCTACTGGGATTCTGATGAATCTTTTCTTCGCCCTTCTTGTGCTTTTCTTTCTTTATCAGGACGGAAAAAAAGTGGAGCGGTTCATCTTGGATAACCTTCCCTTTTCCAGACAATTGGAAGAACAAGTCGGAAGAAAAGTAACATCGGCGGTTCAAACCGTGATTCGAGGAAATCTGATCATTTCGATTCTACAAGGAACAGCGGTATATATTCTTCTTTTGATCGCGGGGATTTCGAGTCCGTTCTTGTACGCAAGTTTGGCCGCATTCTTTTCGATCATTCCCGTGGTAGGAACTTCGGTTGTCTGGCTTCCGATCGGACTCTATATTCTGTTTTTGGAAAATAACCCGATGATGGCGATCTTCTTTATGGGAAGCGGCCTCTTTTTCTATTTGGCTCTGGAGAATTTCGTGAAACCGAGAATGCTCGATAAAAAGTTACAAGTTCACCCTCTTCTTATCTTTTTATCTTTGATCGGCGGAATCAAGGAATTCGGAATCATGGGACTCGTCGTCGGACCCGTTGCGGTAACGTTAGTCGTCATTCTTTGGGATTTCTGGAGATTGTATCGGAGAGAATTGATACTGAACAAGGGGCATCGGTGATCTGATTGGAAGATTCCAAACCTCTTTCCGTCACGGAAGTCACGAGGATTCTCAAAAATCTCATCACCGGATCCAAAGACCTAAAAAACATCTGGGTCCGAGGGGAAATTTCCAATTACAGTAAGGCCAATTCCGGCCATATCTACTTTTCTCTAAAAGACGCGACCTCCTTGGTTCGTTGTACTTTTTTCAATTATTCCAATAAGAATTACGGCGGAAAGCCGCTGAGCGACGGAAAGGAAATCCAAGTCTACGGAACGATCACTCTTTACGAGGCAGGAGGTTCTTACAATCTCAACGTAACTCGAGTGGAAGAATTGGGACAAGGTGATATTCTTCTCCAAATCGAAAGACTCAAACAAAAACTGACCGCGGAAGGAATTTTTGATCCTGAGAAAAAAAGAAGAATCCCGGCCTTTCCGAAAACGCTTGGAATCGCGACTTCTCCTTCCGGCGCCGCGATCGAAGATATCATCAAAGTGGCGCGTTCCCGATTTCCTGGAATCAATATTCTCATAGCGCCTTGTGTGGTTCAGGGCGAGGATGCTCCCCTTTCGATCGTGGGAGCCATCGAAGAATTGAATCGGCCCGACTGGAACGTGGACGTGATCATCGCCGGACGAGGTGGTGGAAGTTTCGAGGATCTAATGGCGTTTAACGATGAGAAGGTGGTTCGTGCATACGCGAATTCCCGGGTTCCGATCATTTCGGCCGTAGGACATCAGACCGACGTTTTGTTAAGCGACTTTGCCGCCGACTTTGCGACTCCCACTCCGACGGCCGCCGCAGAACACGCGGTCCCAAAAGAAGAGGATATTCTACAGTTCCTTTCCCAATTGGAGGGAAGGCTCAAATCGTCCTTAAACGCGAGGGTTTCTTCTAGTAAGGATCGTTTGCGTCTATTATCCGGAAAATTTATATTCAAAGAACCGATGCAACTTCTGAACGCAAGAAGTCAGAGGGTGGATGAAATCGGAATTCGATTGCAAAAAGCGGTCCGAAACAAAATGGATCTCGCTACGGTTCGCATCGAACGTTATACGAATCTCACGCAGAGAATTCAAAACATTCTTTCTCATAAAAAGCAAAGGGCGGAATTTTTGACTTCTAAAGTGGA
The DNA here is from genome assembly GCF_003545885.1 of Leptospira stimsonii. Taxonomy (NCBI): domain Bacteria; kingdom Pseudomonadati; phylum Spirochaetota; class Leptospiria; order Leptospirales; family Leptospiraceae; genus Leptospira; species Leptospira stimsonii. The sequence goes on from NZ_QHCT01000002.1 coordinate 22,119, forward strand.
AGATCTTTCCCCCGTTTCCACGATGAAACGAGGTTATTCCATCGTACGAAATACGAAGGGAAAAATTATCAGTTCTCCGGAACAAACCAAACCGGAAGAAGAATTACAAGTATTGCTTGCCGGCGGAACGATGCAAGTGATCCGAAAAGGAAAATAAAATGGCAGAATCAAAATCTAAAATAACCTTCGAAGATGCGCTCCTCGAACTGGAACAAATCGCGGAGAAATTGGAAAGACAGGATTTCAGTTTGGAAGAATCTCTCAAAGCGTATGAACGTGGAATGGAACTCAAAAAAATCTGTCAGGCAATTTTAGATACCGCCGAAGGAAAGATCGAAGCTCTTACCAAGGACGAATCCAAAAAAACAGTCAAAACAGGGTTTCGTGCTGAAGCGAAAACTTCGACAGAAACAAAATCCGCTACCTCCACCGCTGACGAAGATCTGTTCTAAAACGCACATAACGTTCTTTTTTAGAATATCACAAATTTCTTGACTAAAGAATAAATTGCCGGTTCTTTACCTTTGCTCAATTAAGTCGACTTAGTTGAAAGAGGTGTTATGAACTTTCAATTTTTATTCTCCTTTAGCGAACTTATAAAAAAACATTCTTCCGGTAAGAAGATTTTTATTTATACGCTCGCCTCCATTCTTATCTCGGGATCGATGCAGTTTTTAGAGCAGATGATTCCTACCTCTCCTGGTCAAAAGCTTCCTCTAAAGATGGATTTTCGTCCCTTCTTTACATCGAAGGAATTAATCGAAGTGTTTGAATTCTATGGCGACGTAGGGCGCACTTTGTATTTCTGGCAAAACGTATTGGATATGTTTCTTCCGATCGCCGTCTGTATGATGATCGGCGCTTTTTATACGAGATCTGCGATTCGTTTTAAACTCCCTATCGTGTTAAACGTAATGCCCTTCGGTTTTATCGTGTTCGATTGGATCGAAAATTCTCTTATGTTTTATTTTCTTTCCGCTTGGCCCGTCGTATCGGATTCTCTCGCTACATTCACCGGTCGGATCACCGCGATCAAATTGAGCTTTGTCTTTATCGGTTACGGAATGCTGATCGGTTCTCTCGCGGCGTTCCTACTTGGTTTTCTTTTCCGTAAAAAACTCGCTTCCGATAGATAGAATTCAAAAAAACACGAATCGAAAAACTGGCTCTTTCTAAGATGACTCTCTTTTTTATAGAAGGAATCGAATTATAGATAAGAGCCTGGTTGCGCGTTCCAATGCTTTGAAAATCGGTAAAAAGACGCAAACTCTGATTCTTTCTTTGTCTTAATGGATTAGAAATTTGAGAATCGTTAAAAAAAGAACGATTCCATTTTCTGAATAGATTCAAAAAAGAATGAGGAAGAGAACGATGTTAAAAGTCATAAAGTGGATTGGTTTTTTTTTCTTGCTGTTGATTTTCGGAATCGGGCTCGGGACCGTTTTTCGACAAAATTTAAAGTATGAAGCTCCATATCCCGAAGTAAAGGCTTCCCAAGATCCGCGTGTAATCTCACGGGGAGAACGCCTTGCCTATGGTGCCGCGCACTGCGCGGATTGTCACTTAGCGGAATCCGCAATATCAAACTCGCGACCAAGTTTGTCCGGTGGAAAAAAGTTCTTTTTACCGGTTGGAACATTCTATTCTCCTAATATTACCCCGGATCCGGAGACGGGGATCGGTCGTTTTTCCGATGCGGAAATCGCTCGGGCACTTCGTTATGGTGTTCATCCGGACAATACGGTCATTTTTGATTTTATGCCCTTTCACAATACGAGCGATGAGGATCTAACCGCGATCATTTCTTTTCTCCGAAGTTTAAAACCGATAAAGAATCAAGTTGCCTCCCATGAACTCAATCTGATCGGAAAGGTATTGAAGGCATTTGTCGTAAAACCCGTTGGTCCTAAAGGCGAGGTTCTAAAATCCATCGAGGCGGACGAAAGCATTGCTTATGGAGAATATCTTGCGAATAGCGTCGCAAACTGTAGCGGCTGTCATACGAAAAGAAATATCATAGGCGAATACATCGGAGAACCGTTTGCGGGAGGAGCTCCGATGGTGGATCCGGATCCAACAAAAGAAGTTCTCACGCCTCCCAATTTAACACCTCACTCGGAGGGACGAATCACAAACTGGACTGAAAAACAATTTTTGGCTCGTTTTCGCCAAGGGAAATCGATTTCCCACAGTCACATGCCTTGGGATTCGTATGCGAATATGAATGATTCCGAATTGAAGGCTATTTTTCGATTTTTGAAATCCTTAAAACCGGCAAAAAACGAATCTTAAAATGAGAATCCGGTGACTTGTTTCCGTAGACAAGTCACCGGTCCATCTTCCTTTTCAAACTCACCTTTCACTTGAACAAAACGAGATTTAGTCTCGAATGGTTAATTGTAAAATTAGAATATTCTAAAAATTAAATATTTTTTTCATTAAGACCGGGCAAATGAGACGATCTTCTCTTTTATTCTAAAAAAGAGAAACAGATCTCGAGAGGTTTTCCATTCTTCTCCTTTTACTTTCAACGCTCCGAGTTTTCGTTTTTTGGAGGGACTTGTGAGCAATCGATTCTCATTGAATTCAAAAAAATCGGAATCGAAATCGTCTTACGAGTTAATATCTCTTGGAAAGAACTTCTGAAAAAAGCGGACCTTCGGAATTGCACGAAAATTCCTATCTTTCGATAAAAATACTATACAAAAGAGAAGTTTTTTGGGACTAAAAACTTGGAATCTTCGTCTAAGAAGAACCAAAGAAGGGAAAAATACCGATATTAGGCTGAGGAGATAGAAAGGTGGCTCCCCCTGCTGGGCTCGAACCAGCGACCCAGTGATTAACAGTCACTTGCTCTACCGACTGAGCTAAAGGGGAGTATCCTCGGTAGTTAGGCCTATATTTTCAAAAAGGGGTAAGCACGCAACCTTAATTTGTCGCATTGGGCCGCGTTTTTACAACTTTTTGTAGGAAAAATTTTGAAACTTCGGCGAAAGGAGAGCCAAAAAAAGCTTTGGATCATTTTTCCTTTTTCTTAGAGTGACATAATCCCTTCTTACTAGTCTTACGGAGTCTGAGAGCAAATTTATGAAGTTAAACCGCCATTTTACGGCCCCCAAAAGTGGAGAATCGTCCGAAATTCGTTGGGCGAAACGCAATTCCAAGATTTCCAATCCGGATGGATCTAAAGTTTTCGAAGCAAACGACATCAAGGTTCCTGAGGGTTGGTCTCAGGTTGCTGTTGATATTCTTGCGCAGAAATACTTCCGTCGAAAAGGAATTCCGAAGTATTTGAAAAAAGTACAAGAGGAAGGGATTCCAGAATGGCTTCAAAAATCGATTCCTGATGCAGAAAAATTGGAATCTTTAAAGCCGGAAGATCGTTTTGGCGGTGAAACCAGCGCGCTGGAAGTCTTTCATAGGCTTGCGGGATGCTGGACGTATTGGGGATACAAATACAAATACTTCTCCGATGAAGAAAGCGCAAAAGTTTTCTATGATGAAACAGTGTATATGCTCGCCACTCAGATGGCGGCTCCCAATTCCCCTCAGTGGTTCAACACAGGGTTGAACTGGGCATATGGAATTGATGGTAAATCCCAAGGTCATTATTATGTAGATCCTTCTACCGGAAAACTCGTTAAGTCTGCGTCCGCGTATGAACACCCCCAACCACACGCTTGTTTTATCCAAAGCGTGGATGACGATCTCGTCAACGAAGGTGGAATCATGGACCTTTGGGTTCGGGAAGCTCGTCTTTTTAAATACGGTTCCGGAACGGGGACCAACTTCTCCAACCTAAGAGGTGAAAACGAACCGCTTTCCGGTGGAGGAAAAAGCTCCGGTTTGATGAGTTTCTTAAAAATCGGAGACCGTGCCGCCGGTGCGATCAAATCCGGTGGAACCACCCGTCGCGCGGCGAAGATGGTTTGCCTCGACGTGGATCATCCGGACATCGAAAGTTTTGTAGATTGGAAAGTAACCGAAGAAAAGAAAGTCGCGTCTCTGGTAACCGGTTCGATGTTGAATAACCGTCATCTCAACGCGATCATTTCCGCTTGTTACGAGATGGAAGGTGAAGATCGTTTTGATCCGAAGAAAAATTCTTCTCTCAAGAAAACGATCGTAGAAGCAAAGAAAGTTTTAATTCCCGATAACTACATCAAGCGTGTGATCGATCTCGCTAAACAAGGTTACAAAGAAATTCTTTTTGAAGAACTCACAACCGATTGGCAGTCCGACGCTTACAATACCGTTTCCGGTCAAAATAGCAACAACTCTGTCCGTCTTACGAATGAGTTTATGACCGCAGTAGAACAAGACCAACCTTGGAACTTGTATTTCAGAACGGAAAAAGAAAGAGCGAAAGCAGAAGGACGCAAACCGAAACCTTCCGAAACTCTTAGAGCAAGAGAACTCTGGGAAAAAATTTCCTATGCGGCTTGGGCGAGCGCGGATCCTGGAACACAATACCATACCACCATCAACGAATGGCATACTTGTCCCGAGGACGGACCGATCAACGCATCGAACCCCTGCTCCGAATATATGTTCTTAGATAACACGGCTTGTAACCTTGCTTCGGCGAACTTACAAAAGTTCGTAGATCTGGAAACCTTAAACTTCGACGTGGAAGGCTTTCGTTATCTTTGCAAACTCTGGACGATCATTCTTGAGATCTCCATCACAATGGCTCAGTTTCCATCCAAAGAAATCGCAGAACTCTCTTATAAATTCCGGACCGTCGGTCTTGGTTATGCAAACCTCGGTTCTGTGTTGATGATTCTTGGAATTCCTTACGATTCCCAAGAAGCGATGGCGATTACCGGTGCGATTTCCTCTATCATGCACATGACTGCGTATGCAACTTCCGCCGAAATGGCGAAAGAACAAGGTCCGTTTGCGGGCTACGCGAAGAATAAAAAACATATGCTTCGTGTGATTCGCAATCATAGAAGAGCGGCTTACAACGCTCCTTCCGGTGACTATGAAGGTTTGACGATCACTCCCGTTGGAATCAATCCGGCGTTTTGTCCTTCCTATATGCTGAAAGCGGCTCAAGAAGATTCTGATCTCGCTTTGGCTCTCGGTGAAAAACACGGTTATAGAAACGCACAGGTGACAGTAATCGCTCCCACTGGAACGATCGGCCTTGTGATGGATTGTGATACGACCGGGATCGAGCCCGACTTCGCGTTGGTGAAATTCAAAAAACTCGCGGGTGGCGGTTATTTCAAGATCATCAATCAATCCGTTCCTTATGGTCTTAAGAAATTGGGTTATTCTCCTTCCGAGATCGAAGCGATCGTCAACTATTGCAAAGGTCATGCGACTCTCAACGGAGCTCCGGTAGTAAACACGCAAGCTCTGAAAGAAAAAGGTTTCACGAACGAGATTCTCGAAAAGGTGGAAGCCTCTCTTCCTCTCGCTTTCGATATCAATTTCGCGTTCAACAAGTTCAATCTGGGAGAAGACTTCTTGACCCGGAATCTTGGAATCGCAAAAGAAATCTTCGATGTTCCCGGTTTTTCTCTTCTGGAATATCTCGGTTTTTCCAAAGACGATATCAACAAAGCGAACGATTATGTCTGCGGAACGATGACGATCGAAAATGCCCCTTTCTTAAAAGAGAAAGACTATCCGGTGTTCGATTGTGCGAACAAATGCGGTAAGTATGGAAAGAGATTCCTTTCCTACGAATCCCATATTCGTACGATGGCGGCGGCACAACCTTTTATCAGCGGCGCGATCTCTAAAACGATCAACCTTCCTGAAGACGCAGTTGTAGAAGACGTCAAAAACGCCTACTTCCTTTCCTGGAAGATGATGATCAAAGCAAACGCTCTTTACAGAGACGGATCGAAACTTTCTCAACCTCTCAATTCCGTACTCGAACTCCTCAATGGAATTGAAATCGAAGAACAAGACGAAGTCAGAGAAGCGATGATCTCCAGAGATCCGGTTCAAATCGCAGAGAAAGTAATTACGAAGTATATCTCTCACAGAAGAAAACTTCCGAGCAGAAGAGCGGGTTATACTCAGAAAGCGATCGTAGGCGGTCACAAGGTTTATTTAAGAACCGGTGAATACGAAGACGGTCAAATCGGAGAAATCTTTATCGATATGCACAAGGAAGGAGCGGCGTTTAGAAGTTTGATGAACGCGTTTGCGATTTCAGTTTCCTTAGGTCTGCAACACGGGGTTCCATTGGAAGAATATGTGGATGCATTTACATTCTTCAAATTCGAGCCGAACGGAATCGTTTCCGGAAACAAACATATCAAGATGAGCACTTCCGTAATCGATTATATCTTTAGAGAATTGGCGATTACCTATCTCGGAAGATACGACCTCGGACAAGTTGCGCCGGAAGATCTGAGAGGAGACGAGATCGGTTCTAAAAGAGCTACCGCAGAATCGAACGTACGTGAAAAAGAAACGGTTACGAACACCGCGGTTGCGGAAGCTCCTCCGAAGAAAGAAGTGGAAACCATTTCCTATTCTCAGATGATTTCCAAGGAAAGAACTTCTGCTCCAACGGGACTTGCGCTTTTGGAAGAAGTAAAACTCGCGAAGATCAAGGGCTATACCGGAGATTCTTGCTCCGAATGTGGATCGTTTGAAATGGTGAGAAACGGGTCTTGTCTGAAATGTATGTCCTGCGGATCTACCACTGGATGTTCTTGATTCAAAGTTTCTAAAAGAAAAGATAAAAGATCTCGATATTATTGATTTGATATCGGGTGAAAAAAAGGTCTGGATGAATTTTCATTCAGACCTTTTCTTTTTTATGAAGTGTTTTTATTTAAGGAGTCCAAAAAGCATTTTGATTTCGAGATGTAAATCGTGTCCTCGCATCGCAATCCGATTCTTGTATCAGCTTTTTATTTAACTGGGATTTCTTTTAAAAAAATTCGAATCCTTCCATATCCGTGCCTCTCTCAATTCTGAATGAAAAAGTTCAAAGTTTGCCTCGATGCGTTTCGAGCGAATGAAGTCCCTAACGAAAGCGGTAGGATCGATTTGCTTTTTAAGTACTAGCACCGATTCGATCGATCTTGGGTTTCAAACGCATCAGTGATATTTCTTATCGATTCACTGAACTTCAATTTTAGGTCGGTATACATCGGTGAAAATGCTGGGACGAACTAATACCGGTTTCATCGAAGGATCACTCAATACAGCCGGAGCATCGTCGAACGGCCTTTCCTCCGTTACGATGATCTCCGGTTTGACTTTTCCACTCGTAATAAAGTCGGTAGCAGCTGCAAAATTGATTCTGCCCAAGCCGCGCCCGGTATAAAAGTGCAAACCCTTTGCATACATATCCAACATAGGGAATGCAATATCGCTGAAATGCCCTCCTACGCTCGAACAATAACCTTCCGGTTCTGTAGAACGAATCGCACACAAAAGACCTTCTTGCGAGGCGCTCGTATCGACTGTAATCGGATATCTGCCGGGACGTTTTCCAATTCTTTGTCTTGGTGAACTTTCTATCGGATTGGCTCCGAGTTTTTCGGCGATTTCCAATCTTGTTTTGTTTGTGTCCACGTAGTCGACGGCCCCTGCCCCCGCTGCGCGCGCGTAAGCCGCGGCAAACAGTCCGATGGAACCGGTGCCACCCATAATCAACACATCGGCTCCTGGGTTGTTTAGAAGATGTGGTACAGTCAATTCGTAGCCGAAAGGAATGTTATCGCTTAGGCTTGCGACGTGTGAAGGATTGAGACTCGCGGGCAAGGCGAATAACGTAGCATCCGCATTCGGCACACGAACGAGATCGGAAAAAAAACCGCCCCACTTTCCTCCTACGGACATACCGAACATCGCGCCTTGAGGAAACGAAGCACAAGTGTTCATCAATCCTTTTCGACATCGATGACATTGACCGCAAGAAAGATGCCAGCTAACAACGACTAGCTGACCCTTATAGAAACTTCGAACACCTTCTCCTACTTCGATAATCTCGCCGATACATTCGTGTCCGATCTCAAAAGGTCCTTTAAAAGGTGTTTTTCCTTGAATGATCATTATATCCAGATCACAAGTGGACGAGGCAACAGGACGGACGATTGCGTCTTCCGGATGTAACAAGGTAGGTTCGGGCGATTCCCTCCAATCCAACTTCCCCGGTGAAAAGTATGTAAGAGCTCGGTTCATCCTGGTTTCCTTTTAGATTGAATTTTATTTTGTAGTTTCCGTGGATTGTTTCATTGCGTCTAACGTGACTACTTTTCCGGACATTCCCCAGCCTCCATCGGGAACCTCGTTAATATGGACCCAGGTGTATCGGCGAACGATCGGTTTTCCTTCCGCTTCTACGACTGCGTCGGTCACTTTCTGAATCATATCATTCTTCATCTCCGCCGACAAGGATCCCGCTGGGACAAAAATTTGAACTAAGGGCATAAAAATCCTCCTTTTTACAGAATTTAATATTATGATGATCGTCATAATTATCAAGAAAATTTTTTACGGAGATTGAAATAAAATGTATTAAAGTTCGCTATACTATCAAATAATTTAGAGATTGAAAAAGAGACGATTATAATAATTATGATAAATTGTCTAATTTTTGGACTTCCGATCTAAGAATCAGGAATCTTTACGGAGTTCTAATTTGAGGAAGAATCGATGGAAAAAATATCCCGAACGAAGAAAGAAATGATTACGGCCGCTCGTAAGCTGATTCAAGCAAAGGGAGTTGCCGCAACGGGACTCATGGAAATTGTTTCGGTCGCGGAAACTTCCAGAGGTTCGATTTATCATCATTTTCCCGGTGGAAAAGACGAGCTGATCTGCTTAGCCATCGAAGAAGCGACAATTCTTGCCGAAGCAGGTATCATTCGAGCCGGTAGAAATGGAAGAAACGTAGCCGAAGTCATTCGAAAGATCGCTTCCGTTTTTAGACAAACTCCTGAAAATTCCAAATGGCAAGTCGGTTGCCCCGTCGCGGCCACAGCTATAGAAGGTCATTCGCAGCCGCCTGTAGTAAGAGAAGCGGTAGCAAACGCCTTCACTCGCTGGAGCCAGGCGATTGAATCTACTCTAACAAATGCCGGTTTAAAGACAAAGGAAGCGAAAGCCGTCGGACTTGGTCTTTTGGCCGCATTGGAAGGCGGCTTGTTATTAGCCCGAGGTTTATCTTCTTCAGAACCCTATGATACAATCGTTGAATTGATAATCGCAGGAGTAACCGTAAAACGTTAGTTTCGATCGATCGGAAGAAGCTTTTACTTTTCCCACTTTCGAAAACCGTTCGTGTCTATATGAAATCGGTTTCGAGAATACAATCCGAGTCCGATCTTTCGTTCGGCTCCATCTTTTTCCCAAAGTTTTAAAAGCCGATTCTTGAAATGAGCGTGATCGATTTCGCGATCGGGGATCATATCTAGGGCGGAAAAATAAAGATGCCGGCTCGATTTTGCACCGCCCGCTTTTTCATTATAATCTTCTTCTCGAAAACTAGAAACCACCGTAACCGGACCGATCTGGGGAACTATCAAATCGCGAATCACCCTTAAAGTCGGTAGGATGTTTGGCCACAGAGCTTTCGGCGGAATCGCAAAAGGTTGGCTTTTCGTTTGTCTCCAATCCGTGCCCTGTCTCAATAGTTGTTCCAAGGGAACTACATTCAAGACTTTGTGTTCTCGAAGAAATGTTTCCAAGGCAATGATTTTCTTTTGATTTCCCGGAAGTTTCCTAAATTCGTTCCACTTTTCTTTCGAAGGAGCTGTATGAGGTTGGAAATCGCAGAAAGAACAGAAAAACAACGGGATAAAAATAACAATTCTCATGAGGACGAGCTTGTTCATGACATCGATAGAGGAGGATATAGAACGAAGAATCGTAAAAATTTCAAAATCCGTTTTGGACATTTCATTCCGGATTCAAATACAATCCTTTATAAAATAACTCCTTTATGGAGCGGACGGAGGGCCGCTCAATCCAGGAATCTTCGCTTCCGGCTTTCCGATTGTTCCCATCAATGGAATGCACTTCTCATTACTTTGTTTACTCAAGACAGTAAGCATATCTTCGATATCCTGTCTTTCTAATGCGAAGTTACGGTCCAATTCCAGACAGATTTTAAGGTTGAGTTGCGAGAATTGAATACTTTCAGAAAGACGAATGTTTCCGGTAATATCAAAACGAGCGATCGACGTGTCCAAGGTAAAATCTTTAAAGATTAGATTCCCTCCTTGGAGATTGATCTTGGTTAAGAATTTCTTTATCGTAACATTTTTGAGTTCTCCGAGTAATGGAATTTCGGGAAGTTCCATGATCATACCGGAAGAACCTGCAGGAATTTCTAGATCCAGGTCACCGCCCATTCTTGCAATTCCCGCATCCAAATTTTCAAATTTTCCCTGACCTTCGATCCGAGGAATCTTTGCAAACGGTCCGTTCTCCGTATCGATTTTCAAGGAGATGAGTTTGAATTTTCCGTCAAACTTACGTTTCATCAGTCCGAAGAGCGAGGTTTTTAGAACCGTTTCTTCGGCTTTGATTTTAAGATTGGACGGTGTCGTAATCTCCAAAGTGTCCAGAGTTACATTTCCCAAGAGTGAAATACTCAGATCCCGAAAATTAATAATCGTTCCCGTTTTTGTGGAGGAAGTATTCAAGGAACTTCGAATGATTTCGTCGAGTGGAAAAAGGAGAATCGTAAAAATCAGAAAAGAGCCGACACCCGTTGCGATCAAATAGAGTTTTTGTTTGAGGGAGAATCGAGGCGCCGACTCTTCCTCCTCTTCTTGAAGTTCCAGAGTTAAGAATTCTTCCTCCTCCGGAGTAAGGGCTGTTTCTTCCTGAAATTCTTCTTCTTTTTTCATCGTTTATTGCCTTCTCGACTATAACTCGACAATTTCAGGTTAACGTCATAAACTTCCTTCCCCTGAAACGGTTTTCTAAAGTTGAGATATTCGACCCTCGCGTTGATCATTTTGTTTTTTTCTATATCATATACGAATCGAAATATATTATCGAGGGTTACGGATCTAAAATTGATATCGATCGTAGTTCGTTTGTATTTTTTATCTTCGATCGCGTACGAGTCTTTCATCGTTGAGATCTTTTCTTTCAATCCGTATCTCACGAAAATTTCGTCGAGTTTTGCATAGATCGCACTGACGTCCGAATCTCCTCCGGAAGAATCCAAAGAACGAAAGTCATTGTATTCTTGGATGATCTTATCCAGTTTTACCGGAGCGGTTCTTGAATCTTGAACTCTTTCCGTCAAACCTTGGCGAATACTTACGATCTTTTGGATCGCTAAAAATACGATCAGTAAAAGGATCGCGCCGATTCCACCGAGGACGATCAGTCTTTCTCTTGGTTCTAATTTTTCGAGCATAATGATCTTAAAAAGATTCCTCCGCGCCGACGGGCTTATTCACAACCTTCATCGTGATCGTAAACGAAACCTTATACGTTTTGATTCCCTGCATCATTCTTTTATTCGTTACTTCGATGTCCTTGAACATCGGTGATTTTTCCAAAGATCTCTGCACGACCCCGATCTCGCTAAACTCGTTTACTCTTCCTCCGATTTTTACGAGGTCTTGATCGTAGTCGAATTGATCCAACTGAAATGGTTGCATATCGGAAGCGGGAAAGTTCATTGAAAGTTCAAAAAGAATATCAAGAATACTCGGTTTACTTAAGTAGAGTCTGTAGATTTCGGTCTTTTTCTTCTCGTCGTTTTTGAGTTTTGTAGCGTATTCTAAAATATCCACATCTTCCGGAGCGGATCGTCCGAAACCTCTTTGGAATTTTTCGGCAAGAAGTTTTTCGCTCGCGCTTAACTTTCTTTTGTCGATCACGATTCCGACAAAAAAAACGGTGATCAAGATAAATAGGGAAACTCCTGAAAAGATCAAATGTGGAAGAAATTGATCGAAGTTTAGAATATTCTTATTGATTCGTTTAACGTGTGGAGTGTTTATGAAATCGATTTTATCTTTTTTTGCTAAACCGAAATGGTAACCCATACCGAAACAAGTCGAAAATGTATCTCCGTCCAAAGAAAGAAAATCATATCTTCTCGTAATCAATCCAAGGGATTCTCCAAAAACGGATTCGATTCCTCGGATCTTACTTCCTCCGCCGGAAAGATATAAAACTTCCGGCCTTTCCGTTTCGTTCATGGAGACGATACTTCTATTAATTTCGGAGGAAAGTTTTTCAGCGAATTTCGAAACGCTCTGAAAGGATTTTTTAATATCGGCGACTTTGAGTTTGAATTCTTTTGCGAATAGATTTAAGCCGTCGTCTTCCCCGGAGAAAGGTTCGAACTGGAGAGAAAGTTTGATCGCCTCCGCTTTCTCATAAGGAATTTTTAAATCGGAAGCGATCTGTTCCGTGAGAGTGTCTCCTCCCATCGAAATATATCTCGTATGAGCCACTTTTCCTTCGGAGAGAATGTTGAGGATCGTAACTCTTCCGCCGATGTCGGCTTGTGCACAATTCTTATAAGTGATCTCTTTGTTTGTATGTTCGGAGATGACCGTAGACAAACTTACCGAATCTACGAAGAGGCCGCGGAAAACGATATTCGTATCCAAAAAAGGAAATGTGATGAAGTCGAGTTCCGAGTGGTGAGCACAATACGCGATCACGTCGGACTTTTCCTGATCGATTCTCCAAATACTTCCCGTGACTTCTACGGTTTCCATAGGAAACGGAATTCTATTTTCCACTTCAAACGGAATGACTTCTCGAATCGCTTTGACGGTTGTGAGTGGAATGTGTAGTTCTCTTACAAATAAGCGGTCGAGCGGAAGATTGAGAACAATGCTTGTTTCTCCTGGAAAGTAAGAGTTGATAAAACGAAGAATGTTGTGGCGATATTCCTCTTCTTCTCCGTGAGAGATACTCATGATCTCGGAACGAAGAATACTCAGTTTACCCAGAACTTTTTGGAAGAGAACTCCTTTGATCGTGCTGGTTCCGTAATCGATTGCAAGAAATTGATCGTAAATAAACATCTTACTTTTAGTCTTCCATATAATAGAGCATAGTACTGTTGGTTAGATCGAAAATCCCGGTGATTCTTCGAATCGTTTTTCCGACCTGCCCCACTGCAACTATTCTAAAAATTTCACCTTTGGTCTTGACCCTTCCGCCGGAAACATCCGTCCCTTCGCCGGCGAGTTCTTTATAAAGAGTGAGCCCGCCCGCTGTTGGAATCTGAAATTCCTGGAATTTCTCAATGTCCTTCAGCTCTTTGATAAAACCGCCCTGCTCCAATTTGAATTTAAGAATACGCATCGCGGCCTGTTTGGTCATAAAATCGGATAAAGACATCAAAACAAAATAAGGCGCGGCGTTCAAGTTGATTCTATCGTCTGAGTTTTGACCGGAAGGGATGTAAGCAGTGATATTATTAGCCAAAACGAAGTCGCTGTCTCCAATCAGGGCTTTTTCCTCTTCGGATTGGAATGCATTCGAATACTTTTCGGCATAGTCCGCAGGTTTTAAGGAGCCATAGACGAGTTCCCGATCGAAACCTTTTACGGAAACGAGTTCGGAAACGGAATACATAAATGAATTCTTATTTTTTCTTGGAGGTTTTAAGGAAGAATAGTATCCGTCCTCGGCGCCCCCTCCGGTTTCCTGAAGATCCGTATCCATCCAATCAAAGATCGGAAAGATCTTTTCCCTTTTGATTCCGAGTTTATCGAAAAGACGGGAAACCATTTCCACAGCGCGCAGGTTTTGTTGGTTATCATCCGGATTGAGAAGTGTGTTGAGATTGATCTTTCCGTCTTCGGAGCTGATCTTATAGTAGATCGTTCCTCCGCCCATCGGAAGCGGAGGCGGATTGAGCGCGATCCCACTTTTGTAGAGATATTCTTCCGGAATCTTTTTAAGAGCGCCTAACGCACCTTGAAAACCCGCTTTTGCAAGCAAAAGCGCTCTGAATCCGTCCGCGTCCGCCTGTGCAATCCTACGTTCTCCGAGGGCGCGTTCTCCGAATTCGGTAGCCGTATAAAAGGAAGCCGTTCCGATCGCCATCACGAGAATGACTACCATAAATCCTTCCCTGGATTTGCGCAGAGTTTTACGCGCGAGATAAGTTCTGGATTCTTTAGACTCGAAGGTATTTAAGAATATTCTGATTTTATTATTTAAAAAGAATTCCCGGAAACGCGAGGGTTTCATAGCGGACCTCCTTTTTGCCGGAATTTACGATCATTTCGATTCGAATGAGTCTCGGTAGAACCTTAGTGAGCTTGGAATCCCATTCGTCTTCCCATTTTGCGCCTGTCCTGGAATACTTTAATTGAAAACTTTTGACGTGACTGAGGAGAGTGTATTCGGTTCCGCCCGATTTCGGATAACGATCCACCATCTCGTCTTCTCTTCGAATCAGAAAATTATAATCCGGTTGTTCCGGCATGGGTTTGAGATAAAATCCGACTTCTCTGACTTCGGGCATCGAGGTTTCTTCCGAGTTGGGATGGGTCGCGGCAAAGTCCAAACGGTCTTTTCGATCGATTCCTCTCCCGTCGTTTTTTCCAACAAAGATCAATCTTCTTTGTGTTTGATGAAAGTAAGCCATAGAAATCGTACTACGAACATTTTCCATTGCGAGTAGAATGTCTCTTTTGGAAGCTCCGCCCGGAGAAGACGATTCTCTGGAAATTTTCAAAGCAGTATAATACGTGGAGAAAATTCCTGTGAAGATCACGCCCAAAATCATCACTACGATCGAAATTTCGATCAACGTGAATCCATTGCGGTAGAATTTGAAACGGTTCTTTTTCATATCAATACTGAGCCGATTTGAATGTTTCCGCAGTATAAGATTCCGTTCCACTTCCCGCAGGATAATTGATCGTAACCTTAATTCTAAAAACTCGGATGATCCCTGCCGTGGAGGCCCCTTGATTCGCTTGACCGGATCTTCGCATAATCAGTTTGTTCATCTCGGAATCTCTTCCACCTAACAGGTCTTCCGGTTTTTTACCTTCCTTACCCGCGAGTTTGAGAAGATCCATATCCTCTTCCCCGATCTGTGTTTTAAAACTATAACCCGGATAACCCGGAATTTCTCCGGTCGTATTGTCGGATTGAAGAACCGAAACGGAATCGATCTGAGCCATCTTGATCTTTGCGAGATGAACCGCGTTTGACATCACAGCCGCGAGTCTTTGTTGTCTGATCCCATTGGAGATGACCATATACGTATATGTCATCGCAATTCCGGCTAACGCGAGCGCTATGGAAACTTCGATTAGGTTGAAACCCTTTCGAAAAGAATTCCGGATCCGTTTCCATTTGGAGAAGAATTTAAGGTTGCTGTTGTTCGTTTTCATCCTGTTGTTCTTTCCAATTTTTATCGTTTGAGAGGTTGGAAGAAGTGTGAAATTGTTCCCCTTCCAGAACGGTAACCTTTCCTCCGTAACGATAGATGATCAAAGTTCGATAAATGGACGGATCGTTTCCCAAGTGAATGCTGTAATCCGCGGCGATGCCTAGGTAAGTAAAGGGAACCTTTACGATTCCCTTTGTATATCGAAAACCTCGAATGTCGGTGATATCTATGATTTCGGAATTGTATGGAAGTTTTTGCGGTTTAAAAACCAATACTTCTTTGAGGCCGCCTTCGTCTCGAACGAGTTTTTTTACGGTGTACGTGTCGTTTTCAATATCCAATTCCAAAACCATGGTCGTGTTCGTAAGAATCGATTTGCGATAACAAAATTCAGCCGCTTGTTTGAGGGTTTGTGCCGCGTCCGAACTAGAGGGAACGATGAAATTTGCGGCGGTAGTTGCAAGAATACTAATTAACCCCGCGAGGATCGCGATCACCACGATCAACTCGATCAGGGTAAATCCTTTCCGGATATTTCTTATTTTCATAACCGGAAAGGAGAAGGAAGTTTATTTTCTGCGGAAGTCGGATGGATATTCGTCTTCGTTGAGAATGTTGAAGTCAGCATTTTTGCCTTCTCCGCCCTCTTTTTTATCTTTACCTAAGGTAAATAATTGAACGTCACCACCGGAGTCTCTTTTGAGCTTATAAGAAGTTCCCCAAGGATCGTTGATCGCCCCTTTTTTACTCAGGATCGGTTTCCAATCCTCAGGCACTTCTCCGGTCGTCGGTTTTTCAACAAGAGCCTCTAATCCTTGTTCGTCGCTCGGATAAGAGCCGTATCTCTGTGCGTATCTTTCCAGATGAGATTGTAATTCGTATGCGTCTTTCTTAAGTTTTAGAGCCGCGGTATCGTCGCTGATTTCACCCGGACGAAAGTTGGAATAAACCAAAGCGATGAGCGCTCCTAAGATGATCACGACAACAGCGAGTTCTATCAGTGTGAGACCTTTTCTGTATTTTCTTTTTAATTTGGACAGATTCAATTGAATTCTCCTTATTCTAAATTATATATTTTGAAGTTGCTGCGTCAAGTTGTACATTGGGACCATGATCGAGGCCATAATCGTTCCAATGAGAAGACCCATTACCACAATCATGAGCGGTTCCATGGATTGTGTCATCGTTTTAATCGCAGTATCCACTTCGGTATCGTAAATATCCGCGAGTTTGTTCATCATTTCCGGAACCCGGTCCGAAACCTCTCCGGCTGCAATCATACCGATCACCATCTGAGGAAGAATTACCGATCCGCTAAAGGAAGCTGAAAGTTTTTCTCCTTCCTTGATTCTATCGACCGCGTTTTTGATTTCTTCCCCGAAGATGGAATGATCCACAATACGTTCAACGATGGAAAGAGTTGTGATCAAGGGAACTCGATTGCTCAAAAGAATACCGATGTTTCTCGCAAAACTACTGACTAAAACCTTACGAGCCAAAGAACCCAAAATCGGAACCTTGAGAATAAACTCGTCCCAGTTTCGTTTTCCTTGGGGGGTATTTTTATAATAGATAAAGCCGACGATTCCACCAAAACCCAACGCGAGAAGAAGCCACCAAAATCCTATGAGAATATCGGAAACTCCAATGACGATTCGAGTGATTAAAGGAAGTTTTGCGTCGAACTGCAAAAACAATTCTTGAATCTGAGGAATTACCACGGTCAATAAAAAGATCGTTACAAAGATGGAAAGCGAACCCATGATAAAGGGATAGACCATCGCGACTTGGACTTTCGCTTTGAGCTCGCTCGACTTCTCTTCCAATTCCGCGAGTCGAGTTAAGGTCGCTTCGTAATCTCCCGTTTTTTCTCCTACCGCGACGAGAGAAGGAAACTGGCTCGGAAATACATCCGGATGTTTCTTCATCGCTTCGGATAAGGAAGAACCTTCGGTGATGTTGGCTTGCATCCCCGTTAAAACTTTTCTAAAATTCTGATTATCGGTTTGTTCTACTATGCTCGCCAAGGATTTGTCGAGAGGAATTCCCGCTCCGAGCAAGGTCGCGAGTTGTCTTGAAAAAAGCCCGACCTCTTTGCGAGGAATTCTATAAAAATATTTGGCTAAGAACGGAAAAAGTTCCCGGTCTTTTTTTTCGGAATCTTCGGAAATGTTGCGAACGTAGAGTCCCTTGTTTTTTAATTTAGAACGAGCCGCCTGGAGGGAAGCCGCGTCGATGATTCCCTTTTCTTCTTTTCCTTTTTTGTTAAATGCTACGTAAGAATAAATTGCCATTTTGTTTAAGTGACTCTGAGCACTTCTTCGATCGTTGTAACGCCGTCGATTACCTTTCGAATTCCATAATCTTTTAAAGTTTTGAAATTGTGTTCTCTTGCGATATCGTTTAATTTTCCGGCGTCGCTACCTTGAAGAATAGCCGATTTAATATGAGAATCTACTAATAAAAGTTCGTAGATCCCGGTTCTTCCCTTGAAACCGGTGCCCATACAATGAGAACAACCTTTTCCTCTGTGGAGAGTTCCGTTTTTCAAAGCTTTTTTCGAGATTCCGATCGACTCCAATTCGGACGCGGTCGGTTTATACGTTTCTTTACAATGGGCGCAGATCACTCTCACAAGTCGTTGCGCCATAAATCCGAGAACGGTGGACGTAATTAAATACGGTTCGATCCCCATATCCACAAGCCTTGTAGCCGCGCTCGCCGCGTCGTTTGTGTGGAGTGTGGAAAATACCAAGTGACCCGTGAGCGAGGCTTGGATCGCGATCCTTGCCGTCTCTTCATCCCGAATCTCCCCCACCATGATGACGTCCGGATCCTGACGAAGAATGGCTCGAAGTCCCGTTGCGAAGGTAAGTCCGATTTTCTCCTGCATCTGCATTTGAGAAATTCCCTCGAACTGATATTCCACTGGGTCTTCGCAGGTGATGATGTTTCTTTCTTCGGTATTCAATTCACTGAGTGCTGAATAGAGAGTCGTAGACTTACCGGAACCCGTAGGACCTGTAACAAGTATGATTCCGTGCGGCTCGATGATCAAGGATCGGATCGTCTTTACGAGTTCCGGATAAAAACCCATCGTATCCAAAGAATACTTTTGGTCCGTCTTGTTCAAAAGTCGCATCACGATTCTTTCTCCGAACTGACAAGGAATCGTAGAAACGCGGATGTCGATATCCTTTCCCGTCAATCTAAGTTTGATTCTACCGTCTTGAGGAAGTCTGTTTTCCGCGATATTCAAGTTCGACATGATCTTGATTCTGGAAGAAATTCCCGCATGATAGGATTTCGGAGGACTGAGCACGTTATGCAAAATGCCATCCACACGATAACGAACCACAAGTGATTTTTCGTACGGTTCTATGTGTATATCCGAAGCCCTTTCGTTCACTGCTTGGGAAAGAATGACGTTGACCATCTTGATGATCGGCGCGTCGTCGCTTAAATCGAGAGAATCGTTTTCAAAGGCTTCCGCGAGTTCGGAAAAACTTCCTTCCATCTCGTTCAGCATTTCTTTGGCCGCGGAAGAAGTTGTATCGAAATGCGAATGGATGATCCGCATGATTTCCGGTTCGGGAGCGAGAATGAATTCTACGTTGTATCCTTTGAGAAAATTACGAGCGTCGTCCATCGGATGGAGATCGGAAGGATCGGAGACCGCAATTCGAATCGTTTTTTTTGAGAGTTGAAAAGGAACGATTCTACTTCTTTGAATGAGTTTGAGAGGAATCTGTTGAAAGACCTCTTCCATTCCGGAGAATTCTAATTTTTCACGAAACTCGAGCTGATAGAGTTTGGAAAGCGCGCGGAGAATATCGGATTCTCCGGCGATTCCTTTTTTTTGAATGATATGACTGAGAGGAAGGTTATTCTTTTTCTGAACCTTCAGGGAATCTTCCAGATCTTTTTCGGATATGATCCCCTCTTCGATTAGGATATCTCCGAGAGTTTTCAACTTAGTCCCCTCTTTCTTTGATTTCTTTTTCTTTGTTGAGGATTCTTTCTCTTTCGAGTTCGTATCTTTCCTGTTGCATCTTTTTCTTCACCGTCATCTTATCCGCGTTCTCTCTGCTATCGAGAATATGAGGTGTGATAAAAACCATCAGGTTGGTCTTTTTTAATTTTTCAGTCGTTCTTTTGAACAAATGCCCCATGTACGGAATGTCACCAAGTAGAGGAATTTTGATAATTCGTTTTTGTTTATCCGTGGAAATCAAACCGCCGATCACTATGGATTGTGTATTCTCAATGGTGACTGACGTTTTGATCTCGCGGCGATTGAAGGTCGGGTTTCCGCCGGCGAGGGCAATTTCTGCGATGTTCTTGATTTCTTGGAAGAGTTCTAAAGTGATCTTATTGTTTTTGTTTACGTGCGGAGTAAACTTGAGTTTGATTCCGGTCGGACGGTATTCGTAGTTGTCCACCGTTACCGCGTTGGCCCCACCGGTTCCGGCGTTTCTACTTTGTGTTCTTACGGGAACGTCTTGTCCCACGCTGATCTCCGCTTCTTGATTGTCGACGGTCAAAACTTGAGGAGCGGATAAGACGTTGAAGTTTTCATTCCCTTGGTTTGCGCTTAAGATACCGATGATCTGCTCGGAACCGGCTTTTAAGAATCCCAAGGAGAAACCGCTCAAGGTGTTGATGTTCGGGTTCACTTGACCGTTAGAGTTGATGATATTTCCTTCTTTGGAAAGACCGGTGTTGAATTGTCCGTAGGCTTCGCTCTTGTATCTCCAATCGATACCGAAGTCGTTGAGATCGCTGGAAGTCAATTCTACGATCAACACTTCTAAGAGAACTTGTTTTCTTGCCGAATCCAAAACCTTGATGATCTTTCGAATCTCGGTCCATTCCGAGTTCGTCGCGGTGACGATCACGGAGTTCGATTCTTTGTGACCGACCGCCTTGATCTTATCCACTTTTCCGGGAACCTGACCCTGGGCTTTTTTCTCAGGCGTCAATTCTTCCGTTTGAACGACAGGGTTATCCAGCTTGACTAACGTTGCCGCGATCTTTTCCGCTTCACTGTGTTCCAAAGTGTAGATATGAACGTCGCCCGCGGAAGAAACCGCGCCTGGTGTAGCCTCTTCCAGTTTTTGGTCGAGTTCGTTGACTAAGAGCAAGAGCTTGTTGATGTCGGCGGCGGAACCGGAAAGAACGATCGTATTCGTATTCTTATAAACGATCACGTCCGTATTCGGAGATGTCAGACGTTTGAGAATCGGCTCCAATTCTTCCGGTTTCACGTTTTCCACCGGAATGATTTGGGTTATGTTTCTAAAATCTCCGACTTCCGTTTCGGGGATCAGTTCCTTCCCGACACGAACGATGGGAGATCTTGCGAGTGCATCTTTGATCTTGACGATGGAGATCAGATCCGGTTCTTCTACGACCCCAAAGCCGAGAGATTCCAAAACCGATTTCATAAAAACGAATGCGTTTTTGATCGGAATTTCTTTTTGAGAAATGATCGTGATTTTTTTGCCTTTTAAACTCTCATCCAGAAGAATATTTTTTCTAAGTATCGCGCTCATTCCTTTTAAGAAATCATTGAGCTCGGTATCTCTCCAGTTTGCGTAGAACGTTCTTTCTGCCGGTTCTTCGGGAGAAGTCGCCGATTTTGTCTTAACGGTAACTTTCTTTTTATTCTGAGGGAATACGGGGCGATCCCATACCAAAAGTACGAGCATAAGAATGGAGAAGATTCTAAAGATTGGAAATTGATTGGTTGTTCCGGGCATTTTTTTTAGTTTCTGATAATAAATTCGTAGGTGAGAATCTGGCTACCTCTTTCCACATCTACCGTTATCTTATCGGCAGTTTTTACGGATCCCCAGATTTCCAACATTTTTTCGGTTTCGGTCAAAGGCATTCCGTTCACCCGTTTGATCGTGTCCCCGTTTCTTGCTCCGAGCGCATAAAAGATATGATCCGGGGCAACGCTATAGATCTTGTATCCGGTGATTTTACCGTTGATCAGAGCGGGACCAAATCTTGCGTTCTTGTACAAGGCCGCCGGGTCTTTGAGCTTGCGGTTGACGTCTTGTCTCGAAAGAACCTTTCTTACCGTATCGCCGGAAGCGGTTTGACCGGGATCACCTTTTGGCGCCGTGTCCTGGCCAAGTTTTGCTCTTGCTTCACCAGGAGTTTGGCCGATTTCAACTTTGAGAGAAACTCCCCCTTTTTCTAAAACGACGTAGTTGAGAGCAATGGAACGAATTTTATAACCGGCTACGGTTTCTCCCGTTGCGAATTCTTGCGCATCCGGCTTACCCTTTTCGACGATCGTCACTCGGGCAAAGGACCAATGCCCGCTTAGGGTTCCTGTGATTCTCATTTCTTCGCCTTCGCCTGTGTCTGGAGGAGCGGTAGAAAGTTCTCCTTCCGTAGCCACTTCACCCGCTCTTGGAATCACACCGCGAATGAGGTTTCCCTGAACCATTTCCTCATAGGAAGAAAGGGCTCGATTGGTTTCAGGACCGACCTTTCGAGTCGGATTGAGATTGGTATTTGCGGTTTGCACGCTAGGATTTAAGAATGCGAGGATTACCGCGCGCAAGAGATACGAAAGCGAGTAAGAAAAGAACAGGATTACAGGAATGAGGGTATAGAATGTGTTCTTCCTGAGTTCTAAAAAAATCGCGTTCATAGGGATCCGATCAGTAAATTTCTTTCAGAGATTTGAATAACACCCAGTCTCGAAAGGATGTTTAGAGTCTGGCAAATTTACCGGGGTCTAAGGGAGTCACAATCTTCAAGGTCTTTCTTAAGGCAACTTCCGGATTGATCCGATTTCCATTTAAGAATACTTCGAAATGCAAGTGAGGACCCGTCGCCGATCCAGTTCTGCCAACGGCACCTATGACCGTTCCTGCGCTCACTCTCGTTCCCTGCTCGATGGTAATTTTTGCACAATGCGCATACATGGTTTTGTAGCCATTCTCGTGATCGATGATGACAGTGTTTCCATATCCACCGTTAACGCCTGTAAAGGAGACGATCCCGTCGGCAGAAGCCAAAATGGGAGAACCTTGCGCTCCGCCGAAGTCGACGCCGCTATGATAACCGCCGGAACCAGTATGAAACGGATCCTTTCTTCTTCCAAAACGGGAAGTCATCTTCGCGTTCACCACGGGGGAAACAAAAACCTTTCGGAACTCGACTTTCTCGCGACTTGCATTACGCACTTGAACGGGAATTGAAATATTTTGTCCGACTTGGAGAGTTGAGTTTTTCTTGAGTCCGTTTGCGGAACTCACCTTTTGCACCGAGGTTTTCATAATTCTTGCGATTTTGGAAAGAGTGTCCTTCGGTTTTACAACGTAATTCTTATAAACTACACCGCTATGGCTAACGATTTTGGAGGAGATGATTCGATTGACGCTGATGAAACTCGGAAGTTCCAGATTCGATTTGTCTTTATGATAATTGAGGGAGTATTTCTCTTCTTGCCAGTTTTCAGGCGATTGAGAGAATAATTGTTTTATTTTACGTTCTTCTTTGTCCGTAAAAAAGGAAGAATCCTTATTGGTGTATTCGGAAATTTCCGCGTCGTAATTCTTCAGAGGATCCGCTCCCAGGGAAGAAGACAGAACCAAAGAGGAGATAAGGGGAATCAAAAAAAACTTTCCGTTCACCTTTTTAGTATCGGACATCCGAGTTGCCGATCTTGAACCGCCTCTTCGGGAGGATCTATTTTTTCTTTTTGTATTCCACGAGTTCATTAGCTATCAGTTTATCCAGATCCTCTATCGTAATCTTTTTTCCGCTGTATTCATCGTTCAATTGATAGATGATCATCCTTCCGATGGCGTATTCTCTTTTGTGATCCGCCGGATAACACTTGATCTTAACCATCGAGGGTGTGGATTCGATGTAGATCTTCACGAGCATTCCTTTCTTAAACGTCTCCGTATTGGAAACCTTCTTGTCTTGAATCAGGTAGTAAGTCTTATCCGCGTAGTGCTCGTTAATTTGAGCGACTGCATCTTTTCGAATCAGTCGGTTTCCACAGCCTGCTAGAAAAAAAATGATCCCTGGAAGCAGGAAAACCGTGATACGAAACATTTCAGTGCAAAATTACAGAGGGGGAAGGTATTTGAAACTAGTTTTTTTAGATTCCTCCTCAATTCCCTTTAATTTTTCCAAGAATCCCCTATTCTATCTAATTTCCCTACTACACTTTCCCTAAGTCGAGATCGATCCCTTTGCTGATTTCGAAAGTCCGGATGAATGCACTTTTTTCTCAAAAAAAAATCGGAAAGTTACTCTTTCGTTTTCAGCTCAGGAACGGTATTCTACGGAGGGATAGAATGAAAAACACTTGGATTTCTTTAACGGGAGCCAATTTAGACGGTCTGGAAGCGTTTCCAGTTTTTGTGGAGATGAATTTGAAACGAGGACTTCCACGTTTTATGATTACGGGACTCGCGGCCCAGTCAATTCGAGAATCCTCCGAACGAGTTCGGGTCGCACTGGAAAACAGCGGTTATTCCTGTCCTTTCCAAAATATTCTCGTGAATCTTGCTCCTGCGGGGAGAAAAAAAGAAGGAACCCTTTTAGATCTATCCATCGCTTGCGGAATCCTTGTACTCACCGGACAGATCTTTCCATCCGGGAAATTAAAGAGAACCATTCTCTTAGGAGAATTGGGTCTGGACGGATTTCTCAAACCCTTGAAAGGTGTGCTTCCGATTCTTTCCGGAATCTCCTCGGATAAATACGATACGGTGATTCTTCCGTTTCAAAATAAAGAAGAGGCCGCGCTCTTGAAGAAGTTTGACGTTTTTGGAATCTCCCAATTGAAAGAATTGGAAGAAGTTTTGGAGAATCGGAGAAATCCGGAAATCAAGTCCACGATTCAAGTAAACGTACCACAAATTCTAAAAAGTTTTGAGTTATACAAGGACCAGATGGTAGCCTTTCGCGCGATTCAAATCGCCGCCGCGGGTTGGCATCACATTCTTCTTACAGGACCTCCAGGAACGGGGAAAAGTATGTTAGCGAGGATGCTGGGACTTCTTCTTCCCCCTCCGGTAGAATCGGAGGCATTGGACATTCTTAAAATCAGATCTGCTCAATCTCCCCTGAAACAACTGTATGTGGAGAGACCGTATCGAGCACCACATCATACATCCTCGGACATTGCCTTAGTCGGTGGTTCCCGCGATTTGAGGATGGGAGAAGTGACGCTGGCCAATCGAGGAGTTCTTTTTTTGGACGAACTCTCGGAATATAAATCAGGCGTATTGCAGGCCCTTCGAGAACCGATGGAGGAAGGATCAATCACGGTCTCGAGAATCACTGGAAGTGTCACTTATCCTGCTCATTTTCTTTTGGCGGCGGCCACCAATCCTTGTCCTTGCGGATTTTACGGAGTGGAGAAAGGATCTTGTGGTTGTAGTGCCCAAAAGATTAAAAAATACCAAACCCCCTATTCCGGTCCGTTTCGAGATCGGGTGGATCTGGAAGTTCAAATTTTCCCATCGAAAGAAAAGGAAAGAAAAAGAATTCAGGTCGATTTGCAAGATGTGAAGGATCGAATCGAAGAAGCCGCAAAGATTCAAAATCAAAGATACCAAAATACAGGAATCTATTTCAACGGGCAACTCCGCGGAGAATCGGTGAATCAGCGTCTAAAATTCAATTCGGCTTGTGAGGACATTCTGGAGAATCAGATGCGACTTCGTAGGTTGAGCATACGGAAGTTCAATCAGATTCGAAAAGTTGCGAGGACAATTGCGGATTTGGAGGCAAACAAGACTGTGGAGGAAAGGCACCTTCTAGAGGCCCTGAATTTCCAGAACGCCGGAAATTACGGAGAAAACAGGGCCATCGCTTAATTCCCGTTAAGCGAGAAGTTCATTTGGAAAGAAAATGGGAGATTTCCATTGCGATCTTATCGATTGCAAAATCGATATAGCTAGGGTCCTCCAGTTTCTTTTTGTAATCTTCAAATTTTCGCTTTTTTACCGGCATTCCCCTTTTACGGAGAATGACCGGATCCGGTCCGAAATCATCTGATTCGGCCAGATTTCCTAAAATCGGGATGCTCTTCATAGTTACTTCCTTGTAACGATTTAAGGCTCTCTTCCTTGAGAACCCGCAGACAATTAAAGAATTCGGTGCTTGTTGGAAGTACCTTAATGCACTATTTCAAAAGAGCTGAGGATAATATTCACATCCCTTTTTTGAATTTATGAAGACAAGGTCGAATGAGACAAAATGGTTTTGAAAGGAAAGATCTTGGACCAAAAAGGCCTCGGCGGCTTTTCTCATTCGGGATTGTTTAGCTTGGTTGAGAGAAAAACGAGGATCAAACGTTCCGGATTCTTTCCAGTTCTTGACTTCCACAAAATGAAGTTCTTCTCCTTTTGAAGAGATTATGTCGATTTCAAATCGGGAAAACCGGAAATTTCGTTTGAGAATTTTATGACCGATCGATACCAAGAAATCGCATGCAAGATTTTCCCCTTCGATTCCTTTTTGTTTTCTGGAGTCCAGCAAGAAAAAAATCAGCCGGTAATTTCCTGAAGGTCGACGGGTCGTGAAATAAAAAGATTCGTGTCGCGAAGAAGATCCACAAGAATCAAATTTCGGACCATTTCACCATATTCATCTTTTATAATACGAATGCAGGGACGAATCGGTTTGTCCGGATTTGGACCCAAGACCACCCCGATTCTTTTATCGGAAAGCTCCACACAAGAACCGACCGGATATAGAGAAAGATGGTTCAAAAGCGCGCGCACTAGTTTTAGATCGAATTTGCCGACGTCCATGCTGATCATCGATTTGATCGCTTCGTGTGGAAGAATTTTTTTACGATGAGGGCGATTGGTAACCAAAGCTGAAAAGTTATCCGCAATCGCATAGATTCTTGCCTGTTCCTCGATTGCGTTCGAAGATAATTTTTGAGGATAACCGTTTCCGTCGTATCGTTCGTGATGTTGAAGAGCTACGATCGCGAGATTATTTTTGAGTTTCATTCTTTGGGAAAGAATCTGATAACCCAAGATCGTATGTTTCATGATCGTTTTGAATTCTTCGTCCGTGAGTTGTTCGTTTTTTTCGGAAACCGTCGCGGGAACCTTACACATTCCGATGTCCGCGAGTAAACAGGAGATTCCGAGATCGATCATCTTCGGTCTGGAATATTCCAAAAGCTTTCCCATGATGAGAGAATAGAAAGTCGCGTTCGCGATTTGATTATAAAGATAATATCCGCTCGGATTGTTGGATAGAATGAGATAGGAAATGTTCTGATTGGAGCGAACGAAGTCCGTAAGCTTTTCCGCGATCTCTCTCACGGGAGTCACCTCGAGCGGTTTCTCCTCCAGTGTTTTTTTAAAGACGTCTTGCAGAATTTGTGTGGTCTCTCTGTAAAGGTTACTAAATGTAACTTTGATCCGGTTGAGATTATCATAAATCGCTTTGAGAGGCTGGAGATCGTCGTCTACAATCGTATTGACGATCATGTCGTCGATATTCGTTTCCAAATGACTCGGATCCGAACTTGTAGAATTGCCGATTTGCAATAATTCACCCGCCGTCATCACTTCCTGAATTCCGAACTTATTCAATCGATCAAGATCGCTATCGGTGACCGGAGTATTGGAGGTGATAAAAAGATTTTCTTTATCTAAGTAGACGGGTTTTGAAAACCTCATCCCCGGTTTGAGTTCAGAGACGGCAAACTTTTTCATATTAGATTTTCCTTTTTCCCGAACTTAGATCCAATTCTAAGATCATCGAAAAGATCGCACCGACGGCTCTATACAAATTTTCAGGGATTTCTTGACCGACCGGGAGTTCGGACAAGGTTTCGGCGAGAATCGGATTTTCAACGACGGGAACCAAGTTTCTTTTTGCGATCTTATGAATGGTATCTCCCAAAAGGCCGGATGCCGACGCAGTGATTACGGGAGCATCGTCCTTTTGGGGTATGAATTTAAGTGCCACACTGATCATTTACGCATTCCATTCCTTCTGAGTGAGCGAAGGTTTATAAGCAAGATTGTATCCTTGGAAGCTCACAGAAGATTCATTCAGGATTCTCTTAAATTTTTCTTTGTTTTGGCAAGCGTGCAAGTACATTTTAAAATTATCAAAAGTAGCGTTGATTTGAAGGTCTTCCGACGATTTTTCTTTCCATAAGAACAAGATTAGGGTCTTTCCGGTTTTTTCAGTTTGAATGCGAAAGAGAAATTTTTTTGTCTCCTGTTTTCCATCCAAGGTTCCTTCGGCATATCCATTAGGAAGGTCCCAGCGAAAATGCGGCAATTCCGGACCCCATTCTATAAATGGATAGTATGTTTTTAAAACTCGTAGGAGTGAAGTTTCCACTGAGTTATCGGACGGATTTTGTCCGGTCAATTTTTCGGATAAGTCTCGCACGCTCATTCCGATTCCTTGTAGTTTGGAGAGTGGGTTTTCGTTTCCGGACCATTCTCTTTCCACGATTTTGAGTTCGATCCCTTTTTTACTCGGCTTCACTGCTAACGTGAGAATTTCTCCTACAAACAAGGGAGTTGTATCCGAACTTGTTCTGATTCGTTTTCCCGCTAAAGAAATCCAGGCTCCGCCCGGAAAATTTTCCAAAACCAATCCTTTGACCTTTTGATCCAGGAATACGTTCTGCAATCCGGATTTGACAAACTCCGATTCCTTTCCGAAAAGGAGGTTTAGATTTCCTGCCGAAAAATCCGCAGAAAGTTTCATAAGAATCCACCTCTTTCAGAAATGAGAAAGAATCTAATCATAATACGGGTTCGTCCGAAGTTTTCGCCGCATTCTTTTTCGTTCAGGAAATTAATTTCCAAACAAAAAAAGAAATTTCAAGATTCTAAGAATTTTCCGGTGAAACTTCTTCTATGAATATCGGAAAGACCGTGGCGAACAATCAGTTCTTCGTGAAGTTTTGTTCCATATCCCTTGTGTTGTTCAAATTGATACCGAGGATATTTTTTGGAAATGGAGATCATATATCGATCCCGGTCGACTTTCGCAAGAATTGAGGCGGCGGCAATGCTGACGATTCTGAGATCTCCCTTTGTGTAAAAAACGGATCGGCTCTTTAAAAAACTCCATTCCGGATATCGGTTGAAGTTGTAGTTTCCGTCGATCAAAAGTTGGAGCGGAAGTGTGGAATTGGAAATTCGAATCGCGAGTTTTGCGCATTTTCGAATTCCCTCTAAGACGGCTCGATTGATTCCAGCCTGATCGATGTAGTGAGGGCTTAAGAAAGTTCGATAGGCTATTTGTGCGTTTTTGAGAATCTCAGGATAAAGGGCTTCTCGTTTTTTCTCCGAAAGTTTTTTGGAATCGGTCAAGCCTTGGAGAATATTACCTTCCAGGATTTGTTCCAGCGTGCTTCTGGAAAAAGAGACAAGTGCAACAGAAAGAGGCCCCGCATAAGGACCTCTTCCGGCTTCGTCAACTCCGCAGGGAATGGACTCTGAATAGAACCGGAGTTCTTCCGGTTCAAATTTTGGTTTTGTTTCCGGCAAACCGGATTATTCTGCCGCTGGAGCCGCGGTTTTTGCCGCCGCAACCGAATCTTCTTGAATTTGTCTCTTTCTATCTTCACTCACGAGAGTTTTACCACCCTTGAGTTCTTTGATACGAGCCGCTTTTCCGGCAAGATTTCTGAGATAATACAGTTTCGCTCTTCTTACTTTTCCTTTTCGGATCAGTTCGATCTTTGCGATTCTTGGAGAAAAAAGAGGGAAGATTCTTTCCACGCCGATATCGTAAGAAACTCTACGAACGGTAAAAGTTTTTCCGTTTGCTTCGTTTGCTACGGAAATTACCACACCTTCGTAAACCTGAACTCTTTCTTTTCCAGACTCAACAATTTTATAATGTACTTTAACAGTATCGCCTACCGCAAAGTTTTGTTTTCTTTCTGCGTCTGGAGTTAATACTTCTCTTAAAAGTTGATTCATAATTTCCTCTCTTGATCAGGGTCGATCTTCTTTCTATTTTGTTCCCTCCACGCTAAAATAGAAGCGTGGTTGCCGCTGAGCAGGACGTCAGGAACTTTCCATCCATTGTATTCCGAGGGTTTTGTAAATTGCGGATATTCTAAAATATCGGGATGGTTGTGAGACTCATCCAGCAGGCTTTCCCCTGCTCCTAAAAAACCCGGCAGAAGTCTGGACACCGCATCCGCTATACAAATGCTGGCCAAATCCCCGGCAGATAATACATAATTTCCAAGGGACATTTCCATGTCAACTAGATGTTCCGCCACACGATGATCCACGCCTTCGTAGTATCCGGAAATAAAAGTTAGAGGTCTTCCAGCTTCTTTTAACTTCGTAGCAATGCCTTGATGAAACGGAATTCCGGAAGGAGAAGTAAGAATGACCGTTCCCTTGTCTTCTCCGAGAGATTCCAGAGCCTTGTGAATCGGTTCGACTCTAAGGAGCATTCCCGGGCCACCGCCGTAGATCGTATCATCCACGCGGTTGTGTTTGTTCCCAGCGAAGTCTCGAAGACGAACAAGGTTAACGGAGAATACTCCGGCTTCGATTGCTTTTTGTTGAAGTCCTTCTGAGAAGTAAGAACGAATCTTGTCCGGAAAAAGAGTGATGAAATTAAATTTCATTCCATACCTCCGGTTGAATGAGGACGATGGTTTTCTTTTCTAAATCCACTTCCCCGACGTAGACGTGAATGAAAGGAATTAAAATTTCTTCGTCCTCAGGCCTTGTAAAAGAAAGAATCGGATGCGCCGGATTGTCTAAAACTTCTTTCAAGACCCAATTCAATTTTTTTCCGGATTCGTCCACGGCGTGAAGGCCGATCAAATCGGAGATATAGAATTCGTCTTTGCTTTTGATTTTAGGAAGGAGATGAGCCGGTAAAAGAAGGATTCCACCCGTAAGTCGTTCAGCTTCTTCCGGTGTGTTGATTCCTTCGATACGAACGATAAACTTTCCCGTATGCGCTTGCAATTCGAGAATTGTAATATCTTTCTCCGGAAAATTGGGATCCGGTTTTCGAAGTTTGAGTTGAATGGGAAGTTTGAATTCTGTGAGAACGGTTTCTCTTACATTAAAACGAAGAAACCCTTTGATTCCAAAGGGTTTTCCAAGTTGGCCGAGTGAAATCCAGCCTTCAGTCAATGATTTCGAGCGAGAAGTTTTTTCCTGCTTTTACGGAAGCCGCAGTAAGAATCGCGCGCAGGGATTTTGCAATACGACCGTTCTTACCGATTACTTTTCCCACGTCTTTTGGGGAAACGCGAAGTTCGATGATGTTTTGTTCTTCCCCTTCGATTTCCCGAATTACGATTTCTTCGGGAAATTCAACAAGAGAAGCAACGATGTACTTCAGCAATTCTTCCATTACTTCTTCAGGGTTGTTTTGTATTCAGCCCAAATTCCGGCGCTCTTAAACAGGTTCAAAACGGTTCCTGTAGGTTGAGCTCCGTTTTTCAGCCAAGTAAGAATTTTTTCCTTATGGAAGGTAGTCTGTTCTTTGATTTGTGCTGGATGATAGTGACCAACGATATCTACGAATTTTCCGTCTCTAGGCGCTCTGCTGTCAGCGGCAACAATTCTATAATGAGGGTCGTGTTTGGTTCCAGTTCTTTGTAATCTAAGCTTTACCAAGGGATCGTTTTCCTTTTATCATTTTTTCCTTACAAGAATAGTACGGAAAAAGAATGCATGATTTTTACCAATATTGGACAATATGTCCCTCTGTCAAGAAATGATCCGACAAAAATGCAGGTTCAGGTTTTTGCGAGGGATTTGAGATGTTTTGCGTTCTCCACAGGGTTTCCGGTTTTATAAAGTCCGGCCCCAACTACTACGATGTCCACCCCATTCTTCTTGAGTTCTTGGATATTGGTATCGTTTACGCCGCCGTCCACTTCGAGCTCGATCGGTCTGGAACCGATGAGTTCCTTCGCTTTGCGGATTTTTTCCATTCCGTTTACGATAAACTTTTGTCCGTAAAATCCAGGTTCCACGGTCATCAGAAGAATCAAATCGATATAAGGAAGAACGTTTTCCAAAGAAGAAACGGTTGTTCCGGGATTCAGAGAAACTCCGACCTTGGTTCCGTGGGATTTGATTTCCTGAGCCAAACGCACCGGAAAATCGGTGGTTTCGATATGAAACGTAATACAATAGGGACTCAGTTCGTAGTATTTGGAAACATGGTTTTCCGGTTTGGAAACCATAAGATGAACGTCCAATGGAATGGAAGTGAGAGCTTTTACTTCCTTGCTCAGCGCTTCTCCGAAGCTGATCTGAGGAACAAAGTTTCCGTCCATGACATCCATGTGCATCAAGTCGATGGCGGAAGGATCGTAATCGGGCACTGTCTTTCCGAGTTCAGTGAGTTTTGTAGCTAAGATGGATGCGGAAATTTTCAAAGTTCGCTCTCGTAGGATTTGGATTTTACTTTGGAATCCGTTGCGTCGAGAAGTGTTAACTTTACGCTTCCCTTTCTATAGAATACGGTCTGAAACTTTTCTCCGTCTTTGAGACTCACCGGAAGTGTGAGGACATCGGCCACGTCTTGGTTTTCCGGTTTGACGACCGCCTTGTATTCTCCGTTGTCTCCAACCTCGTAAGAGAAAAGTTCGTATCCGCTTTCGACCGCGAGCTCGGGTTCGAAGTAGAAGACTTTGAAACGAATCTCATCTCCTTCCATTCTCGCGGATTGAATGAGTCCGTTTTCAGTGCGAACTCTCGTGCTGATGATTTCTTCAACCCTACTTTTGATTCCGGAACGAGTTAAGCTTTTTTGAACGAGAGGAAAGGAAGCACCTTGAAAAGAAGTCGGTGCAAATTCTTCTTTTGTTTTGGCAGGCGCCTTCGTTACGAGTAGGAATACTTTTTCTCGAGAAGTTGTATTCTTCCCTGGTTCCGGGATTTGATCGATGACCGTGTTTGGAAGTTGGTCGGCTTGTGGTTCGATATAAGTGATCCCGCCGATTTGTAATTCTACATATGTTTCTCCGGCGAGAACTTTTTGAAGATTGGCTCTTGCGGAATCAATGGACTGTCCCCTGACGTCGGGAACCAAAAGTCGATCCACTCCCGTGTTGACCGCGAGAACAATTTTACTTCCGGCTTCGATTTCTCTTCCCGGACGAATGGATTGATAGAGAATGATTCCGTCCGTTTTGTCTGGATACCGTTTGTTTTCCAGACGCACCTTCAGCTGAAGACGATTGAGCTCGTTGTGAACTTCGGGATAAGACTTTCCGACCAGATCGGGAACGATTACCTTCGCTGTACTTTTGGTTCTAACGAATACGACTAAGAATGCGGCGCTAAAGAATAATAAAAGACCAGCCGCTAAGAATAAGATATAACCCCCGATCGGAAGGTATTTCTCTTTGATTTGTTCCTGATTCACCCGAATGTTTCCCCTTCTTGGATTCTGAAACCGTTGAGAAAATCGGATGAGGACATCCTGTTCTTGTTTTCCGGTTGCAATTCCAGAATTTCCAAAAATCTACCATCACCACACTGTGTAAGAAGGCCTTTTTTGTCCAATCGTTTCAATTTACCAGGCACAGGCGGAAGTTCCGCAGGGAGTTCGGAAGTCCTGGTTTTTAGTATATTGAGACGTTTCTCTCGGAACTGAGTCGTCGCCACGGCGTCCGGAAAGAGAGCGCGAATTCGATTGTGAAGATCGTTCGCATTCAGTGACCAATCGAGAATTCTATCTTCCGCTTTGATCTTTCCGCAATAGGTTGCTTTGGAAGAATCTTGCGGAGTCGCCGCGAATGGTTTGCCGTCGAATTCCCGAAGTAAACGAAGAATGGTTGTGATTCCCGCTTTCGTAATCTTATCCATCAGGGTTCCGGTGTTGTCTTCCGGAGTGATTTCCACTTCTTGATAAGCGACAACGTCTCCCTCGTCCATCTTTTCGGTGATGTATTGGATCGTGATTCCGGATTTTGTATAACCTTTCCAGAGCGCGGTTTGTACGGGAGATGCGCCGCGTAGATCCGGAAGAAGGGAGCCGTGTAAGTTGATCGAACTCAGTGGAGGATTTCTAAAAACCTCGGACGGAAGAATCGAACCGAAAGCGAAGATGATATAGAGATCCGCGGGAAAGGAACCGAAGTCTTGAAGAGCTTGTTCCTTTTCTTTTTTGATAGATTCATATTGAAACACGGGAAGTCCGTGTTCGAGAGCTATCTTTTTTACGGGCCCGTGCTCGGGAGTTCTGCTTCTTCCCTTGGCACGGTCCGGATTGGTGACCACAAAAAGAACTTCGACGATCTTCGAGTCGATCAACGCTTTTAAGAGCTCTGCGGAATGTTCCGGGGTTCCAAAGTATCCGATTTTCATATTACACCAAATCTAAAGGATCAAAGTCGATTTCAAGATAAACTTTTTTAGAAAGTTTCAAAGGACGAACTTCTTTTTTGATGATCTCTCTCCAATGTTGAATCGATGACGTCTTGAGAATGATATGGTTTCGAAAGTTGGAATCGATTCTATAAAAAGGGCAAGGCGCCGGGCCGAGCAGAACCGTATCTTTCGAAGGAAAGAATTTTTTAAGGGCGTTAAAGACGAGTTCGATCGTTTCCAGAGAAATTGCTTCGTCTTTGGATCTGGATACAATTCGGATCAAACGGGAGAAAGGAGGATAGAATAATTCCTTTCGAACGGGAAGTTCCCATTCATAAAATTGAATATAGTCTTGGGTCATCGCCATCTGAATGACAGGGTGGTCCGGTGCGTTGGTTTCGATCAGAACCTCGCCTTTGAGTGTCGAACGCCCCGCTCTTCCCGCAACCTGGGTCAAAAGAGAAAAAACCCTTTCGTTGGCTCTAAAATCCGGAAGACCGAGTCCGATTCCCGCGTTTAAAACACCGACTAACGTTACTTGGGAGGCATCCAGACCTTTTGCGATCATCTGGGTTCCGGTAAGAATATCGATCTGACCTCCTAAAAGACGGGAGATGACTTCGTTTAACAAACTTCGATCCTGGATCGAATCCTGATCGAGACGTTCGACGCGGGTTTGTGGAAACGCTTCGAGAAGATTTTCCTCCAGCTTTTGGGTTCCGGTTCCTTTGAGCGTTAGGGTTTCGCCCATTCGTTTTTCAAGCGAGTCTAACGTTTCTGTGTGGCCGCAGAGGTGACAGATCGCGGTCCCTTTTTTGTGATAACAAAGATTGGTCGTACAATTCGGACAAGGAACGTAGGAAGAAGTCGCAGGAGAATAGATCAGAGGGCTGTAACCTCTCCGATTCAAAAGAAGAATCACCTGCTCTTTTTTATCCAAACGTTGTTTGATCGCAAAGGAAAGTTCCGAACTGAGAACGTTGGATTCTTTTTGATTCTCCACGATACGAACCGTCGGAGGCACAACGCCTTCGGGCCGTTTGGTGAGGGTATGAAGATGAATTTTTCCTTCTTTCGCTAAGTGATAGATTTCTAAAGAAGGAGTCGCCGTTCCTATCACGAGAACCGCGTTGTTTGTCTTACATCTCTGCATCGCGACTTGTCTTGCGTGGTATCTCGGACTCGAATGTTCTTTAAAGGAAGAATCATGATCCTCGTCTATGATGATCAGGCCCACGTTCGAAACGGGTGCGAACACCGCGCTCCTTGTGCCCACCGCGATTCTTTTTTTGCCCGTGAGAAGTTCGTTGTAAGCCTTGAATTTTTCGGAAACCTTCAGGGCGGAATGTAATACCGCGAGTTGCCCCGGAAAGATGAGTTCCAGTTTTCGAATGATATGAAAGGTCAAACTGATTTCGGGAACGAGAAGAATCACGGATCGATCCGAACTTTCCAAAATCTTTTGGATAAGATGGATGTAGACTTCCGTTTTTCCGGAACCAGTGATTCCGAATAAAAGATGAACCGCCGTTTGACCGAAAGTCGAAACTATATTTTGATAAGCGACATCCTGTTCTTGATTGAGTTTTACGGGTTTCCCTTCCGCGTCCGAGGGAAAGGCTTCGAGTTTGACCTGTCTTCTTCCGGCGGGAATCATCTTGTAGATACATTCTCCCAAGGAAGCGATGTATTGATCCTTCATCCAATACGCCAAGTCGATCTGTTCTTGTAGAAGAATCGGAGTTTTATCGATGATCTTTTCCACGGACAGAACCTTGTAGTTCGGTTCGTTTTGGTGAACGGAAACGATGATGCCCTCTTCTTCCCGATTGCGAAGTTTTGCGTGAACACGAACCCCAACTTTTGTACCGGGAGGAACCTCGTATGTAAACGTATCTTCCTCGATCGGAAGATCAAACGCGACCTCGGCGTAATAGATCAAAGTACGTCCTTGAGTTTGGTTTGAAAGAGCGCGAGTTGGGAAAGAATACTTTCTTTGATGGAGATCTCTTCTTTTTTGATCGTTTCGAATTCGAAGGATTCTTTCGAACCTGAAAAGTTTTTCCGTTTCGTTTCGATCGCGGAGATCGCTTCCGGAGAACGTAAAACTACCATCGGAATTCCGGGAAGGAAGTCTAACGTTCTTCCCATCATCTCCAGGGCTTTTTCCTTTCCGTAGACGGCGATCGCACTCGTTCCCAAGAGGATGATTCCTCTGATCTTTTCGGATTCGATCGTTTCCTTAACTTGGGTTTCGCACTTTTCAGTTCTGAGCTTCCAGTCTTCCGCGTTGGATTTGGAATGGGCAAAGATACAAGCCGGATATTCTTGATAGTAGAATTCCTGATGACTAAAGCCGAATTGTTTTTGGATCATTCTTCCGAAAAGTTCTTCCGCGTCCTTGGTTCTAAAGATCTGATCGGGGGAAGTTTTGGAAAAGGAAGGCCTTCCCGGAGCGATTTCTCCCGTATAATGAAGTACTAATACAGGTTTTCTTCCCTTTACGAGAAAGTTTCGAATGGCACTGATTCGATCCGAACAAAGTCTGCACGTGAAATTTCTTTCCGCGGCCCGAGCGGGTCGCCGAACTTGGATTCCTTCGGCTTCGAGTTGAAGGTCGTGCTGTTTTTCTCCCGGATTCCAGTCTTCTTTCCAGACGAGTTCTGTGGTTTCGGGAGGTTTTTCTCCGGCAAATTGTAGAATCGGGATTTGTTTTTTTTGGATTAAAAAACGTAAGTCGCCCAAAATTCTTCCTAAGCTTGTAAGAATTTGTTTATCCATCGGTATATTGATCCGAAGAAATGTTAAGCGACTTCATCTTTCTGTATAAATGGGAACGTTCGATTCCGAGAACTCTGGACGTTCTTGTAACGTTTCCTTCGTTGGTCTGTAATGTTTTTATAATATACTGTCTTTCGAATTCTTCTTTTGCCTTTCTGAAATCTCCGAGTTCCACCATTTCGTTCGCCGTTTTGAAACCTTTGAGCGCGTCTCTTGCGTCGTTTGCAGTGATCGTAGAACCCACGGTCATAATACAAAGTCGTTCCATGATGTTTTTGAGTTCTCTTATGTTTCCGGGCCAAAAATGGTTTTGAAGAATCGAGACCGCTTCGGATTCGATTTTTTTCGGTGGCAGATTGTTTTCTTCCAAGGTTTTAGCGATATAATAATCCACGAGTAAGGGGATATCGGAGGTTCTTTCCCTCAAAGGAGGAATCGTGATCGGAATCACATTCAAACGATAGTAAAGGTCTTCTCGAAATTTTCCGTCTCGGATCGCTTCTTCGACCGGAATGTTGGTCGCGGCGATGATTCGAACGTCGACGGTGATCGTTTCAGTGCTTCCTAATTTTTCGAAACGTTGTTCTTGCAAGATTCGTAATACTTTCGCCTGAGTCGAAAGCGACATGTCGCAGATTTCGTCTAAAAATAAGGTTCCTCCGTTCGCGGCCTCGAATTTTCCGATTCTGGAATCGGTAGCTCCGGTGAAAGCACCTTTGGTAAAACCGAAAAGTTCAGATTCGATCAATTCTTCCGGGATGGCCGCGCAGTTCATTTCGACAAAGGGTTGATCTTTCCGTTTCGAATTCTTGAAAATCGTTTTGGCGACGAGTTCTTTACCGGTTCCATTCTCCCCGTAGATAAACACTCTTGCGTTTGTCGAGGCGGCTTGCGCGATCGCAAATTTTACTTTTTGGATCGCGGGAGAGTTTCCCAGTATTTCATCATATTCTAATTTAATTTCCGCGTTCTGATTTTTTTCTTCTGGTTGAATGACGTTCTCGATCGCCTGGAGCACTTTTTCGATGGAAAGAGGTTTTTCCAAAAAGTCGACCGCGCCTTTTTTTGTGGCCGCGACTGCGATTTCAATCGTTCCATGTCCGGAGATCATTAAGATCGGAAGAGTCGGATAGAGTTTTTTACATTCGTCTAAGACAACGATTCCATCCTCTTTTCCGAGCCAGACATCGAGAAGAATGAGGGACGGTCTTTCTCCTTTGAGTTGTTTGAGGAGGGCCTTTCCGGTCGAAAAGGTCTCGACTTCAAAACCCTCGTCTTCTAAAATTTCTTTCAGAGATTTTCTGATTTCAGGTTCGTCGTCTGCGATAAAAATTTTCATTACGTTTTAAGAAACCGGTAGCTCGATTTGGAAACGACAACCGCCCATATTGGAAGAATCTATCGAGATATGGCCGTTGTGGTCAATCACACTTTTCTGTACGATTGCAAGGCCGATTCCCGATGTGTTGTTGTTTTTCGTGGAATAATACGGTTCGAATACTTTCTGTTTTAGTTCGGGTGAGATTCCGATTCCGTTGTCTTCGATCGAGATGATCGCAACTCTTCGCATAATCTTTCTGCTAATCGAAACGCCGATCAAAATCGAACCCACGTAATCGGGACGTTCTTCCTTTTCTCGTTTTCTTTCGATGGCCTCGATCGAATTTTTAATCAGGTTCGTCAATACTCGAAGCATGATCTTCTGATCTAAAAAAAGCTGAGGAAAGGACTTTGCGATTCTTGTTTCAATTTTGATCTGCGGTGTATGTTCGAAAAGTTTAACGGCTTCCACGATGATCGGTTCTAAGTTTTGATTGATGAGTTTTGGCGCGGGCATTCGAGCAAAATCGGAGAACTCATTTACGAGGTGTTCTAAAACTCGAACCTGTTTTATGATCGTGTCGGTTCCGCTTTCCACAACTTCGTGAAATTGCTCCCAATTTTCGGACTTCATCTTTCTACGAATTCTTTCAGCGGAAAGTTGGATCGGAGTCAGAGGATTTTTGATCTCGTGCGCCATTCTTTGTGCAACTTCTTTCCAAGCCGCGATTCTTTGGCTCTGCATCAGCTCCGCGTTTTTGGATTTGAGATCCTGAACCATCTGATTGAATGAATCAATCAACGCACCGATTTCTCCGGTTTCGCGGATTTCCAAACTGATGTCCGTATCCCCCATTGAAATTTTTTGCGTGGCGTTTGCGAGTTCGATGATGGGCCTTGAGATTCTTCTTGCGAATAGAAGAGAAAAGTAGATCGCGAGTAAAAAGATGGAAACTGTGATGATACTAAATGTTAAACGAATTCGATACGGAAGTTTTTCTTTCGCCAAATCCGCGGAATCGTAATTTCTACGGGTCGAAATGAGAGAATATACGATTTTTTCTTCTCCTTTGTGAATCCGAATACCGGTCTGCAAAATCCGCCTTCCGATCGGAAACGGAACACGGAGAAAAAACATACAATAATCCGGTCGATAACTCGTAAACTCCGTCCAAACCGACGTTTTAGAAAAGGCCTTAAAATCCTTTTCGTACGGTTTGTATTTTAAACCACGATTTTCTAATATAGATTTTTCGTTATCATAAATTCCAACGTAAAACTCGTCGCTCTGAATGAGATTGAGTTGGGAAGCGCCAGCGACCAGAGTTTCAAGGTTCAGCGGATGGATTCTTAAAAAACTCTCCAACAACCTCGTCTTTTCTATGAGGACTTTTTTTTTCGGTTCTTCTTCGTTGCGAATCAGGGATTCACCCGAAGAAAGGGCTTCTTCGATGTCGATTCCATAGAATCGTTCGTAAATTTTTCCGGTGATATTGGAGGAAAGAAAAAGAATCGGAACGGAAGGAAGTAAGGCTACGAAAATAAAAGAAAGAGTCAATCGATAACGAATCGAACTTTTGAGTCTTCCGGTTTCTAAGTTCCTTTTGTTTCTATAGAAATACGAGATTAGAAGGGAAAGAGAGAATAAAGGAATAAAAAAGAAGATATAGACTACGATTCGATCTAAGAATCCGATATCGTCGGTCTGAATGTTCCTCCCTGAAAATTGAATGGCTTCCGCAAGAATTACGGAAAGAAGAATGATCAGACCTAAGATGAGTAAGTCTCTTAGATAAT
The DNA here is from genome assembly GCF_003545885.1 of Leptospira stimsonii. NCBI lineage: Bacteria > Pseudomonadati > Spirochaetota > Leptospiria > Leptospirales > Leptospiraceae > Leptospira > Leptospira stimsonii. The sequence continues at coordinate 61,692 of NZ_QHCT01000002.1, forward strand.
ATCTGGTTTCGTCATTCATCGCGAAAAAGAGAGGATATCAGACAAAATCGTTCTTTACGAGATTTGTCAAAGCCTCCAAGGCTTCGTCTTCCTTATCGCCTCGTACCTGAATTGTAAATTCGTTTCCGGGTGCGAGTGCCAACATCATCAACCCCATGATACTTTTGCCGTTTACTTCCACGTCGTCTTTGACCACGGTGATTTCGCACGGAAATTTGGAAGCACAGTTTACGAATACGGATGCCGGTCTCGCGTGCATACCGGTGCCGTTCTCATTGATTTTTAGGAGGATTTCTTTCAACTTTACCCTGCTGTAAATACTGACTTAACTTTTGATTGAATTCTTGCGCGGCGTTTTTGCCCAATTTCCGCAGGCGTTGGTTCATCGCCGCTGTTTCCACAATGATGGGGATGTTTCTTCCTGGACGAACCGGAACTCGAATCAGAGGGATCTGCACTCCTAACAATTCTTCCGTGGGATTTTCCAAACCCGTTCTGTCGAAATCCTTGTCTTCGGCCCATTCTTCCAGATGAATGATGAGTTCGATCAGTTTATGGTCCCGAACGGAACCGATACCAAAGATATCCTTAATATTCAAAATTCCTAATCCACGGATTTCCATGTGATGACGCAAGAGATCGGAACAGGTTCCTATCAGATAACTTTCCGAAAGTCTTCGGATTTCCACCATATCGTCCGCGACAAGACGATGTCCCCTTTCGATGAGTTCGAGCGCGGTCTCGCTTTTCCCAACTCCGCTTTTTCCGGAAAGAAGAATTCCGATTCCGAAAACTTCAATCAACACCCCGTGCCTCATCGTTCTCGGTGCGAGACTTCGATCCAAGATTCCGGAGATAAGAGTGATGAATTTGTGAGTGGAAACGTCCGAGATCATCAAAGGAATTCCGAGACGTTCGCAATTTTCCTGAAAGATCGGCGGAGGCGGATTCCCATGAGTGAAGATGATACAATTGAGATGAAAGCTAAAAAAATCGGCGGCGATTTGTTTTAAATCTTCCGGAGAACGCGAAGTAATGTAAGCCCATTCCCCTTTTCCGAAAATTTGAATTCGGTCGTGCGCGAAACTTTCGTAAAATCCCGTGAGGGAAAGACCGGGGCGATTGATCTCGGACATATTGATCCGATTGGTAAGACCCTTTTCTCCCGCCAAAAGACGAAGCCCTAATTCTTCGTGTTCGTTGAGAATGTTGGAAACGTTGATTCCCGGCATGGACATAGAATTATCTGGACTCCAAAGACTTTACTTTTTTTCTCTGACTTGAAGGAAGAATTTTGAGAATCTTTCTGTATTTGGCGACCGTTCTTCTTGCAATCTCGATCCCTTGTTTCTGAATCGCTTCCACGATTTCCTGATCGGACAAAGGGTTTTCGGGTTGTTCTTCTTTGACAAGATTTCGAATGAGATCGTGGATCTTTTTGGAAGATTCGATCCCACCTTCGCTAGAGCGAACACCGGAGGAAAAAAACCATTTTAATTCTAAAATTCCTCGCGAGGTTTGTACGTATTTGTTGGACGTGATTCTAGAAACGGTAGACTCGTGCATGTCTAACCTTTCCGCTATGTCCTTAAGCGTTAACGGTTTGATAAACTGAATTCCTTTCCGGAAGAATTCGGTCTGCATTTCTATGATGGCGGAAGTGACTTTGAATAGGGTTTGTCTTCTCTGGTTGACAGATCGAATCAACCATTCCGCGGAGCCGAGTTTCGTCGTGATATATTCTTTATCGGAATCCTTTGCGTTTTTTAGAATATTCTTATATTCTTTATTGATCTTGAGCCTGGGGATCCACTCGTCGTTGATGTAGATATCGAATTCTCCGTCCACTTCCCGAACGACTACGTCCGGTATTACGTAGTCGGGTTTGTTTGCCGTGTAGAGTGTGGCCGGATACGGTTCTAATTTTTTGATTTCGGATGCAAGACTTTCGACCGCTTCGAGGGAAAGTTCCATTTTTTTTGAAATCGTTTTGTAATCGAGTTTCTCCAGATCCTTGATATGATCGGCGATCAGAGTATGAAGTTTTGTATCGTCCGGTTTGAGGATCTTTGCTTGGATGAGAAGCGTTTCCTGAACGTCCTTGGCTCCGATTCCGATCGGATCCAGTCTATGAATCTGCCCAAGAATCTTTCGGACTTTTTTTTCATTCAGTTTCATTTCCGCACAAAGGTCTTTGATGGGAACGGAAATAAAACCGTGATCATCCAACATAGAAATGAGAATTTCTCCGATGGAGATCTCGTCCGATTTTAAATTGGAAAGTCGCAGTTGCCAGAGAAGGTGCTCGGAGAGGGAACTTTTTTCGGGAGAAGATTCTATGTATTTTTGATTTCGATCGCTCGCATCGGTTCCTCCGGATCCCGCACGATCGATGGAAAAATTATCCTGCCAGGTGATGTCCGAATTCTTCAGGAAATCATTTTTTTCCTTTCGTTTGAGATCGTCCCTGCTGTAGAGATCGGGAGTTCGATTTCTTTCGGAGGCGTATTCCTCCTCGAGCATCGGGTTTTCGACGAGTTCGGAACTGATTCGGTCCGAAAGTTCGAGCGTGGACAAGGGCAAAAGTTCTATGGACTGTCTTAAGTCCTGGGTCATCACCAGTTTCTGAGTCTGTTTTTGAACTAGTGAATGACTGAGGTTCACAGCGTAAAATCCTCGCCCAAATAAATTCTTCTGGTTTCCGGATCATTGACGAGATCGTGTGTGGAACCGGAGATCAAAATTCTTCCGCTGTACATGATATAGGCGCGATCCGTTATCTTCAACGTTTCTCTTACGTTGTGATCGGTAATGAGAATTCCAAGTCCTCTGTCTTTTAGGGATTGGATTACCGTTTGAATGTCCTTTACCGCGATCGGGTCCACCCCGGCAAACGGTTCGTCTAACAGAATAAAGTCGGGATTGGTAACAAGGGCTCTTGCGATTTCACAACGTCTTCTTTCCCCGCCGGAAAGAGTATAACCTTTCTGGTTGGCGACTCGCATGATCTGCAATTCGATGAGGAGTTCGTCTCTTCTTCGAACGACTTCCGCGCGGGAAAGATCCATCGTTTCTAGAATGGCTTCCAGGTTTTCGGCCACGGTGAGTTTACGAAAGATAGATGCTTCTTGTGCGAGATACCCTACTCCGGATCTTGCACGGATATGCATGGGAGAATCGGTTACGTCCTGTCCGTCGATGTAAACTTTACCGGAGTCCGGTCTTACAAATCCTACGGACATATAGAAAGAAGTGGTCTTACCGGCTCCATTGGGACCGAGTAGTCCGACCACTTCTCCTTTTTTGATATCGAAGCTGGCACCATCCACAACCTTTCTTTTGTTGTAGACCTTGACCAGGTTTTCCATGCGGAAGGTTTTACTCATAATCGTAATTTACTTTCCGGGAACGATTCCATCCGTCAAAAGGGCTCTACCTTCTCTCGGAAAGAATATGATTCTTCCTGCATGAATGTCTCGGCCGTTTTTTTTCAACGTTGGATTTCCCTCAAGATAAACTTTTTCCTCTTTTTCAAAATACGTAGCATATTCTCCCGTGGCGGAAGAATCTTTGCCTTCTATTAGAACATTGCCGCGAATTACGGTTTCATTCTTATCCATAAATCGCTCAAACTCGACTGCGGTCATTGTACTCGTGATCGCGTCCGTTTTTTTATCAAGAAAATCGATTTTTCCGGAATCGGTCAAATGAATGTATTGTTCGTTTTTGAAGTAGTCAAGGACATTCCCGGAGAGGATCAATCGGTTTTCACGATCGAACATCGTGATCTGATTTCTGGCTTCTACTTTTGTGGAATTTTTTCCGTAGCTGATTAACTTTTCAGCGTTCATTTTCATGGTATGTCGATATATGGTGGCGTTTCCGTAAAGACCGACTCTGTTTTCTCCGGTTTCGTCTTTATCGCTGATCAAACGATCTCCTTTAAAAATCGCAATTCGCCTAACTTCCTTTTTTGTTTTTTCTTCAGTCGGTTGTTGTTTCTCTTTTGAATCCTTATTTTCAACCTTTTCGGTATCCATATAATTCTGAAAAAGAATACTTTCTCCCGTAAGTTCGACTCGATTTTCATTCGTATAAAAAGTGAGTTGATTTCCGGTGAGATAACGATCCTTCGCGATGAGAATCGGATGGGGGTCCGTTGTGATCTTGTCTTCGTCTTCTTCAAAGACGGCTTCTTTACAAAGGATCGTGATTTGCGGATGAGCGATGATTACGTTTTCTTTTAAGAGGGTGGTTTTTTTAGCGAGGTTTCTTTCGATAAAGGTTGCCGAGATCACGGTCTTGGTTCCACTTTTGTCCGTGTGAAAGAGTCTGGGACGATCTTTGATATAGATCTTTTCTTCGAGCTTATCGTATTCTCCCGTACCCGCGCGTAACGTGACTCCGTTGTCTCCGTCTTGGATAAACACACCACCTTTTAAGAATCCTTTGAACGCGTCCTTTCCGTAGACTTCGATTTGATTCGCGGAGAGTTTAACCTTTTTGTGTTGGATCCAAGCCCCTCCTTCCAAAATGAACGCGGTGATCTTGAGACCGGAAACCGTTTTATCTTCCTGAGTCAATGCGGAACCGCCCCAAAGAGTGGGAAAACTCGGACCTGCGGTTTTCTTTTCCACGTTTTCGGGAATGCTCAAAAACTTTCTGTCAGCGGTTTCACTCCCGACGAGAAGAGGAGGTTTTACGTTTCCATAATTTTGCATAAACGCAAAACAAAATAGAATCAAAAGCAAAACCTTTCGAATCATTTGGAACCGGCCGCTTTGAGTGGGTTTGTTCCACCTTGAGTAATCGCGGAAGGTCTTAAGATCGTAAATTTGTTTAAGTCCTTATCAGCGCGTAAACCGACACCGTGAATCGTCGTTCCATCCGCGCTTACGGTGACTTCGGAATTGGATTCCAACTTCTTCGTGTCCATATTGTATTCGATCTGTTTTGCGGTAAGAATTTTGTTGTCGTCCGTTCTCAGAAAAATTTTGCCTTCCAGTTTCATCAATCGAGTCTTGTGATTGATTTCCCCTTTTTCACCGATGAGTTTGGATTTGAATTTTCCGTTTTCGAACTGGTCGAAATCGATATTATAGAAGATGGTTTTGTTTTCGTTGACGTAAACATATGATTCTTCCGCTTTGAGTTCCCACTGAAGTTTTCCGTCTTGGTCGTAGGCTTCTCGTTTGAAGTTTCGAATGGAGATGGAGGCTCCGGTTTCCCTTTCTTTTTCCACTCTCTCGTAGTTTGTTTTTTTACAGGTGGAAAGCATGCCCGCGGAAAGTCCGAACAGAATGAGGAAGAATAAAAAATGATTCCGTCTTTCCGTTTGGTGTTCCATAAGAATTCCGATTACGAATGCAATGCAGAAGATAGGATCTCTTTTTTTACGTAACGATCCAATGCGATCATTTCCTTCAGAAGATTTTTGATCTGCGAAAGCGGATACTGAGTCGTTGCATCGGAAAGAGCTTTGTCCGGATCCGGATGTACTTCCATAAAGATTCCTTCGATTCCTAAGGAAACAGCGGAACGAAGAATGCTCGGAATGAATTCCCTCTGGCCGCCGGTGCTATTTCCCGCGGCACCCGGAAGTTGTGCAGAATGAGTCGCGTCAAAAATTACGGGGATATCGAATCCGTGAATGATCGGAACCGCTCTTCCGTCGAAGACAAGATTTCCGTAACCAAAGCTCGTTCCTCGTTCCGTCACGAGAACTTTATCGTTTCCGGATTCTTTCATCTTCACCGCGATATGACGTGTATCTGCGGGAGCTAAGAACTGTCCCTTTTTGACATTTACCCATTTGCCGGTTTTCGCCGATTCCGCGATGAGATCGGTTTGTCTACAGAGAAACGCGGGAATTTGGTAGATGTCTAAGACATCTTTGAGCGGTCCGATTTGGTGAGTTTCGTGGATGTCGGTAAGAACTGGAACGTTGTATTTATTTTTAATATATTCTAAATTCTGAATGCCTTCCGAAAGCCCGGGACCTCTGTACGAATTTACAGAGGAACGGTTTGCTTTGTCAAAACTGCTTTTGAAAATATAAGGAATCTTTAATTCTCCGCAGATTTCGATCATCTCCGCGCAGACCCGATCGAGAAGATCGCGGTTTTCCATCACACAAGGGCCCGAGATCAGAAAGAAAGGCTGGTCTCCACCGATCTTGGCTCCGTTTAGAAATTCTCTTTGCGTGCAGGTATTGTCTTTCATGATTATCCTTTCTTTGAGTATTTCACGGCGGCGCCGATAAATCCAGCGAATAAAGGATGAGGCGCCGTCGGTTTGGATTGGAATTCGGGATGGAACTGAACTCCGATAAACCATTTGTGTTTTGGAATTTCCACGATCTCTACGAGATTATCGTCCGGGGAAGAACCGGAAAGAACCATTCCGTTTTCCTCATATTGTTGCTTGTAACGGTTGGTAAATTCAAACCTGTGTCTATGACGTTCGTGAATGAGCTCCGATTTGTATTCCGCGAAAGCGAGGGTTCCTTTTTTGATCTTGCACGGATAAGAACCGAGTCTCATCGTTCCGCCCATTTGTTCGATGTCGTTTTGTTCTTCTAAGAGCGAGATCACGGGATTTTCCGTGTCTGGTCTGATTTCGGTAGAATTCGCATCCTTCAGACCGAGGACGTTTCTTCCAAACTCAACGACCGCGCATTGCATTCCGAGACAGATTCCAAAGAATGGAATTCCTTGTGTTCTTGCGTATTGGATCGCGAGAATTTTTCCTTCGATTCCGCGATCCCCAAAACCGCCTGGAACCAAAATTCCATGTACGTTTTTGAGCGCGCCGATTACGTTTTCCTTATCCAGATTTTCGGGATCGATTTTTACGAATTCGACTTTTGTTTCGTGGGCGATTCCACCGTGAGAAAGGCTTTCGTAGATCGAGCGATACGCGTCTTGTAAGGAAATGTATTTTCCTACGACCGCAACCTGCACGGTTTGTTTTGTGGTGAGAAGTCCTTTCACCATCGTATCCCAATCTTCAAACTTGGAAGTTCCGATTTCCAGACCCATCGTTTTCAAAACGACTTCGTCCAACTTTTCTTCCTTATACATTTTAGGAATTTCGTATATAGATGTTGAGATGTCGCTCGCGGAAATGACGTTCTCTTCTTTTACGTTGCAAAAAAGGGAAAGTTTGTTTTTCATCTCTTTTGTCATCGGCTGTGATACGCGGCAGACCAAGATATCCGGTTGAATTCCGAGACCGAGTAATTCTTTGACGGAGTGTTGCGTCGGTTTTGTCTTCGCCTCTCCGGCGGCAGTGATCGTTGGAACTAATGTAAGATGAACGAAGAGAACGTTGGAACTTCCGTGTTCGTATCGCATCTGACGAATGGCTTCTAAGAATGGAATGGATTCGATGTCTCCGACGGTCCCGCCGATTTCTACGATGATGAAATCCGGATTCTCTTCCCGAGCGACGATGTACATTCGGTTTCGGATTTCGTTTGTGATATGAGGAACCACCTGAACGGTCCGACCGAGGTAGTCCCCTTTTCTTTCTCTTTGAATTACGGTATTATAAATTTGACCGGTCGAAACCGAATTCTTACGAGTGAGTTTGGAATGGGTAAAACGTTCGTAGTAACCAAGATCCAAATCGGTCTCGGCTCCGTCTGCGGTAACGTACACTTCACCGTGCTGATATGGACTCATGGTTCCCGGATCGATGTTGATGTATGGATCCATCTTTTGGAGGGAAACCGTATATCCTCTACTTTCCAAAAGACATCCCAGAGCCGCAACGGTGACTCCTTTTCCAAGGGAGGAACTCACCCCTCCGGTTACAAAGATAAACTTAGTTCTCGACAACTTCCATTCCCGCCTTTCAGAACAGAGTTTTGGGAGTTTCCAGAAATTCAAACAGGAATTTCTAAGAATTCTGTCTCCAAAAAAATGAGAAGACGAAGTTTTAGAGTTTCAGGATTTTCTCTATCAAAAGTGAAGTGGATTTTCCGGGCACAAAAGGCAAGATCTTGACTTCACCTCCGAATTCTCGAACCAAAGGAGTTTCCGGCAAATCTTCCACTTTATAATCTCCCCCTTTGACGTGAATCGCCGGACGGACCAATCGTAGGAGCTCTAACGGAGTATCTTGGTTGAAAATTGTGACGGCATCCACGAAACGAAGGTTTCCCAGAAGAATCGCTCTGTCTTCTTCAGAAACGACGGGTCTTTGCGAGCCTTTGAGTCTCTTTACCGAAGAATCCCCGTTGAGTCCGATCCAGAGAAAATCGCCCAGTTCTCTCGCTTGAGAAAGATAGGTGAGATGTCCTCGATGAACGAGATCAAAACACCCGTTTGTAAAAACGATTTTTTTAGAATTTCGAATTTGATCGGAAAAGGATGCAACTTCTTCCCAGGGAACGATATGATTTTTCAAATCCATATTCTATCCCGAAAAAGTTCCCATCGATTGAAGAGAAGAATTGAGTTCTTCCGGAGTTACGGTTTCGGCACCGAGTTTTCCGACGACGACTCCCGCGGCGGCATTGGAGACGACACTTGCGTCTAACTCGCTGAGTCCCGCCGCGTGATAGGCAGTGTAAGCGCTGATCACGGTATCCCCCGCTCCTGTGACATCAAAAACTTCTCTTGCGACGGTCGGAATATGAAAGATTTCTTTTTTGGAAGTCAGATATAAACTCATTCCCTTTTCACCTCTCGTGATCATAAGAGAAGGAGAAGAAAGTTTTTCGGTGATTTCTTGAGAGGCTTGAAGAATTTCGGAATCCGTCTCGAGTTTTTTTCCGATCGCCTTCCCAGCTTCATGATGATTGGGCGTGAGAATACTCACACCTTTGTAGAGAAAAAAATGACTTACTTGAGGATCGACCGTGACGATCTTTTTTTTATCGAAGCAGATTTGGGAAATTTCTTGAATGAGTCTCGGAGTCAAGGTTCCCTTATCGTAATCGGAAAGAATGACCGCGTCGGAAGAATCGATTCTATCTAAGAATGCTTCGATGAGAAGATCTTCCTCTTTTTTTGTGATCGGCTTTAATTCTTCTTTGTCGATTCTACAGACTTGTTGATGCCCTGCAATGACACGTGTTTTGAGAATGGTAGGAACCTCTTCGGATTGAAGAAGAAAGTTTTTTTCTCGGTCTGTGTTTTCGTTGGAAAGAAGTTCTAAAAGACTTTTCGCTTTTTCATCTTTTCCGGCTCTTCCGAGGACGACGGATTTCACTCCCAAACTCGATAAATTTTTGACTACGTTTCCGGCACCCCCTAGAGTAATCTTTTCCTTTCGTACCCAAACGACGGGAACGGGGGCTTCCGGAGAGATCCGATTTACTTCGCCGATCAGATATTCATCTAAAATAAAATCACCGATTACGATGATTCTTAAGTATTTTAGTTTTTCAGTGGAAGTGTGAAAACGATTTCGATCCAGATAATACAAATTCTACCATGCCTTTGGATTTTGATTTACGGTTTCTCTCTAAGCCGCTATAGTATCCTTCCCGTGTCAACTACTACTGTCCCTATCTTTCCTTTGCCGGAAATCATTCTATTCCCTGGGACTTACCTGCCTCTCCATATCTTCGAACCCCGCTACAGATTGATGTTGGATTATTGTATGGAATCCGGAGAAGAATTGGCCGTTGCTCCCATTCTTCCCGCGAAATCCAGAGCCCCTTCGAAACATCCGGAAATTGAAACCGTTTTTGGTTGGGGAAAGATCATTCGAAGAGATCCACTTCCCGACGGAAGATCCAATATTCTCTTAGAAGGCAAAGGAATCGCAAAACTGATAGACTATGAAACTGTGGAACCATTTCGGGTTGCTCGTATAGAAAAGATAGAACCTGATTTTGACTATCTGAAAGACGAAAATTTTAAGAAGATTTTTGAAAGACTACTTTTTATGACCAAGAGAATTCTTCTTTCCGAGGGCGCCGGGGAAGACCTCATTCTGAGAATGAACGAACTCATGACGCATCCTTTTCCGATCGATTTTATCGCTTCCATTCTTAATTTTGAATTTTCAAAAAAACAGGAAATTCTCGTAGATCCAAATCCGATGGAGAAAACGAAAATTCTTTTGGAAATAGTGGAAGAGCTCAATTTAAAAGAATGAGTTCTTCTGTTTCTGGAATGGATTGGTAAACTCAACTTTTTTCGATCGAAGATTCAATCCGTCTCTGCTCTTTCTTTCCGATTCTCTTTTTCTTTTTTGATTCTTCCAACGAGAATCTATCTTTTCGGAATTTTTAAATGAATAAGAAAAGATTTTGGTTGTTCCATACGGAGGTCTTTTTGCTTCGGAGATTAAAAAAACTTTCTAAATATTCATTTTTTTATAGGACCTTGACTCGAGAAGAGAAGATCGAGAACCGTCTGAGGTATGGGTTGCTTATTATTAAATTCCGAACAGGAAATTCGTTCCCTTCTGCGCGAGGACAAGACGGACGTTGTTACCTTATTGATACCGGATTCTACCCTTTCTCGTTACGATGAAAGAGAAAGGAGACTACTGCCAAGGAGAGTCCCCGTACTTTTGATGCGATACGGGAAATATTTGAGTTCCGTAAAACGTTTAGGAAAGAAAGCGGGCAAGACTTTATATCAGCCGAGCCCGGGTCATTCTAAAATGAAGCGAGTAAACGTTCGGCTGGGGACTGCAAGTTGGACTCTTTTAGGTGTTCTCGCGCAAGCACATGGCGTGTCCCGCTGTTACCTTTTTAATTATCTTTTGTGGTTGGATGAGGTGGGAGTGGGAAGTTCTATCGTGAATACGATGAATGAGGGAGCTCCCACATTTCACAGGAATTACAGATATATCCTCCACCTCGATTTTCCGGAAAATCGAATTAAACGTAGCCTAGAATGCGAACCCTCCCATCTATTTTCTGTTCTCGATTATCGAGATTGGTTTGATTCCTAAAAAAAGAACGTTTAAAGAACGCAATGATCGCCCAAAGACTATCTTAATTCTAAAACTACTTCATTTCAGAACTGAAATGCCGTCTTGGTATATTGATTCGAGAAAAACGGATTTCAAATTAGAGTATAATAGCATTGAATCTCTCCCTGCAGAATCAAGTCGGTCGCAAAAGAATTCAAAGCAAACTTTAAGGAGTTACTTTTTTAAAAACTCTCCGGGAAGTAACGTATCGATCGATCCACCACTTCATTGAAATCTTATCGATCACCACTCCTCTTGTAGAAGAGGCATGGGAAAATTCTTTATCCGAAATCACGAGCCCAACGTGAGTGATTTTACTTTGATTCGGCGAAGCGGAAAAGAAAATAAGATCTCCTGCTTGAAGATCATCGTGTGCAACGTGTGCCCCTGACTTTGCCTGATCTCTTCCGAGACGAGGAACGATTTTTGCAGGAACTCCTACGCGAGTATCCGTTAAAGAACTAAATGTAAAACCCGAGCAGTCGACACCCTTCTTTGAAGTTCCTCCCCAATAGTAAGGAGTCCCTTGCCATTCCTTTACAACGGAAAGTAGACGAGAAGATTGTAAAACTTCCCAATCCGACTTTCCTGGATTTATAGGGGCGTCCGGCTCGACTTCCGGTACTAAGGGTGGTTCAGGAATATTTTCTTCGAAACCGAATTTTGGCCTATCACCGATCACAATTTCTCCCGCGGAATTTAGCCCGCTATCGAGTGAGCGCGCAGTCGCAATCGAAGTCGTCCAGGAATCTAATGACTTACTTTTTGTCCCCGAGTGTAGAGACTTAAGTTGAGAAAGTAGATCGGACGCAAGCGTATAACGATCATTTGTCGGATTGAAAAATATCGCCTGACGAAAAGCAGAATCCGTTTTTTCAAAAGGTGCGTTCCCCCCTTTTGTTGGAAGCAAACTTAGAATGCGAGAAGCCAGCCGATTTTCAGGAATCCCAACGTATTTTCCCGCTATGAGCGCTCTTCCCCCGGCTAAGATGGAAAAGCCGTCCCAACGAGATTTGAGGGCCGTCGAAAGAAAAACATTCCGAATCTCCTCCCGAATGCCCGCCTGATCCGTTTCTTTTACAAAGAGGGAAACAAGGACAAAATCCTTCTCGGAAAGTTTTTGTTTAGCAAGTGCTGGAATCGCGTCCTCCGATTCCGTAAAGCGCATGCCCGAAAGGGAAACGTAATATTGATTTACGATCAATTCCGCTACTGCGTCCGGAGCCAATCCTTCCATGATCGCCCAAGGAATCGTATTTTTAGTGATTTCCATCACCCGGGGATCTTTGGATTTACTTCCTAATTTTTGAAAGACCGAATTTTTTATAAGAAGTGTCTGTCCGGTTTCAAAATCCTCCTTAAGGAGATCGGAAAAAGGATCGGCAAAAATTTTAGTCTGGAATAGGAAGAGGATAAAAAAATAAAATAGAATCTTATACATAGAAAACTCCTAATATTACAATCACCGAATGAAAAAGTTGAGGTTTACAAATCTCCGCCGTGCATCCATTTTTGAAATTTCTTTCTTGCCAAATACAAAACGAAACTTCCTATAAATGCCAAACCTGCAAACATCCCAAAAAAGGAAGGAAAACTTTCGGTGCTCATGAGTCCACCTAACTTTCCGGTTAAGATTCCTCCGAAAAAACTGGAAATAAACCAGACCCCCATCAAGAATCCCCCCAAATGATTCGGCGCTAATTTTGTTACGAGGGAAAGTCCTACCGGAGAAGTAAACAACTCGCCGATCGTAATGAGCGCAACCATAAGAAGTAGCCAGAGTGCGGAAATTTTATTTCCGCTTTGGAAATCATACGTCGCCGCGACTAAAGTGATATACCCAAGGCTCAATATTAGAAATCCATAGGCGAACCTTGTGGAAGTGTCCGGTTTTAAATTTCTTTTCGCAAGAGCGGTCCAAAACGCGGCGACTAAAGGAGCAAACAGTAAGATCAATAGAGGGTTTAGAGATTGAAATAAGGGGGTCGGAATTTCGTATCCAAAAAGATTACGATCTACGTGTCGATCGATAAATAGATTCATCGAAGAGCCGATTTGTTCAAAAACTCCCCAGAAAATGATCATAAATGTCGCAAAAATAAAGATCACCGCCACCCTCTCCTTTTCTTCTTTGGTCAATGGAATCGGTGTCCATGACTGGTTTAATTGTTTCTTCCTTCCGGGTTCGAATACACTTTTCGGAAAAATTCTCTGACCAAAAAGGAAGATCAAGATTCCGAAAAGAACTCCGAAAGCCGCCACCCCAAAACCATATCCCCAGCCGAAGGCCGCACTAAAATAACCACAAAAGATCGGCCCGAGAAAACCTCCGAGGTTGATTCCCATATAGAAGATCGTAAAACCGGAATCCTTCATGTGATTCTTATTTTCTTCTTCATAGATCCTTCCCATAACCGTAGATATATTCGGTTTAAAAAAGCCGACTCCGATGATGAGTAACGCGAGTCCTAAAAAGAAAAATGGTTTTGTTTCGAATGCAAGACTTAAGTGGCCGAACATCATGAGCGTTGTTCCGAGATAAATCGAAACTTTAAAACCGAGATATCGGTCTGCCAGATAACCTCCGATCAACGGTGTAAGATAGACAAGACCAATGTAATACCCGTAGATATCCTGCGCCACCGCATCTGAATAGTGGAAGACCTTCGTCAAAAATAAAACGAGCAAGGCTCGCATACCGTAGAAACTAAATCGTTCCCAGGTTTCCGTTAGGAAAAGAATGGAAAGAGATTTCGGATGAGAACTTAAAGTTTTGCCCTGGACGTCCATGTCGGTTCCTGAATTTTTTCCTCTAAATTTGCGTAACGTGCGGCGACAAAAAAATAATCCGAGAGTCGGTTCATAAAAATCATCGGTTGAGAAAGAATTTCCAGACCTTCCTCTTTATAGTGGACCATTTCCCTTTCCAATCTTCTGGAAACCGTTCTCGAAATGTGCAAAAAAGAGGATGCTTTTGTTCCACCCGGAAGGATGAATTTTTTTAAAGGGGTTAATTTTTCCTGCATTGAATCGATTTCCTTTTCGAGGAAGAATATATCGTCCTCTAAAATGCAGGATTCTTCTTTTGGCCGAAAACCTGCTAATTCTGAACCGAGTTCAAAGAGTAAATTCTGAATCATTTCCAAGGGAGAATGGAGACTGCTCTCAGAAGATAAAAAGGCTTTTACGACTCCGATTGTGGAATTCAGTTCATCGGCTGTTCCATATAATTCCACTCTACGGTCCGATTTCAGGACCTTGGCTCCGGTTGCTAAGGAGGTCTGACCGAAGTCCCCTTTCTTTGTATAAATTTTCATGGTTTCGAATCCATTCCTGAAATTCCCGTTTCGGGAAAGAGACAAAATACGATCAAAACATTGAGAATACGCGATGGGAAGGAAAGGATTTTTTTAAGAGGAAAAGGAAAAGAGTTGCTTTCAAGGAACGATGCGGTTACTATTTTGACAAAAGTTCCCAAAACTTAAGTTCGGCTCCCTCTGGACAAGACTTTAGGAAAAAAATATAAAAACTTTCACCTCCGTTCCAAACAGAGTGGAAGTTCGCAGTGGATAAACAAAGGCAGATTCTGCCCCAAAACTTCGGCCCGGACGGATCCGGGCAACACGATACAGGGAGGTTGTGACAATGATCATCAATCACAACATAAGTGCGCTCCGTACAAATAATGTACTGAAGAGCGTGAACAAAGAATTGGATAAAACCATGGAGAAACTCTCCACCGGTCAACGAATCAATCGTGCCGGGGACGATGCTCTTGGTTTTGCCATGTCGGAAAAAATGCGGACTCAGATCCGCGGTCTTGCCCAGGCGGAACGAAACGTGATGGACGGGGTTTCTTTCATTCAAGTAACGGAAGGAACTCTCGAACAAGTAAATAACATTTTGCAAAGACTCCGTGAACTTTCCATCCAAACCTCGAACGGTATCTATTCAAATGAGGATAGAAAACTCGTTCAATTGGAAGTCGATCAATTGATCGAAGAAGTGGATCGTATCGGAAAATCCGCAGAATTCAACCGAATCAAACCCCTTTCGGGAGACCATTCCAAACAATCGAATAAGCCCATTCAGCTTCAGGTTGGTCCGAATCAAAATGAAAAGTTGGATATCTTTATCGATTCGATGAACGCAACCGGTCTGCAGTTGATGACAAATGGAAAAAAACAAGCCCTCTCCTCTCCTGCCAGCGCGAACGCGATGATCGGAATTTTGGATACGGCGATTTCCAAAGTGAATCAACAGCGTGCAGATCTCGGAGCCTACTACAATCGCTTGGAAATCACTTCTCAAGGATTACAATCCAGTTATGTGAATATGGTCGCCGCTGAAAGCCGTGTAAGGGACGCGGATATGGCGGAGCAGATCGTTGATTATACGAGAAACCAAATTCTCACTAAAAGTGGTTCTGCGATGTTGGCTCAGGCGAACATGAGACCAGATCAAGTAGTGAAATTGTTAAGCGACCGATTTGGCTGAACGATTTTGATTTGTTTCTGATTCCAAGCCGCCCTTCGGGCGGCTTTTTTGTTTTAAAAACCTTCTACTGATAGAAACCTTCTGTTTCGAAGATTTCTTTCTACTTCTTTCCCTTCGATTCTTTCATCTTAGAATGATCGTGTTCCTTTCCGGAATGTTTCTCTTTTCCTTTCCCGGATTCCTTGTGTTTGGAATGATCGTGTTCCTTTCCGTGTTCCTGGTGTTTATCCATGGAATCTTTGTGGTCCTTGTGATCGCCTTCGTGTTCGTGCGCAGACAATGCGGCCGCCGACAAAAATCCGATTAGGATAAGAATTTGAATTGTCTTTTGAATCATTGTTTTTCCTTCTTTGATCTTTTTTTAGTTTGAGTTCTATTTTCGCTTACAAGAATTTCCGCATTCAATTCCGAGATTTCTCCTTCTTTCTGAAAAAAGTTTTCGACTCCGGGATGTATGATTCCTTTGGGAAGGTGCTTCGTTCCATCGGATTCCGGAATTGAAAAAGAGAGGAAAGCGTTCCCTGTTTCCAGAGTAAGTAGACGGGCGGATAAACCAGCAATTCTAAAAGAAAGCTAGTTGCAAGTCCTCCGACCATCGGAGCCGCGATCCGCTTCATAACGTCAGAACCGGTGCTTTGAGACCATAGGATCGGCATCAAACCGAGCATCGCCGCAAGAACGGTCATGATTTTCGGACGCACTCGGTGTACTGCTCCATGCAAGACTGCGTCGATCCATTCTTCTCTGTTTCGAAGTTTTCCTTTTTTTACTGCGTCCTCGTAGGAAAGGTCCAAGTAGAGAAGCATAAAAACTCCAGTCTCCGCATCCAATCCCATGAGCGCGATCATTCCGACCCAAACAGCAACAGAAACGTGATAGCCGAGAATGAACAAAAGTCCGATCGCTCCGATCAAGGAAAAAGGGACCGCAAGTAAGATGATCAAAGTTTTTGCGTAGGATTTTGTATTCGCATACAATAATAGGAATATTATAAATATCGTAAGTGGAATTACGTATTTCATTCTCTCCCGAACACGAATCATATTCTCGTATTGACCGCTCCATTCTATGGAATACCCGCTCGGAAGAAGAATTTTTTCGGAGACTATTTTTTTGGCAAGATCCACGTAACCGCCGATATCAGTTGTGGCGGGATCCACGTAGATATATCCGACTAAAAATCCGTTTTCATCTCGGATCATTGATGGTCCGGTTTTAACTCGGATATCGGCTATTTCGCTTAACGGAATATGTCCAAAGGTGGTCGTTGGAACCAAGATCGTTTTCATTCTTTCTACGGAATCTCTCAATTCTCTCGGATAACGAAGATTCACCGAAAATCGTTCTCTTCCCTCTATGGTTTGTGTAATCGATTCTCCTCCGATTGCGGAAACAACGATCTGTTGGGCGGTGTCGACCGATATATTATATCTTGCTAAACTAGGTCGTTTTAATTCGACATCGAGATAATAACCTCCAGCGGTCCTTTCGGCAAAAACACTTCTTGTATCCGGAACCGTTTTGAGAATCGATTCGATGGAAACTCCAATTCTTTCGATTTCTTCCAGTGAAGTTCCTAGAACTTTGATTCCGATCGGCGTTCTCATTCCCGTGCTCAACATATCGATTCTTGCTTTGATCGGCATCGTCCAGGCATTGGTCGCTCCGGGAAATTGCATCTCCTCATTGAGAATAGCAACCAATTCTTCTTTATTGATTCTTTCGGAGAAGAATGGAATAAATGGCCATTGTAGAATGCGAGGCCATGAAGAATAGAATCGATTCGCTTTTCTCCATTCTTCTTTCGGATGTAGAAGTATGACGGTTTCCATCATCGAAAACGGAGCCGAGTCGGTTGCGGTTTCGGATCGACCCGATTTCCCGAAAACACTTTTGATTTCAGGAATTGCTTTTAATTTTTTATCCATCGACGACAGTAATTTTTCCGCCTCTGCAACGCCGATTCCGGGTAACGTGGTAGGCATATACAAAAGAGATTCTTCGTCCAAAGGCGGCATGAACTCGGACCCAAGGCGAAGATAAACTGGAATCGTAAGAAGAACCAAGATTATTGAAGAGAGAATTGTGATTTTCGGGTTGTGTAATACCCAGCGGCAGGCGGGCTCGTAAAGTCGAAATAGAATTCGACTCACCGGGTGTTTTTCTTCCGGATAGTATTTTCCTACGAAAAGACTCGTTGCCATCTTAGAAATAAATGCGTTCTTAAAAACAAACGGATCCATTCTTGTAAAAAGCATTCGAAAGGCGGGATCCAAAGTGATCGCAAGCAAAGCCGCGACCGCCATCGCAATGTTTTTTGAATATGCTAAAGGTTTAAATAACCTTCCCTCTTGATCCACGAGCGCGAATACGGGAAAGAACGCGACGGCGATCACGAGCAAAGAAAAGAAAACGGAAGGTCCCACTTCCAAAAGCGCTTCCAATCGAACTTTATGATAGTCTCCGATTCTTCCCGAAGTTTCCCATTCTTCCAATTTTTTATACGCGTTTTCCACTTCCACAATCGCTCCGTCGACGAGGACTCCTATGGAGATCGCCATTCCCGAAAGAGACATGAGGTTTGCGTTTAAATCCAATAAGTACATCGGAATAAACGTAATCAAAACGCTGATTGGAATCGTAAGGATCGGAATGATAGCCGACGGAAAATGCCAGAGAAACAAAAGAATCACAGCGGATACGATCAACATCTCTTCGATCAACTTCCACCGTAGCGTGGAAAGCGCGTTTTTGATCAGTTCGGAGCGATCGTAGGTCGTGATGAATTCCGTTCCATTCGGAAGATTCTTTTGAATGGATTCAATTTTAGTTTTCAGTCTTTCGATGACGTTTAACGCATTCTCTCCGTGTCGCATAACGATCGTTCCCGCGACAACATCCCCTTCTCCGTTCCAATCCGTGATTCCGCGTCTGATATCGGGACCGAAGGAAACGGTCGCTACATTCTTTAGGAGAATCGGAGTACCATTGAGGTCCGTTCCAAGAGAGACGTTCTCGATGTCCTCGATCGATGAAATATATCCTCTTCCTCGAATCATGAATTCCGCTCCGGAGAGTTCGACCAGCCTGCCGCCGGTTTCCTGATTACTTTCCCGTATTTTACGGACCAGGGTTTCAAAATCAATATTATAGGAACGTAAAGCATTCGGCTGAAGAGTGATCTGATATTGTTTTTTAAAGCCGCCGATTGACGCAACTTCGGAAACGCCCGGTACCGCGTTGAGCAAATATTTCAGTTTGAAATCCTGATAGGTTCGAAGATCCGAAAACGAGGACATTCCGGTACGATCTCTCAGCGCATATTGATATACCCAACCCACCGAACTCGCGTCCGGTCCCAATTCTATCTTTACTCCGGAAGGAAGGCTCGCTTGGATCCGCGTTAAATATTCGAGCACGCGGGATCTTGCCCAATAGATATCCGTTCCATCTTGAAAGATCACATAAACATAGGAAAATCCAAAATCTGAAAAACCTCGAACCGCCTTGATCTTAGGAGCTCCCAGAAGATAAGTGATGATCGGATAAGTGACTTGATCTTCTAAGATATCGGGGCTTCGATCCCAACGGGAATATACGATTACCTGCGTATCCGAAAGATCCGGGATCGCGTCCAACGGAATATTCCTTAAGGAAACGAATGACCCAACAAGAAGGCCGATCGTAAGCAAAAGAATTAGAAATTTATGATTTACTGAAAAACGAATGATGTTCTGAATCATGACGACCTCAATGTTTGTGTAAACTGGAGCCAAAGCGGATTCTAGCTTCGGAATCGATTAGGAACGTGGATTCGGAGACAACCTTTTCTCCTTCCTGCAATCCTTCTCTAATTTCCGTCCATTCGCCGACGTTTAAACCGGTCTTAACGAATGTAGCCGCAAAACGATCCGGACCTTTTTGCACGTAGACCATTTTGTGAATTCCCGTATCCAAAACGGCGGACGTTGAAACGCTCAGGATTTGTTTTAGAGGAATCTGAATTTCCAAGTCCCCGAACATCTGTGGTCGAAGTCTTTGTTCCTTGTCGAAAACTTCGCTCCGTAGGCGGAGGGTCCTGCTGTTCTTATCCAAAATCGTATCGATACTTTTGATAACGCCGGGGAAATTTACGTCCGGATATACATTGGTTTTAAACATAATTTTTAAACCGACACGCACAGCGGATAAATCGGATTCGTAGATCTGGGAATAAATATGCGCTCGTCCGAACTTCCCGCCTAAAATCAATTCGGAGGGATCTCGTTTTCCGGATGTCCAGAGTCGAATCTGATCGGAGGAAAGACCTAACTGACGCAGACGAATCTGGAGGTTCTGTCCGACGAGGGAAGATCCTGGATCGGAAAAGAATTCCCGGGAACGAAGCAATTCTTTGTACTCCGTAATGGCAGTGTAAAGCTCCGGGTCATAGGCCACGGTGGAATACGCGGAGACATTTTTTGTAAGGTCCCTTTTTAAAACGGATTCCGTTCGAATGCCGATCGACTGCTGTTTTTCTAAGGAAAGGGGAAACTCCTGTGAGTTTTTTTCGGAGGATTGATTTTCTGATTTTTGAGTGTCGAAAGAATTTTGTCCTTTCGTTGAATCCGATTCGGAAGGAGAAACGCGCACACTCGATTGATCCGAGCCGTTTTGGTTGTGTTTCTCGTGTTCGTCTTTAGACTTTTTGACAAGATCCATATTACAAATCGGGCATGTACCAGGACGATCCGAAATATAAGTCGGATGCATCGGACAATAATAAATTTCCTTTTCTTTGGCGCAGTTCCAAACCAAGGTGAAAAGTAGAAGAATGGAGATCGTCACACGAAACGGAAACTTCATAATCGACCTCCTTCTTCTCCGTGACCGGAGTGTGTTCCGTCGTCCGGATTCGGATGAATTTGGCTTAAGATTTGAAGAATATTTATGATCGATTCGTGTTTCCTTTCGATCAAATCTTCCTTTCGAATTCGAGCCTGGATCACTTCGACCTGAGTTGATAGAATATCCAGAGGGCTCGCTTTTCCAGGAACATAGAGAGAAGCGTTTGCGCGAACCGCTCTTTCCAACTCGGGGATAAGCTTTTTTTGAAGAATTTCGATTTGTGTTCCGTAACCACGGATGAGCTCGAAGTTTCGATTCAAATCCGAGATCACTTGCATCTTTACTTTCTCCGCGGATTCTTTACCCGCGTCCGCTTCCCTCTCATACTGGCCCGTAATACTTTCCCATTTGAGCGCGGACCAAACGGGAATTCTCATATTGACTCCGAAGCTAAAAAGATCTCCTCTGTATTCGGTCGTATCCATAATTCTATAATCGAGTGGACCGCGATCGATCGAGAAATTCTGGTTTCGTCGATTCATATAAGAAACAAAAACTTCCGTTTGAGGAAGAAGAGAAAGTTTGCTCAACTTCGCGGATTCTTTTAGCCTTTTTTCTTCGGTGAGAAAGGATCTGTAATCCGGATTCGCGCGGGCGGCGGATTCAAAAGAATTAGCAAAACTTAAAATTTTAGATTCATTTTCCTTGAAGTAACGATCGAGATCGAGAGAAGAAAAATCCTCGAAAGAAAGTTTATCCTGGATTCGAAAGTAACTCAACTGAGAGAAAAGGTCTCTGAGATTCGTATTATACACTGTTTCTTTTTCGAATGATTCCGTTTTGGCGATAGAAGCCTTGATACTTCCGGCAAGGGAAACATTTCCGGAAGAGTAATAACTTTCGGAAATGTTCTTTTGCGAGGAAAGAATTTGTACTATTTTAGAATTCAATTCTTTTTTGTTTTGAAGTCTTTGAAACCGATTGAGCTTGGAAAGAAAATCTCCCAAGAGACGATTGATGCCCGAAAGATATCGAAAGCCGGCCTCTTTCTCCATATAGATGGAAATTTTCTGTTCGGAACCGAGTTTTCCGGGAAATGGGAATTCTTGCGAAAGAGAAAATTCTACGCCCGTCATGGTCGGCGTATCCAAAGGACGGTCATTGAGCGAATAACCGTTCCGAGTGGGAAAGTTACGGTAGGCCACGCCAATTTTTGGATCCGGAAGAATTCCAGTGGCATCCGAATGCGACTGATGTGCGTGAGTCAAATGACCGAGCGATTTCGCTTCCGGATGTTCCTTCGCGACAAGCTCCAAAATCGAACGAACGTCTTTTCCTTCCGCAAAAATCGAATAAGAAAAAAAGTATATAAGAATTGTATAATAAATTTGTAAAGAACTCATAGGTTCCTCCTATTTTTTAAAAAAGAAGAAGTATGAGTCGGATTAAATTAGAAAAACTTGAAGAACGGAGATTGGCTTTTTGAGATCGGAAAGAAAAACTGTCTTACAACGGTTTTTGTCGAAAGTTTGCCCCATAGGATTCAGAATCGATTCCATCGGCATCAAAAAAAGAACGAGAATTACATTCGGTGAAAAAAACTTTTGGATTTCGATTCGAAACTCGAGAGAAGAATCCGCTTTTACAACTTCAGAAGAACAACAAGGTGAGGAAGAATCGGAAGAAGTCGGGCTCGAAGATTCTCTATGACAAGGTGGAACTGAATCAGAAGATACGGTCTGGACCCAATTCGAAATACCGATCGGACATGTGCCAGAAAGATTCATCGAGGACGCGCAAAGGAGATTCAATGCGATTCCAAAGAGGAAAAGTCCCCCGCTCCATCTACGAATCGATTCCATATTGAATCTTAGACTTTGAAAGAACGGAATTGGAAAGAAAAAAAGCCCGGAGATTCTTATCGAACACCCGGGCTTCAGAGTCGTACGGCGATTTATAACGGGAATTATAAATCCATTTCAGATATCGTTCTTTTCCGGCGATTGCTTAACTCTTCCGGCTGAAATTAAAATCTCTCAGCCGGAAGAAACGGTTACTTCAGAAGCTGGAGAACCGTTTGCGGTTTCATATTGGCCTGAGCCAGCATTGCGGTAGCGGCCTGAGTCAGGATCTGATAACGCGTAAAGCTGGTCATTTGCTCAGCCATATCGGTGTCACGGATTCTGGATTCCGCGGCTTGGATGTTCTCATAAGCGTTCATGAGTCCCTTAGCGGCGTGTTCCAGACGGTTGTAATACGCACCTAAGTCCGCTCTCTGTTTAGAGATGGAACGAAGCGCGTCATCAGCCAATCCGATCACTGAGTTAGCCTTGCCGGCAGTAGAAAGAGAAATAAACGTTAAAACGGTCGGGTTTCTAAGACCCAATGCCGCCGTATTCATCGTTTCAATGTAAACTCTTTCTCTCTGGTGCATGTTTGCACCCATGTGAAACCACATACTCGCAGTCGGATTCAACCTAGCGAAAGCTCCCGTAAGGAGTTTCATTTTGTTGAATTCGGCTTGAGAAGCGATCCGGTCGATCTCATCGACCAACTGGGAAACTTCCACTTGGATCTGTTGTCTGTCTTCTTCGGTATAAATACCGTTTGCAGCCTGAACAGCCAATACGCGGATTCTTTGAACGATCTCATGAGTTTCCTGGAGATATCCTTCAGTAGTCTGGATCAGAGACATACCATCTTCAGTGTTCATTTCCGCTCTTCTGAGGCCCAGAATCTGGGTTCTCATTTTTTCGGACACTGCAAGACCGGAAGCGTCGTCACCTGCACGGTTGATTCTCATTCCGGAGGACAACTTCTCGATGTCCTTACCCATGTTTTCGCTATTGAACTTCAATGTTCTGTGTGCGAAAATGGCACTGATATTATGGTTGATAATCATTCGGTTCCTCCTTGAATCCGATTCCCTAACTTAGGGGGTAATGATTTTTCAAAGGTCTTCCTTGACCTTTTCAAAGAATCAATCGACCCTTCTGAGAAATCCGATAACGGTCTTTTTTAGAGGATTCGAAGATAAAAATATCTTCCTCATAAAACCTACTATGTCCCTGAATGCCGCCAATGGAAAGGCGTTCGGTGAGTTAACACGGGTCCTTCGAACGACCATATAAGCGAGACGTCCTGAGTTCAGAGAGTGTTTCAGCCAAAGATAGCGGAGATTTATCATGCGGCCCATCGGAGGTAGAATTGAGTTTTATCGAAGGCTCACAACGAACTTGTAAAACAGGCGCTTATCCCGAACCATGAAGAAACGGAGAACGTTTCGTCTTTTCCTTCTTTGCATTGGAAAAACGAGATATGTGAGGATTTTTTTTGATTCTTTGCCTGCTGGCTGTTTCGAAGAATGGTAATCGAACGGAGAAATCATGTTAGAAAAGATCTATTTAGCCAACCCCAGAGGATTTTGCGCCGGTGTGAAGTATGCGATCTCTTATGTGGAGCAGGTGCAAGCGAACGCGGCGGAACAAATCTACGTTCGAAAAGAGATCGTTCACAACCGAAGAGTTGTGGAAGACATGAAGAAAAGAGGAATTTTATTTATCAACGAATTAGAAGAAGCCCCGGACGGCGCTACGGTCGTATTCTCCGCCCACGGCGTCGCGCCTTCCGTTGTCGAAGCGGCCAAAAATCGCGGAATGAAGATCGGAGACGCGACCTGCCCGCTCGTGACTCGGGTACATCGTAAGGCAAGAAGAATCAAGGATACACATCAGATCATCTATATCGGACACGAAGGCCACGACGAGGCGATCGGGACGATGGGAGAAGCCGATATGTTTCTCGTAGAATCACCGGAAGACGTGATTCAACTCAAGGATAAAATCGATCCGAAAAAACCGCTTACCTATTTGATGCAAACCACATTGTCCGTCGCTGATACTCGAAACGTCGTGGATCAAATATCGAAGACATTTCCCTTTGTGGAACATCCCGCAAAGGATGACATTTGTTACGCGACAACCGAAAGACAGGAAGCCGTTTCCGAAATGATGAATCAAATTGATGCGATGCTCGTGATCGGAGCGGATAACAGCTCTAACTCATTGCGACTTTTACAACTCGCTCAAAAATCAAAACCGCATTCCTTTAAAGTGACCGGAGCGGACGACCTTTCCAAAGAGTATATTCAAAATAATGAAATTAGGATTCTTGGTTTGACCGCAGGTGCTTCCACACCGCAGGTTCTCGTCGACGAAATCATTTCCAAATTAAAAACATTTTATCCGGATGCTACCGTAGATTTATTTCCAGGTTCAAGGGAAGATTCTATGAATTTCAAGCTTCCTACGAACCTCCTCTCCTGATTGGAAATAAGTTTTTAAGTGACATAGCTGTTCCGTTCTTCCGAACGGTCCAGACTGTTTATCCCTTAAAGGGGTCGCCTTTGTTACATGAAAACTCGTAATTTTAGTATTTTTTACTTTTTGAATATCATTCCTTAAGAGTGAGAGAAGAAAAGTATTGATCTTTTTATAACTTTAGAGAAGTTTGCGGGCCGTGGACCGCGACCTAAAAAACTTTGAGCTTTCTCAAGAACTTTACGAAATTCTGGTGAATCAGATTTCGGATTCAATCCTAGTTACGGAAGCACTCATCGACTTTCCCGGTCCGAGAATTATTTTTGCCAATCCTGCTTTCTGTAAGATGACCGGTTATCAGTTGCACGAGCTTATCGGCGAAACCCCGCGTCTATTTCAAGGACCTCTTACTAATCGAAAGTTAATGGGAGATCTCAAACGAACTCTCAAAGAAGGAAATGATTTTTTCGGAGAAACGATCAATTACAAAAAAGACGGAAGTTCCTACAATGTGGAATGGCATATATCAGCCATTCGAGACGCGGAAGGAAACGTTCTCTACTATATATCCATTCAAAGGGACATCACAGAAAAAGTTAGAAAAGGAGAATTTGCGACAAGGCGACTTCGTCTGGAAATGGGAATCACCGCGGCCACGCAGATTCTACTCTCGACATCGACTGATTTAAAGATTCTAAAATATGCGATGGAGCAATTCCTGGTTTTCGTAGATTCGGAAAGGTTATATCTTTTTAAAAACACCGAAAGCCAAGACGAGGCGGAATTATTTTTGGAAGTGGTCGATCCTTCCGCCGAATCGACAAAAACCCCCCTCACAAATCGGATGTCCTACTCGAAAAACCACGGACGTTGGAAAAAAATTTTTTCCTCGGGGGGATATATTCAAGGAAGTATACGGGAATTTTCCGACTCGGAAAGAATTTTTTTCGACGAGAGGCAGATTCAATCCATTACATTGATTCCCCTTTTTGTATCCAACGAGTGGTTCGGTTTTGCCGGATTCGAGAACTTCAAGACTACTCAAGTAGTGAAGGAGGAAATCTTCACGATTCGGACCTTTATTGACCTGATCAGCGTATTCCTGGAAAGAAAAAATATATTAGAAGAATTGAAAATTCATAGGGAAAAGTTAGAAGTTCTCGTCCAAGAAAGAACCGAAGAACTGATTTTGCAAAAAGAAAAGGCAGAAAAGGCCAGCAAAACGAAATCCGAATTTTTAGCAAATATGAGCCACGAATTGAGAACTCCCTTAAATTCGATCATCGGTTTTTCAAGATTGATGCAATTACCGAAAGAAATGGAAAAAGAAAACAAATACAAAGATTTAATTTTCCATTCCGGGGTTCACCTACTCAATATAATCAACGATATTCTCGACGTTTCCAGAATCGAAGCCGGTAAATTAGTTTTGAATCGTTCCGAATTCGACCTCAAAAATCTGATTTCCACTTCGATTGAGATCATTTTGGGAGAAGCCATTACGAAGAAGATACAAATTTCCTTCGAAGTGCTTCCGGAAGACGAGGAATACGAGATGAACGGAGATCCGAAGCGGATTCGACAAGTTCTTCTTAATCTAATCGGAAATTCGATTAAGTTCACACGTCCTCCTGGTGAAGTTTACGTCCGATTAAAAAAAATCGATTCTGAATATGAGATTATCGTGCAAGACACCGGGATCGGAATCGCAGAATCCGAACTTCCCAAAATATTCGAAACTTTTTATCAGATTAAAGGGGAAAACCAAGGAGAGTTTGAGGGAAGCGGTCTCGGACTTCCAATCGTTAAGAAGATTGTCGAGGCTCATTTCGGCTCTTTGCGAGTGGAAAGCTCCTTAGGAAATGGAACCAGCATCTTTATACATCTTCCGAGCGGAACTTCGAACGATGTTCCGCTCCTTTCGGAAAGTTCTCTTTCGAATTCGGATCTTCAGGAAAAAAAGAATCAAGAACTGGATTATCCGGAAGGAATTAAGTCTTATTTGATCTTGATTGCGATTCGAGATCGAATCTTCGACTCAGCAATCGAGCGGTATTTGGTCGCTCATTCTCAAAATTATATTTCTCTTCATTCTCCGGAAGATTTTTCCATAATTTCTCAAAAAAGCCTCGATTCTCACATAATTCTACTATATGATACACACCTCCTCTTAGAGGATACCGGGATTGTAAAGGTTTTGCGGACTTGGTTGGTGAAAAAACCCAAGAATATAGACCTCGTTCTTTTGGATTCAGCGGATATTCCTCTTCCGTTTCGGGAAGACCTACTTCCGTTTTTTCCGGATTATACGATTCAAAATCCGTTCTCATTAGAAAAATTGAAATCGATCTTAATCGAAATACATAAGGAGCGAACATTTGGAAACAGAGTTGAAAAAGAAGACGTCGCTTCATAGTATTCCGAGCGATCCCGTTCTGATCATTGAAGATAAACAGGAGAACAGCATTCTACTGGAAAGTCTTTGCGATGAAATTGGCGTCAAACACGAGTTAGCCGTCAACGGAGCCGAAGCTCTGAAGATGATCGAAAATCAAAACTACTCTCTTTTTATTCTGGATCTGATGATGCCCGTGATGGACGGCGCTTCGTTTCTGGTGAAACTCAAAGAGACAAATCCGAATGCTGTTGTGTTGGTTCAAACCGCAATCGATCGTTCCGAGAAGATCATAGAAATTATGAAGTTAGGCGTTTTCGATTATATCCTGAAGCCTATCTATCCGGACGTTTTTATTCGAACTCTTCAGAAAGCTTTGAACTATTGCCATTTAAAAAGAATGGAAGAAAATTTGGCCGAAATAGAAAGCCAAAAACTGCGCAGTCAATTGGAATGGCTTACCTATAAAGAAACGATCCGCAGATCGGACAGCGAATCGTTTGAAAAAACTTCGATCTACAGTCTAAAAACCTCCCTTTCTCAAGGAAGTGGAATCGGTGCGATGACGAGTCTTTTAGATATGGTCGACTCGGTAAAAATACCGGATGGAAATCAGTATAAGGTCGATAAGGAGATTTTGGATCTCCTTCTAACCAATAACCGAATTACGAAGAATATGCTTCTTGGTTTGGAAAAACTTCTGAATTTAATCGATAAGGAATTAGATCCTTCGGTGATTTCCACAAACGAGATTTTAGAATTGATAAAGGAACTTCCGACGGAACTGAATCCTTTTCTACTCTCCAAAAAAATAACGGTCAATCTTCCTCTTTTAAAAAGAGAATACAAAGTCAAAGTAAATCTTTCTTTTTTAAAACTCGCTTTAGAGGAACTTTTCCTCAACGCATATAAGTATTCCTCGATAAACGCTCCGATCGATATCTACGCGAGCATCAATCAGGGATACTTTTGTATAACCTTTAAAAATCGAGTGGATGTAAGACCTTACGGAGGAATTCCGGAAAAATTCGAACAACTTGTGATTCAGCCGTTTTTTAGAATTTATCCGCCGGTCGAAAACGTTTCTCATTTGGAAAAGTTCGGTCTCGGCTTGGGGCTCACCGCAGTGGATCATATCGTAAGAAAACACAGCGGGCTTTTTTTTATTCACAACGCAAAAGATCATACTTCCGAAGACATTAGTCTTTGTGTACTCGCTGAAATATTTTTACCATTGGTTCAATAAAGGAAAGGAGATTGGAATGAAACGAATTCTCATCGTCGATGATTCCGCGGTTTTCAGGAAGATATTAAATCTTCATCTAAGTAATTCAGAATTTCAAATCGTGGAAGCGGTAGATGGAAAAGACGGATTGGATAAATTACAAAACGATAAAGTAGATCTGATCGTCAGTGATATGAATATGCCAAACATGGACGGTATCACGTTCGTTAAGGAGCTAAAAAAAGACCCGAAGAACAAGTTTACTCCAATCATCATGCTTACGACCGAATCCCAGGAAGACGTAAAAACGGAAGGTCTTGCGGCGGGTGCCAGGGCTTGGCTTACGAAACCCTTCTCTCCGGAAGAACTCGTTCAAACGATCCATAAATTATTACCTTAAACGTCATGGCCTTTCAATTTAAAAAAGAATCCGTGGTTTTCAGAACCGAGAACGCGCAAGTCAACGGCTTACGAATCGTGATCGAGGGAGAACTCACCATTTACGACGCTTTGGAATTAAAGGGAAGCTTCGACGAAATTCTTAAAAATAAGAATTCGATACTGGAAATCGATCTTTCCAAAATTACAAAAATAGATACTTCCTGTTTGCAAATCCTTCTGGCTCTAAAAATGGAAGCGAGGAAAAAGGAATTTACGATTCGTCTTATCAATCACAGTCACGCTGTCTTAAAACTCATCGATCTTTACGGTCTCACTGGATTCCTAAGAGATAAGATCAAACTACAAAAAGAAGACCTAAAGGAATTTTCGTTTCAATACGGAATGGGTAAGGATTGAAAATGGATTTATCCGAAGTTCGGGACACGTTCGTTTCTGAGTCGTTGGAACTCCTTTCTTCTATGGAATCCAATCTTCTTAAATTGGAGAAGGATCCGAAAAACTCGGAATGTGTACATTCCGTTTTCCGCGCGATTCATACGATCAAAGGAACTTCCGGAATGTTCGGATACGAGCCGATCGAAAAATTCACGCACGAAGTGGAAACGCTTCTCGATAGAATTCGATCCGGAAAACAGAATCTCACAAAGGAAGGAACCGAGTTCCTTTTTTTGGCCTGCGATCACATTCGAAATATGGTGGAGAACGTAGGTGATACTCTGGTTCTGGATACCAAAGCTTCCAAAAAACAAGCGGAGCTAACGGTCCTCGCCAAAAAATTACTTTCAGAATCTTCTTCCGTACCGTCGAACGCAAGCCAAAGCGATACGAAGAATTTTTCTGAAACTTCCTCGATCGATCAAAATTCCGGAACACCTTCGAATTCTTCCCATTGGCAGATCACCCTGATTCCAAATCTTCACCTTTTCGAATCCGGAATGGACACCTTCACTTTTTTGAAATATCTTTCTCAATCGGGGAAAATCAAACATCTTTATATTTATCCGGAATCGATCCCCGTTTGGTCGGATTTTAATCCGGAACATTCTTATCTTGGATTTGAAATTTCATACGAATCCCCTGCCAACGGAGAAGAAATCCAATCCACTCTTGAATTCCTGAAAGAAGGAAGTTATCTGAAAATTCTTCCTCCTCATTGTGATCTCGAACTTTTCGATGAGAATTGTAAGGATTTTCCTTTCGGCAGAGAAGCGTATTTGAATGCACTTGAGATTCAAAAATCCTTAACTACGGATGAAATCAATAAACTCAAAAACGGTTTGAGAATATCGACCGAAAATTCAGACCTTTCCATAGAAACTTCTTCTCTAAGAGAGAATGGAAAAGAATCCGAAGCGCTCCGAATGCAGACAAAAACTTTGAGAGTGGATTCTTCTAAGATCGATACGCTGATCAGTCTTGTAGGAGAATTGATCACACAAGAAGCGAACCTGAGTCGAAAGATCATCGATTCCGAAGATACCCAGCTGATAGAAAGTTCCGAATCTCTTTACAGACTTGTCAGCGAAATCCGAGAATTTGCGTTGAGTCTTCGTATGGTCCCGATCGCCGATCTTTTTGAAAAATACAAACGTGTGGTCCGCGATTTGTCGAAAGAACTGAATAAACAAGTCGAGCTTGAAATCTTCGGCGGGGAAACGGAACTCGACCGTTCCGTTATCGAAAAGATAGCGGATCCGATGGTTCATATCCTTCGAAATGCCTTGGATCACGGAATCGAAACTTCGGAGGAAAGAGTTCGCAAAGGGAAATCTCCGATCGGGAAACTTCAAATTCAAGCAAGTCACGGAACAGGAAGTATTCTGATTTCGATTATGGACGACGGGAAAGGTCTGGACGCCGAAAAAATAGTTAGTAAGGCGATATCAAAAGGACTGATCGGAAAGGATCAAATTCTCACCGAATCCGAAATCTATTCCCTGATCTTTCAACCCGGTTTTTCCACCGTGGAACAGGTTACGAATCTTTCAGGTCGCGGGGTGGGAATGGACGTCGTTTTAAGAAACATAGAATCTCTGAGAGGTTCGGTTCAGATTCAATCCGCGAAAGACAAAGGTAGTTCCTTTTTGATACGTTTACCTCTTACACTCGCAATTATCGACGGCTTTTTGGTAAAAGCTTCCGGTTCCAACTTTATCGTTCCGATGCAACTCGTACGCGAAACCGTGGAATCCAGAGCCGAACTTGGCGAGGATTCCTCGTCCGGAACCATGAACCTAAGAAACGAACTCGTACCTGTTCTTCATCTTTCTCGTTTCCTTTCTATTCAGGCGGATGATTCATTAAAAGAGAATATTGTAATATTAGAATATGAGGATAGAACCTTTGGAATCGTTGTAAACGATCTTCACGGCGAGGTTCAGTCCGTGATTCGCCCTATGGCGGAAATTTTCAAAAACGTGAAGTGTTTTAGTGGAACGTCCATTTTAGGGAGCGGGGATATCGCTTTTATTTTAGATGTTCCCGGTTTGTACAATCTGATCAGAGATCAGGAAAATGTGAGAAGCAAGGAAGCTTCCGTTCGTTAGAGATTATTTTAGACTTTTTGAATTTGGAGAAATCAAATGTTTCGAAAAAGCTTAGGAATTTTTATTGGTTTGGCGATTGTTTTAAACGGATTTCTATTCTTATCCGTTCAAAATTTCAATACGCCAAATTCCGAGACGGGAACCGTAAACGATCGTCTTTCGGGAATCCTTCCGTTGATAAACGAATCCCTACTCGGTACGGAAGAGGCTGTCGCGGAATTCGCGCTCCACTTTGCAATCGGGAAAGATAGGGAAACGTTATCCTCCGATCTGGAAGAAGTCGAAGCGAGTTTGAAAAAATTAAAAGATTTCCTTTCCGCTTCCAAGCAGGCTGACAATCCGGAGGTTAAAAAATTTGAAAAAAGTATCTCCGGTCTTTATTCTTCCGCAAGAGATTTTAAGGATAAGATTGAGGCTTCTTCGGATCTCAAAAATGATTTTCCGGATATTTCCAGGATCGATTTTTATTCGGAGCTTTCGAAGTTTAGAAAGGTTCGTAGCGAATTTTTAGCACAATCCTTAAAAGAAGCTGAAACCATCTCCGTAGTGGCCGAAGTCGGCGGAAATAATTTCTTTACGATGGTATCCGCATATTTGTCCATTTCGATTCTTTTGCTGGCCCTCCTCTATTGGTTCAACCAATCCGGTCAAGGACTCGTCAAAAAATTCGAGCAGGAATACATACGCATGAAAACGGCCGTAGATAATGTTACGACCAATATTATGATGGCCGATTCGAATTTAAATATCGTCTTCATGAACAAAGCGATCCGAAATATGTTCAGCCAAGCGGAGACGGATATTAAAAAACAACTCAGCAACTTTAATCTTTCCAATTTGATGGGAACGAACATCGATTCCTTCCATAAAAATCCTGCGCATCAAAGAGGTTTGCTCGGAAGATTTACTGAAACCTTCCGTTCTTCGATCGAAATCGGAGGAAGACAATTCGACCTGATCGCTAATCCGATCATTGATTCCAAGGGAACCAGACTCGGTTCCATCGTCGAGTGGTCTGACGTGACTGAACAAAACAAGATCCTCGCGCAGAGAAAGATCGAGAATGAGGAGTTAACGCGCGTTAAAGTTGCCCTAGACAACGTCACCACCAACATCATGATGGCCGACGCTAACTTAAACGTCGTCTACATGAACAAGGCGATTCGAAATATGTTCAGCCAGGCAGAGACGGATATTAAAAAACAATTGGGAAACTTCAATCTTACGGGTTTACTCGGAACGAATATCGATTCCTTTCATAAAAATCCGGCTCACCAAAGAGGTCTTCTTGGAAAGATGACGGATGTCTTCCGTTCTTCGATCGAAATCGGAGGAAGACAATTCGATCTGATCGCGAACCCGATCATCGATGAAAAGGGAGGCCGACTCGGTTCCGTTGTGGAATGGTCGGATGTAACCGAACAAAACAGAATCAAAGCACAAAGAGAAATCGAAAATGAAGAACTTACCAGAGTTAAAGTCGCTTTGGATAGTACGACCACGAATATCATGATCGCGGATACCGACTTTAACATTCGTTATATGAACAAAGCCGTGGTAGAAATGTTCCAGAACGGAGAAAGCGACATCAAGAAACAGTTTACTCAGTTCAATTTGAAAAGTTTAATCGGTTCGAGCATCGATATTTTTCATAAAAATCCAGCGCACCAGCGTGGTCTTTTGAGCAATTTCACCGGAGTGCACAGGGCTTCGATCAAAATCGGCGTTCGTTCCTTCAACCTGATCGCAAATCCGATCATAGACGGAAATGGAAAACGTTTGGGTTCCGTTGTGGAATGGTCGGATGTCACGAACGAATTGGTCGTTCAGGAGGAAGTGGAAAGAATCGTGAGCGCCGCCGCGCATGGAGATTTTGGAACACGTATCTCCTTGGATTCGAAGACCGGATTCTTCTTGAATCTAAGTCAGTCGATCAATCAGCTTTTGGAAGTGAGTAACGTAGGACTCAACGAGGTTGTGGACGCACTCGAACGAATTTCCGCCGGTAACCTGACTCAAAAAATCACGAATGAGTATCATGGAACTTTCGGAAAATTAAAGGAATATTCCAATACTACGATGGATAAGTTGAACGAGATCATCGGAGATATCATCATCCGATCCTCCAGCTTAGTAACTTCCGCAACGGAAGTTTCCTCTACCGCAAATTCCTTGAGTCAAGGTGCATCCGAGCAAGCCGCGAGTGTGGAAGAAACAACTTCTTCCCTCGAACAGATGACAGCGTCGATCGATCAAAATGCGCAAAACTCACGTCAGACGGAACAGATTTCTTCGAAATCTTCAAAAGATGCGGAGGAAGGCGGAACTTCCGTGATTGAAACGGTAAAAGCGATGAAACAGATCGCCGAAAAGATCAGTATCATCGAGGATATCGCGTATCAAACAAACCTTCTCGCATTGAACGCCGCGATAGAAGCGGCAAGAGCCGGTGACCATGGAAAAGGTTTTGCGGTGGTGGCTTCGGAAGTCCGTAAATTGGCGGAAAGAAGTCAAAAGTCTGCGAACGAAATCAGCAGTCTTGCTGGAAACAGCGTCGCGATCGCGGAACGAGCCGGAGAATTGATTTCTCAAATCGTTCCATCGATTCGCAAAACTGCGGATCTGGTTCAAGAAATCACGGCGGCGAGCGACGAACAGGCGGCGGGAGTTTCGGAAATCAACAAAGCCATGGGACAACTCGATCAGGTTTCGCAACAGAATGCATCCGCATCCGAGGAATTGGCCGCGATCTCCGAAGAAATGAATTCTCAAGCGGAACAACTCAGAGAATCCGTTCTGTTCTTTAAGATTACGGACGGCGAAAACAAGAGAACCGCGAGTGCCGCATTAACACCGAGAACCGTATCTACTCCATCGATAGCCGCTCGCAAGACTGCTCTACCGGCAAAAAAAGAAGCTTTGCCGAAACCGAAATCGGATAACACGGGAATGTCTCCCGCCGATAAGTTCGAGAAATATTGAACGGAGTGAAGGTATGAGTGCCATGGAGGACAATCAATTTCTCACCTTTTATCTGGGAGAAGAATGTTACGGAATTGGAATATTACATATCAAAGAGATCATTGAATATTCCGGTTTGACGAACGTTCCTCTGATGCCGGAATTTATTCCGGGTGTGATCAATCTTCGCGGAAACGTCGTGCCGGTCGTCGATCTAAAACACAAATTTTTTAGACAGAAGATCGAACCCGATCGTAAAACCTGCGTGATCATTGTGGAACTTCACACTTCGAGAAGCGGTGAAAAGAAAGAAAGAACGGATCTGGGGATTCTAGTAGAATCGGTAAACGAAGTCGTATCCATTGCGGCTTCCGAGATCGAACCTGCTCCCACTTTCGGTTCTCGAATCAAAGTGGACTTTATTCTCGGAATGGCGCGTCAAGAAGACGGGTTTATCATCATCCTGAACACGGAAAAGATTCTTAACCTGGACGAATTGACTTCCATCGAAGAGAATCAAAATGCAGAGGCGCTTGTAGAGAATACATGATGGAACCGGATATCGTTCGAGATTTATTCTTACAACCCGGCGGGTTTTGCTGGGGACAGAAGAATGTAAGGATCAGAACTTTACTCGGATCCTGTGTTTCCGTTTGTTTTTGGAATCCGGTTCAACTTACGGGAGGAATGGCTCACGTCATGCTTCCGAATCGTCCCCAGGTTGATCTAAAGAGTCCGCTGGATGCAAAATACGCGGACGACGCTCTCGAGCTTTTTTTCCAAAAGATTCAAGAAACGGGGGGACGATACGGTCAATTTCAAATCAAACTTTTTGGAGGAGCGTCGATGTTTTCAACGGAAGAGGAAAAACTCTTAGAGATAAAATCCGTTCGAGATATAGGAATGAAAAACATTCACTCCGTGAAAGACATACTCGCCAAAAATCATCTTCCGGTTGCCTCGGAGGATTTGGGCGGTTTTTCCCATAGAAGGGTTTTCTTTTCCTTATGGGACGGCGAAATTTATGTAGAAAGGCCGAAAGATTCATGATTCAAGTTTTTATCGTAGACGACTCTGCTGTCGTTCGTCAGGTCTTAACCCAAATTCTTACAAAAGATCCCGAAATCGAAATCATCGGGTTTGCTTCGGATCCGATTTTCGCCGCGGAAAAATTATCAACGATGTGGCCGGATGTTTTTATTTTAGATGTAGAGATGCCACGAATGGACGGGATTTCCTTTCTAAAAAAGATCATGTCGGAAAGACCTACTCCCGTAATCATCTGTTCTTCGTTAGCTGAAAAAGAATCCGAAACCGCGATGCTCGCGATGAAACTCGGTGCGATCGATATCATCGAAAAACCGAAGTTAGGCGTAAAAAGTTTTATCGAAGAATCGGAAATTCTTTTTACGGATTCCATCAAAGCGGCCGCCAGAGCGCGGATGAAATTTCATACAACGAGAGAATCGCTTTCCACACTTCC
This sequence comes from Leptospira stimsonii, assembly GCF_003545885.1. Taxonomy (NCBI): domain Bacteria; kingdom Pseudomonadati; phylum Spirochaetota; class Leptospiria; order Leptospirales; family Leptospiraceae; genus Leptospira; species Leptospira stimsonii. Next base: position 97,288 of record NZ_QHCT01000002.1, read on the forward strand.
GGATGCCAAACCGATCAAAGCCGACTTTTCCAAAATCAGTACTACGGATAAGTTGATTGCGATCGGCACTTCTACCGGCGGGACTCAGGCTCTCGAATTTATTCTCACGAAATTGAACGTCCACTGCCCTGGAATCGTAATCGTTCAACACATGCCCGAGAAGTTTACCGAGGCGTTCGCCAATCGTTTGGATTCGATCTGTGAGATCCAAGTAAAAGAAGCAAAAGATGGAGATCCGGTAAAAGAAGGATCGGCATACATCGCTCCCGGTAATCGTCACATGGAGATTTATTTGAGCGGTGCTCAATTTAGAATCCGAATCGTGGACGGTCCGTTATTCAATCGTCACAGACCCTCCGTCGATATTCTGTTTAACTCGGTTGCCCAAGTCGCTGGAAGGAACGCGAAGGGAATCATTCTTACGGGAATGGGAAGCGATGGAGCGAACGGACTTTTAAGAATGAAACAACACGGTGCTTCTACGATCGCACAGGACGAGGCGACTTGTGTTGTTTTCGGAATGCCCAAAGAAGCAATCTTGAGGGGGGCCGCAGATACGATTCTCCCACTTTCAAAGATCGTGGGAGAAGTTCAGCGTTTTTGAATCTTCCGGACGCCGAAAATTTTCAGCGTCCGCGTTCTCGATTTTAATTCAGATTAAACTCAAGGTGATTTTTTTCTTTCTCTCCGCAATCTCCTGATCGGTTTCGATATGAATCACTTCGTCCGGAACAATTTTGAAGATCGTCTGACCTTTCGAAATAATCTTTCCATCGCTGTCGTTTAACAAAATCTCTTTTACGGTTCCGCTAAACGGAGCGGAAATCTTATTAAACATTTTCATTACTTCTACGATAAAGAGCGGTTGTCCAGCCTTGAAATGGTCTCCGACTTGAATCATCGGCGGTAGATCCGGAGCCTCCTTCGAGTAGAACATACCACCCATAGGCGCAACGATCTCGTCGGAACTTGCTTTTGGAGGAGGAGCTAAAAATTTAATAAACGCATCTCTGGTTTCGGATTTCTTAAATTCTTCCGGAAGAATGGCTTCCAGTTTTTCATCCACTCCCAGGTTATAAAAACCGGAATTCAAACCTGCGGACGGAAGAAGTTTGATCAACTCGAGTCCGATTTGAAATCCATTGTGCGATTGAATCACTTGCGGTAATATCGAAGCGTCCACTCCTTTCAAAGCTTTTCCGCCATTGAGGCTCGTAACGAGTTCAATCGAGTCTGCGGCAATCCCAGTTTTTTTAGACAATTCCTGATAAAAGGAAATCGCTTTTTGTAGGATTTCGTTGTCATGATCCCAGATTTGCTCGGATGGGGGCTGAGTTTCATCCGCTTCCATGTTCAGATAGTGATAGAGGTCTGCGAGAATGAAAATCGGATTTCTCAGCCATTCGATCTTGTTATTTGCGATTTTCCATGAATGGTTTAAATGAAACCCGATAAATCCGGCCACTAAGTGAGCGTCTTTCGAAATCGCTTCGATCGGTCTAGTGATCAAAGTGAGCTTACGGCTCAGAACCTTTTTCGCGTCCGCCGGCGCATCGGAGATTGTTTTCTTCCAAGCGATCTCTAAGTCCACGTCCTTCATCAATCTTTCCAATGCACCCACGCCTGCGAGATAGGAAATCATAAACGCAGTCGAAGGTTTAAACATTGCATCCTTTCCGAGGATCCAGTTGATCAAACCGTAGTGAACCAGAAGATTTGTCTGAAGATCGTGTCCTCTGAGCTCTGTTCTTCTTAAAATATTCCCCAGGCGTTTTAAATTGTCTTCACGAGTTTCTCCGTGTGTGATCAAAAGAGCGATGTTCGAATCATAAGCTCCCGCAACTTTATAATGTACGAATAGACCCATATCCGGATTTCGGATGCTGATCCCTTGGTCGTCGCGAATTTCTTCCGGCAGAGGTTTGGACCAACCCATAATCACTCCACCCGCGTGCGGTTGGATCGCTTTGTTGGTGGCGTTAATACGAACCTCGGCTCCGGATGGATATCGCAAAATCCTTTCCGGTTTCTGCAGTCTCTTTCCGTGTAAGGAAAGGAGAGCCATCGCTTCGATCAGACTGTCTACGATAAAAAATTCGTTCGGATTCTCCGGATTTTTAAACTTCAAAGAATAGACCATCTCGGTCACTCTGTGTTCCACTTGAATCCGAGTGTTTACTTCCATGAAGAAGTGATTGGTCCCGTCCACGATGGATTCGAATGTGGAAACACTATTGAGTTTCACCGCGGCCCCGAATCGTTCGGACTGTTCTTCCATTTCGCGAAGGACCTTTAGGTCTCCTTTTAACACTTCCGCTTTTTTCGGATTGGTGGAAGCACACGAAGCAATTTCCTTCTCGAGCAATTCTTGCGTGAGGGAAATTTCGAGGAGTTTTTGTTCGTGCATCTGCACGGAACAATCTCTTCCACCGAGAGCGAGACACCATTCTCCGTTTCCGATCAACTGGATTTCGTTGTGTCTCGTGTTTTCGATGTTTAATTCTATGAGGAAGTTTTTATTCGTTCCGGGTGCGGTCACTTTCGATTCGGAAAGAATTTCTTGAACTGCACCTTTCACTTCTTCGATCTTGGAAACGACCCTTTGTCCTTTTCCGCCCCCACCGCCGATATATTTAAAACGAATTCGATTTTTGGAATATTTTTCCCAAATCTTCTTACATTCTTTTTCGGCTTCGACTTGAAGATCGGCGATACTTACGAGTTCTATAATTTTAGAATATCCTAAATCCAATAGATTCTCTGCGTTCGCGTCGAGAGGAAGGGAAGAATCAAAAGTAAAATCGATTCCTTTGTCCTTTGCGATTTTTTCAAGAGATTTCGCATCCGGAGCTTTCGCAAGTAGAGCGAGCGAAGAAATGTTATCCACACCCGGTGTTACCGATACATCCAATTTTCTTGCGATTTTTTTCGCCGCGTCTTTGGAACCTGCTTGGTCGGCTACGTAGGAAGCAGGACCCATAAAAACGAGACCGCTTTTTTCGATCGCGGAAATAAACTCGGAATCCTCCGCCATAAATCCGTAACCCGCAAAGATATGAGTGTATTTGTTATCCTTTGCGATGGAAATGATCTGCTGGATTCTTTCCAGTTTTTCCGCATTCCCGGCGCCCATATAATCGGGAACCCTGTGGATGTTATGGGGAAAACGAAAACCTCTGAGTTCCGGAGCAAGAGCCATCGGATAGACGACGGAATCTTTTTCCGAAAGAAGAATCCCGTATTCTCTGATTCCGATCGAATCAAAGATTTCCATTGCTTCTTTTCGAACCGGCCCTCTACAAACGATCAAACACTTGATCGATTCCAATGAGAAGGAACGGATCCAAGGCGAATTGGACTGATGAAATTGAATGCGATTGTTTTGAAAGTCGATCATGTCGATTACTCAAACTCCCTTTGAGGTCCGGACAACGGCGCCGGTTTGTAATGTCGGATTAAATAATCCAGATTTTGGAATAGAATGTTTCTGGTGGTTCCGGGAAGAACGATTCTGGAAACCGAACCGAGAGAAAGCGCTTCTTTTGGGTTCATCAGTTCCCTTTCATACTGTGTGGAAAGAGTCTGAAGTTTTTTGTCTCGAATTACGATCGCTTCTTTTTCAGACATTCCCTTCTTTACGTTTTCCTGATATTCTCTATGAATCGCTGAAACATCATCCTTGTAGACGTAGTCTTTTCCAGCGGGGCCCATCACGGCGATCCTTGCGGTCGGTAACGCGAAAACCATGTCCGCTCCTACGTGGTAGGAGTTAAAACAAGCATAGGCTCCACCGAACGCATTCCGAATAATCAAAGTTAAACGAGGTGTGCGGATATCAATGATGGAATCCAAAAGTTTTCTTCCTTCTAAAACGATTCCGTTTTGTTCCTGTTCTTTTCCTGGTAAGAATCCGGTGGTATCTTCCAAGAACACGATCGGGATATTGTAGAGGTTGCAAAAACGGATAAAACGAGTTCCTTTTCTTGCGGCGTTGATATCGATTTGTCCCGAAGAAACCGCCGAGTTGTTCGCGACGAATGCGACCACGTGACCTCCGATTCTTCCGAAAGCGGTAACGAGGTTTCTGGATCTCTGCGGTTGGATTTCGAAATACTGACCGTGATCGCAGATATTTTGCAGATAGAGAGTGATATCAAAAGGAGTGTTCATCCCCGTCGGAGAGTTGAACGTTTTCTTAAATAGAATTTCTTCTTCGTAGATAAAACGATCTGTCGGATCCGAAGTCGGATGAAATGGAGCGAAAGAATGGTTGTTGTCCGGAAGATACGATAACAAACGAAGCGCGGTTCTGAGAGATCCGAGCTCGTCTCCCGTTACGATGTCTACAACGCCGCTTTGTCCGTGCACTTTCGGTCCGCCTAAATCGTCCGCGGAAATGTCCTCACCGAGAACGGACTTCACGACACCCGGTCCCGTTAATCCGAAGAACGTATTTTCGCACTGGATCATAAACGATCCCTGACGAGGAAGATACGCACCGCCCCCCGCGTTGAATCCGAACATGAGCATCAAACTCGGAACTACGCCGCTGATTTTACGAAGAGCGGTAAACGCCTCGCTGTACCCGTCGAGTCCGCCCACTCCCGCTGGAACGTAGGCTCCGGCGGAATCGTTCATACCGATCAATGGAATTCCGTGTTCCCCAGCCATGTAGATCAATCGGGCGAGTTTGCTTCCGTTGGTCGCATCCATCGAACCCGCGCGAAGAGTAAAGTCGTGTCCGTAGATTGCGACGTCTCTTCCGTTGATGTTTAAAATTCCGGTAACGAGGGAGGCCCCATCGAGACTCTTTCCCCAGTTTTGATAGAGAATATTGGGTTCTTGTTCCGTGAGAACTTTGATACGTTCCCAAACGGTCATTCTTTCTTTAGAATGTTGAACGAGAATCCTGTCGACTCCTCCACCCGCGAGGGGTTTGTTGAGGAGTTCTTTTCCTAATTCATTGGCTTCTTCGTAAAGACCACGAGCTTTCGGAACGTCAGGTTCAGTCGAGGATTGGAATGGATTTTCCAGTGAGTATTTTGCTTCGGACATACGGGAACCTTTAAATGGAATGAAATATATCCAGTTTTTAAGAAAAGGATTCTCGGGAAAGTTAAATTCGACGAAGAGTCGAAGATCGTCGCTATTTTATAGCGGACTCGAGGGTTTCAAAAATGCTGAACATCGAATTCATATCGATGATATCAAAAACCTTTTTGACCGCGGGTTTGATTCCGGCGAGGCGAAGTTCGACGTCTCTTTCTTTGCATTCTCTGAGAGCGGCGACAATGATACGAAGACCGGCGGAAGAAATGAATTCGACTGAGGAAAGATCTAAAATGAGAACGGGAGAATTCCCCGTCTTGATCTGATCCATGAACACCGATTCAATTTTATGAGTGTTGTGAACGTCTAAGTTCCCGATCAGGTGGATAATTTTAGAATGATTTCTTATTTCAGATGTGATTTCCATTCGAAGCCTTATGTTGAAAATTCTTCTTGAGAACTAAAACGTTTTTTCCGCCTTCGCTTGAATAATCGACGGAATCCATGAGCTTTTCGATCAGATAGACGCCGAATCCACCTTTTCTTTTGCCGCTCAGATTGTCCTCGATTGAAGGCTCTTGGACTTCTCTTCTCTGAAAGACTTTCCCGGAATCAATTAATACAATGGTAATCCAGTCCCCTGTAAAGCGTATTTTACATTCGAACTTTGGATTTTTCAAAGTGGTATTTTCATAACCGTGCATCACGATGTTCGTTCCGGCTTCATCGCAAGCGAGAAGAATATCGTCTCTCAGAGCTTCGTCAAGATCGCGAACTTTAATCGTTTCGTAGACGAATTCCCGAAACAGAGGAATCGCGGAAGTGCTCGCTTCAAATTCTCTGGAGAATTGATAGTCGTCGTTGAACTTTAAGATCATCACCGTGAAGTCGTCATAGAGCTCCGGTGTTCCCGAGAATTCTCGAACGAGACGAAAGAGTTCTTCGATGATCTGCGCGGAAGGAAGATGTTTTCTTGCGATGATTTCTTCGATCATTCTTTCTAATCCGAATTCTTCGTCCTTCGCATTCTTCTCTTCGATCGCTCCGTCCGTATAAAGAATCACCATATCCCCCGGTTCCACGGTCAGACTTCCTCCCTTATAACTCGCGGAAGTGATCACACCGAGTGGAGGTCCAGAACCTTTGATCAATTCCCAGGTTCCGTCTTTGTGAATCAGGATTTGATCGTTGTGTCCGGCGGACGCATAATCTAACGTAAAGATCGCGGGGTTGTAGTGAATGAAGAAAGTCGTCACAAACATTCCGTTGTGAGAATCTTCGTAGATGAGTGCGTTTCCTTGTTTTAAAATCTCTTCCGGATTGAGATCGTGATTTCGGGCTAAGGTTCGAATGATGGACGAACTCATCGCCATAAAAATTGCGGCGGGAAGACTTTTTCCGGAAACGTCCGAAACGAGGAAGGAATACTGTCCGTCCTGGTATTGATAGTAATCGTAAAAATCTCCCGAAACTTCTTTTGCAGGAACCGATTTTACACCGAGATCGAAGTTGGAATTAAAGCTCTTCGGCTCCGGAAGAATGTTTTTTTGAATCTCTCTCGTGATTTCAATCTCTCGTTCCAAAGATCGTTGCAACGCCTTTCTCGAAATCATTTCATTCTGAAGTTTGAGAGTTTCGTGACCCCTCGCGATGAGCGATGCGAACGTCTGCAAAAGTCTCAGGTGAGAATGATTGTAGGAAAGTTTGTCCACCCGATCCGACACCGTGATTGCACCGAAGGCGCTTCTTCCTTGGTGGGTCAGAGGTAGAACGATATAAGAACCTTTGAGATATTCCAAATCGAGTTCGTGATCGAATGCAAAATTTTGAATATCCTCTTTGACGGTGGTTTTTTCCTCTTCGATGGAACGATGGATAAAACTTCCCTGATAGCTCGTTGTCCGAAAGATCTCGACGGTTTTTTCGGAAGTATAAGAAATCGAAGTAAGAATTCCCATCTTACGATTGATGAGAAAAATTCCCGTTTTACCGGCGTCCATTTCTCCGTGAATCACCGGAATGGATTGTTTCATCAGATCCGCTTGGTTTTTCGCGGAAGAAACCACTTGGGAAAGTTCGAAGAGACTTTCCAATTCGGAGACTTTTTTCCGAAGATCCTTGTTGGCGGCCTCCAGATTTTGAAGAAGACCGGTCTTCTGTATTGCGAGAGCGGAAGTTCCGGAGAAACTTAAGAATAACTCCATGTCTTCTTCGGTAAAAAAACTACGATCGATCGTATTGATCGCTTCGATGACTCCAATAACCTGGCCTTCCACTAAAAGTGGAGCCGCCATGATATTTCTCGTAACAAAATGAGAGACCTTGTCCACTTCCCGATAAACACGGGGATCGTTCATAGCGTCGTTGATGATCATCGGTTGTTTGTCTTGCACGACCATCCCCGCGACCCCCTTTCCAACCGGAACTCGAACCTTTGTGACCTCGTCCTTTTTTTCACCTAAGACCGTATGGAAGTAGAGGTATTCTCTGGAATCGTCCAAAAGGAGAACGCTACAAGCCTCCGTTCGAAAAACCGATTTGGACGAAAGCATAATCGCTTCCAAAAGTTGCGAAAGATCTAAAGACTTGTTGATCAGCCCGGAAACTCGAATGATCTCAGTTAAAAGGAAATCGAACCGATCCGTTTGTTTTCGGATTTGAACCGACTCCAGCGCGACTCGGGAAGTTGTCATCAAAGAAAGAACTACGAGAGAAGATTCTCCGGAGACGAAGGATTCTTCCAAAAGATCGGAGATGATTCGAGTTGTCGCTCTTAGGTGTTCAAAGTCCGATTCTCTGAATTCACCACCTTCTTCATCTGGTCTTCCGAGAAAGATCGTTCCGAATATTTTTTTCTGATTTTCGGAAGAAGAAACTCCCAATTCTCCGACGTGAAGCACACAACAAACCGCGTTGTATTCTAAAGGAGGAATCAGTTTGCTCGGGCTTTTTCCTTTTTTGAGATTGATGTCCTGTCCGGTTTTGAGACAAAAATTCGAAACGAGTTTCGCTTCTTCGATCGCATTGGGAGGCGGATTTCCGAGGATCGAACGCGGTGTCCCGTCTTCTAAACGAAAATTGAATATGCCGAATTTTGCGGATGTGAGTTGAATGATTTCCGTGAGAAGAGATTCAAAAACAATCGTCAAACCTGGATTGTCTTCCAGGTAGAGTTTTCCATCAGAAGTTTGTCTGAGGAGAGAATCTTGTTTTTTACTCGAGATCAAAGCAGAGGTTCAGCCGGCCTGAAACTTTAAGGATTCTTCTCTTAGTTTCTTATTTGCGTTTTCCAATTCTCGAATGCGAGTCAGAGCTCCCATCAATTCTTCACGAGAAAGATTGGTAACTACGTTAGTCGCATCGAACGCTTCTTTTGCATCCTTGAGTTCGGATCCGGAATATTGAATGATTCCTTCGTACATACGAATGATTTCGTCGGCGTTTTCCAGTTCCTGCTCGTTGAGACGAAGAACCTTCTCATAACCTTTGATGATATCGTTTTGAATCTTTAATTTTTTCTGTAAATCCTCGATAGATTCACTCATCCTTACACTCCTGTATTTGTATTGACTTCAAGGAATTTGGTAAAAACCTGATTCCAGCGGGGACGTAGCTCAGTTGGGAGAGCGTTTGAATGGCATTCAAAAGGTCGGGGGTTCGATTCCCCTCGTCTCCAATTACGACTTCCGCCACTTGAGTTTTTAAACTTTCTAACCTCTGTCAAACTCTTTTACAACTTCTTTCCCGGCTCGAAAATACGGTTCGAAAACCCCATTCTTGGATCAGGTTAAAACAAACGTTTGTAAAAACTGAAGCGCATACGCTTTGGTCCGTTCGCTTTCTTCCTTTTTTTATGGCTATTTTTTTTAGGAAAAAGAAAGCTCGATAAACCGATGGAATGGCTTTTCCACCCGTATATGACAAATAGAATCTCCGTTCAAAGAATGGGTTCTTCCACCGAAGTTCCCCTTTTTATTCTTCCTGAATTCGATTATCCGGGCAGAAGGATTCAAATCGAATCCTTTGCTCCCGACGTTTCACTTCGTGTTTTCGAGGCCCGTTTTCATTCATTTCAGACTCAGTTTCCGAAATACGAGGAATGGATCGAATCGGTTTCCGAGGAAATTCGAAATACCAAAGGAAAGATAAAACTTTTGGGGGAAGGAAGTTTTTCCGGAATGGTTTTGGAATTGATCAAGAAATTTCCGGATCGAATCGAGGCCGCGTGTATCGTCAACCCTCCGATCGCAAAAAATCGAGATCCATTTTTCTGGTTCCCCAAAAATGGAGAATGGATTTTAGAAAGATTTCCGTGGAACCCCTGGTTCCTTTTTTCCGAAGAATTGCACGCATTGTATGAAGCGCTGGAGAAAAGTTTTCGAATCGGCCTGAAGGAATCGAACTTGTTACCGACGTTACTGTTCACGGGAATTCCGGGAACGATTACGGAGCAAATGAAAGCTTCCGGAATTCTTCTTCAACCCTTTCGAGTGTATAGAATCGAATCCGCCGATCGAAATTCGATTTCGGTTTTATTAAAGGAACTTGTCGTGAAAATTCTTGCGGAGATACCGATTTCTTCTGTCCAAAAAAAGTCGAACTTTAAGATAGAACCTGGTTTTTAATATGTCAGTAAGAAAAATTTTAAGAATGGGAGATCCCCTTCTCCGTCAAGTATCGGAACCCGTCACTGAAGACGAGATTCAAACAAAAGAATTTAAGAAACTCCTCAAAGATATGTTCGATACGATGCGTCATGCGGAAGGGGTTGGGCTCGCGGCACCCCAAATCGGAATCTTAAAACAGATCGTCGTGGTCGGTTCGGAGGATAACGAGCGTTATCCGGGAACGCCGGACGTTCCGGATCGAGTGATTTTAAATCCGATCATTACTCCTCTTACGACAGAAAGTTCCGGTTTTTGGGAAGGTTGTCTTTCCGTTCCCGGAATGAGAGGTTATGTGGAAAGACCGAATCGAATTCGAATGCAGTGGATGGACGAAAAAGGTAAAAAACTCGACGAGACGATCGACGGTTACAAAGCGGTCGTTTATCAACACGAATGCGATCATCTTCTCGGCGTTCTCTACGTGGATCGATTGAAAGACACCAAACTTTTCGGATTCAATGATACATTGGATTCCGGCGGAAAAATTCTAGATTAGAAAATTATAAAATAAAGATATATGAAATCCCTTGTTGAATACTTCCTCTCTAAAAGTATATTCGTAAACCTTCTCACCTTTTTGATCATACTCATCGGCGGTTTTACCGCGGTCAAGATGAATCGGGAAGCGTTCCCCAATATCAACTTCGATATCGTAAGCGTCGTCACCGTATTCCCGGGCGCCTCTCCTTCGGAGATCGAGAAGTTGGTTACAAAACCTCTGGAGGAAGCGATTAAGGAAGTCGACGGAATCAAAGAATTCCGCTCCGCTTCGATTGAAAATCGTTCCGGAATCGTCATCACCTTGGATCCGGACGCCAAAGATACGCAGAAGGTCGTCGATGATATCAAGTCTTCCATCGACCGAGTGGAAGATCTTCCAGAAGAAGCCGAGGATCCTCTGGTCACGGAAGTCACCACTTCCAGACAGCCGGTGATCGAAATCGATATCAGTTTGAAATCGGAAGACCCGAGCGTAGAGGCGGAAAAACGACTCAAGGCTCAGGCAAAAGTAGTGGAACAGGCGCTCGAGGATATCCCGGGTGTCGCGAGAATATCCAAAAGAGGCTGGAGAGAAACCGAGATGCAGGTGGACATCAATCCTTCCGCGATGTTCTCCCATTATCTCACAAGTCAGGACGTGATTTCTGCATTAAAGAATCGTAATATTAATTTTCCCGGTGGAAATATCGCCGGAAATCAAAAAGAGGTGATACTAAGAACGATCGGAGAATTCGATTCTCCGCGAGAAATTTCGGGAGTGCATATCCGATCGAACGAAATCGGAAATTCGATTCGAATCGATAACGTCGCGACCGTCACGGAAGGCCTGAAAGAAGCCGAATATCTCGACAAAGTAAACGGAAGAAAGACCATCGCGATGACCGTTATCAAACGGGAAAAGGCCGACGCAATCTTGGTCGTAGACGAAGCGAAGAAGGTCATCGAAGAATTCAGAAAGAATTCCAATGGAGAATTCGAATACGCGTTTGTGAACGATCTTTCCAAATACATCCGAAGACGATTGGGGGTTTTACTCTCCAACGCCGCCGGGGGGTTGATCCTTGTGACCGCTTCTCTCTTTCTATTTTTAGGATGGAGAGTGGCGCTTATGACCGCGCTCGGAATTCCGGTTTCCTTCGGCGCCACTTTCGTAATCATGAATTATCTGGGTTTGACCCTGAATCTGATTTCGATGTTCGGTTTGATCATCGTCGTCGGGATTCTGGTGGATGACGCGATCATCATCTGCGAGAACGTGTATCGATATATGGAAGAAGGAATGCCTGCTTATGAAGCGGCGCTCAAAGGAACCGCGGAAGTGATCGATCCGGTAACCGCGACCGTGACGACGACCGTTGCGGCCTTTGCTCCGATGTTGTTTATGACGGGAATTTTCGGAAAGTTCATCTATAGTATTCCATTGGTCGTGATCATCGCCCTGCTCGCTTCTCTTTCGGAGGCCTTCTTTATTCTTCCTTCCCACCTTTACGACATCAATAAGAATCAGTTTCATTCTGGACAAATCAAGGAAGAGAGTGGATGGTTTTATAGATTAAAGGTAAATTTTTATCTTCCCCTCTTAAAGTTCGCACTCAAACACAGACTTCAGATTTTCGTTTATCTTTTCGCGATGTTGATCGGAAGTTTCGCGTTATTCGCCGTTGCCGGGAAATTCAAACTTTTTCCAGGTTCTGTCGACGTGTTTCAAATCAAACTTACAGGACAAACCGGGCTTTCTCTTCAAGAGACCGAACGATTTGCCAATGTCCTCGAGAAGGAACTCGCAAAATTATCAAAGGAAGAAGTGGAGAATTTCGTAACCAGAGTTGGGATCATCCAAAAAGATCCCAACGATCCATTTACAAAAAGAGGAAAACACTACGGACAAATTCTCGTGTATCTCACTCCCGAAGAAAATAGAAAGAGAAACACGGATGAGATTATCTCTGAAGTCAGAGAAAAGACGATCTGGCTTCTCAATCAAAAATCGATTCAGATTTTGGAAGAGACACGGAAGAAAGAAGCCGAAAAGAAAAAATTAGAATATAAACCGTTCGATCTAAATTCTTTTCCTGCGGAATTGGCGAGATTCAAGGGACAATTACTCGCACTAGACTTCGAAAAAATTTCCGGGGGTCCTCCCGTCGGAAAACCGGTTGCAATTGAAATTCGAGGAGACGACTACGAAACCTTGATTCGAATCGGAGAAGAATATAAGGGAGTGATGGCGAAGGTTCCGGGTGTGACCGATATCGGAGACGATTTCAATGAAGGAAAGGACGAAGTAAGAATCAAGGTCAGCGAATCCCTTGCCTCGACAGCGGGTGTTTCCGTATTCAAAGTCGCCCAGGCGATCAACACTGCGTTTCAAGGAACGGTCGCAACGAAGATCAAACGCGCCGATGAAGAAGTGGAAGTGAAGGTTCGTTTTCCGGAAGAAGTTAGAAAGTCGATAGGATCTCTGAACAATATCTTTGTGAGCAATCAAATCGGAAAGCTGATTCCCGTTTCAAAGCTCATCACATACGTAAGAGAACCGGGTTTTGCCAACATCAATCACTTGGACGGGAAACGCCTTCTGACCGTGACGGCAAACTTGGACGAATCCAAGACCGATACGAGAAGAGCCAATGCGGAAATCGCCAGACTTGCAAAAGGAATCATCGAAAAATATCCCGGTTATCGGATGCGTTTTGGAGGAGAAAACAAGGATACGGAAGAATCTCTCGCGAGCTTGGGAAGAGCCTTTCTTGTGGCGTTTATCATCATTTTTATGATCTTAGCTTCCCTCTTCCGGTCCCTGATTCAACCGGTCATTGTTGTAAGCTCGATTCCATTCTCATTGATCGGGGTCATACTTGCATTCGTCTTACACGGAGAATACTTCGGTTTTCTTGCGTTTTTAGGAATCGTAGGATTAGCAGGAGTCGTGGTAAACGATTCGATCGTCCTTGTGGATTTCGCAAATCAATTGAGAATGGAAAAACCAGGAGAGGATATAGATTCGATTCTAGTGGAAACCGGTCTTTTGCGTCTGAGACCTGTTGTTTTGACAACAGTAACGACAGTATTGGGTTTATTACCGACCGCGTATGGAATCGGAGGACGGGACCCATTCTTAGTTCCAATGGCTTTGGCTTTCGGTTGGGGATTGGCTTTTTCTTCCTTTCTTACCTTGGTCGCAGTTCCCGTTTTGTATAAAACCGTTTACAACGCACAACAAAGGGTCAATCGATTCTTCGGAAAAGCTTGAGACGAAGACCGTCGTCATCAAAAGAATGTTGCTCGTTTTTAGGAATCTAATCTTGTCCTTTGTTCCGAAAACGAGCGACGTTATTCTCTTTTCATCGTATGTCTTTGTTTTTTTCAGGAAGAGTCTCGAAAAAGGAGATATAGAAAAGAAGTTTGAAAAATTGAAAAAATAAATTTACTGATCTTTGCGTTTCTTAGTTTTTACTTGAATTGTGTAGCGGAGACAAAAATAGACGAAGCGCTCTATAACAAAGGTTGGAAGAGATCTTATAATCAATCGAAGGAGAAAACGTTTCAGGTAATCATTCAGGCATGAAAAGAATTCAATGTAGCGATTGAAAAACAGGATAAAGAAAAGGGAATCTTAGTCACCGAAAAAACTCCTTTTTACGAATTGATCCAATTCACTGGAAATCAGTATGTTGCAAACGGGCAATCGTATGTCGCTTATCACAAATATTATCTTCAAATTTCCGGAGATAAATCCAACGCCCCCGTGAAAACGGTAAAATAAAGACTTTGGAATAACAACATCGAACAAACCGAGCTGAACGCTGAATGGTGTAAACAGAATGTGTGGGATCCTCTATTCAAAGAAATTCAGATCAAAATTGACGGATTCTTAAGAAAAAACTGTTTTGAATTGGAATCGTTCGTCGTTAAAACGATAATTCCGCCTTAAAACAAGAAAGCGCCCCACCCTGAATTGGGTGGTGGAGGCGGGCTTGGTGGGAAAAAGTTGAGAGACATTCCTATAACAGAATATTCTAACTTTTGCAAGCAGAAAATCTCCTCTAATTTGTAGGAATTCCTACACTTTCTTACAATTTATCTCCCGCCTAAAATTGGAAGCGAATCTGCTGAAACTAAAAAAATAGTGAAAGTTTGAAACAATGCATTATTTTTTGATTCTCCAAAAAATAAAAAAGCCCTCGTTTAAAAACTCTTACAAGAAATTAGTCTTTGAATTCTTCTTCAAAAATACAAAGTTATCAAATCAATCCTGTTGATCATTGATGATCTCTGGAATCGTCACAAAACTATAACCTTTTGAAAGCATCTCTTGGATAAAATCCGGAAGAATGTAAATTAATTTCTCCGTTTGTCTTGGAGAGCCTAAGTGCATCAAAATAATTGCCCCGTTCATCCCATTCTTATCCGCTTCTTCCCAACGATATAAGAAGTCGAGAGCTTCCGCCCTTGTTTTGTAATTTGGGTTCGGTAGAATCCGAGTCTTTCCGGTTTGCGGATCTTTTTTATAAATGAATTTCTTATATACGAAATCCGGAATATCCAAGGAACCGACTGAGTTATTGCTCCAAAAAATGTGTTGAGTAAAGCCGAGTTTGCCGAAAGTTTTAATTACAAGAGGATCAAAACCGCCATAGGGAAGACGATACAACTTTGTAAGTTCTTTACCCGTAATCGATTCGAATTTTTCTTCCACCATCCTCATCTCTTGTTGCAAAAAATTCGTATCCGGAATCTCATCCGAAACGTATGTTAAAAGAGCCCTCTTTCGAAGAGAGGATTCATATAAGCTTCTTGGAATATTATAATGACTCCATGTATGATTTCCAAAGACGACTCGATTTCCCAGTTGAGAGAGTTTTTTTAAATAATAGATGTTCGTGTTGCTAAAAAGGGAGCCGTTCTTGAGAGCGGGGTTTTCATTCGAGACGAATAAGGTAATCTTTATCGGAAAATTAGAAAGATATTCGTAGAGTAGTTTTAGATCCTCTCCGGTTCCCAAATCGAAAGTAAGGGCGATTTCTTTAAAGTTTACATTTCCGCGATTTATATTTTTTCCGATATCCGTTCCAGGAAGAGCATCCAGAATGGTTTTATTCTCTAAGACTTGATCGGATAAATCTCCGTCCGGTACCGCATCGTAGAGTTCGGATTTGAATTTGAGAAGTTCTTCCTCTTGTTGCTGTTCTTCTAATCGAAGCGAGGTTAACGTTTCCTCTAAATTCGTGATGTGAACCGTCTGTTTTTCAACGGTCGCTTCCAATCGAAAGATCTTATTTGTTAGGGTAAGAATCGAAACGGAACCCAAAAAGGTGAAAAATCCGATCGAAAATAAAATGCGAAGCATTTTAAACTTTCTCTCGATTACTTCCGACTCGATTCCGCTTCTTTTGATTTCGGAAATCGTTCTCGACAGTTCGGAAGATTCTTCTTCACTTAACATGGGGATTCGATTGAAAGTAAAAAACGCGGATTCTTCAAATCATTTTTAAGAAAGAATTTTTAAAAATTTTCCCTTTTTCCCCTGTCTCACTAAGTATTCCTTTCCCCTTTGAATCGCGAGTTTCTCATCCGTGATCTTGTCCTCTGCGAGATAAAGTCCACCGGCTTTGATCAGTCGCCTCGCTTCCGAGACGGAAGGAACAAAGGACAATTTGCTCAAAACCCAAACGAGCAATGGCTCGGAAGATTCTGCGAAAAATTCTTCTCCGAGTTTTACTTCAGGGATATCGTCAGGAACGGCGCGGGACTTCGGATTGTGAATTTTTTTCCATTCTTCGATAGCTTCCTCGTTCTCGGCAGAGGAGGAAAATTGATCCATGATCAACTTCGCAAGTTCCGTTTTCACTTCTTTCGGGTGCAATTCTTTTCGTTCGATTCCATTCTTACGATTTTGAATTTCCGGAAGCGGGAGATCGGTGAGAAGTTCGAAATAATTCCACATCAGATCGTCACTGATGGACATGAGTTTTCCGAACATTTCGATCGGAGACTCGGTGATTCCGACATAATTTCCGAGGGACTTGGACATCTTCTTGGTTCCATCCAATCCGACTAACAGAGGAAGTGTGATGACACATTGAGCTTCCTTTCCGTATTCTCTCTGTAAGTCTCTTCCCACGAGAAGATTGAATTTCTGATCGGTCCCTCCGAGTTCTACGTCACATTCCATCGCGACGGAATCATATCCCTGCACTAATGGATACAGAAATTCTATCATTGAAATCGATTGTCCGGCTTTGTATCGTTTGCTGAAATCGTCTCTTTCCAACATTCTTGCGACGTTGTATTTCGAACTGAGGACAAGAACGTCCTCAAAGTTCATCTTGCTACACCAGGTTGAATTGTAAACGATCTTGGTTTTCTGCGGATCCAGGACCTTGAAGACTTGGCTCTGATAGGTTTTAGAGTTTTCTAAAACTTCCTCTTTGGAGAGTCTTTTTCTCGTTTCCGATTTTCCAGTCGGATCTCCGATCATCGCAGTAAAATCTCCGAGTAAAAAGGAAACTTCATGACCTAAGTCCTGAAAGTGTTTGAGTTTTTTGAGTTGAACAAAATGTCCTAGATGGAGATCGGGAGCGGTTGGATCAAAGCCTGCCTTGATTTTCAGCGTCCCTTTTTTTGTAAGTTTGGACTTGAGTTCTTCTTCGCTGATGAGATCTACACAGCCCCGGCGGATAATTTCGATTTGTTTTTGAATGTCCATGAAAGAAAAAATGGTTACGAATGTGAAACTTAATGCAAATTTGCAGGGGGAAAGAAACCTGTAAAGCAGGAAGAATTGTGAAAATGGAAAAACAAGGCAGAGCCGAACAAATTTCAAAATTACAAAAAGAATCATATGATATTCTCTTTATCGGAGGAGGATCCACCGGCGCCGGCGCCGCGTTTGACGCGGCCAAAAGAGGGTATAAAACCGCACTCATTGAAAAGAGAGATTTTGCTTCGGGGACGTCCTCTCGTTCCACAAAACTCATTCACGGAGGGGTTCGTTATCTGGCGCAGTTTCATTTTAAACTGATCCACGAAGCTCTCACCGAAAGACAGAGACTTTTAGAAAACGCTCCGCATCTCGTTAAACCCCTTAAATTCGTTCTTCCCGCGTATCGATTTTATGAAAGACCCTATTACGGAATCGGACTGACTCTTTATGATATTCTTGCTTCAAGAGGAAAACTTCCTTCTCACAAGACGATTTCCAAATCCGAAGCGATCTCCGAATTCTCCGCGATTAAAAAAGACGGACTCTTTGGTGGAATCACCTACTATGACGCTCAATTCAACGATTCCAGATTGAACCTTCTCCTTGCGAGGGCCGCAGAAAAAGAAGGAGCTACCGTAGCCAACCGAGTAGAGCTCGTTTCGTTTATCAAGGAGAATGGAAAACTCAGAGGTGCAAATCTAAAAGACCTCGAGACCGGAAAAATATTTCCAGTCTTCGCAAAGGTAATTGCAAACACAACCGGTGTTTGGGTCGATCACGTTCGAAAACTCGATGATCCAAGAACGTTTAACGTTTTGTCACCCAGCCAAGGAATTCACCTCGTTTTTTCGAAGGAGAAAATTCCGTGCGAGTCCGCGATGATCATTCCAAAAACGAAAGATGGAAGGGTTGTATTTATCATCCCTTGGGAAGATCACGTGATTCTTGGAACCACAGATACGCCGATCGAAAACCCGGGAGACGAACCGCTTCCAATCGGAAACGAGGTTCAATTCTTATTGGATACCGGAAACGATTATTTGGAAACGAAGGTGACTCAAAAAGATATTCTTTCCGTCTTTGTCGGTATTCGTCCGCTGATCTCGCCCGAAGGAAACCAGGATACGAAGAATATTTCCAGAGAAGAAGTGATTCTCGTTTCCAATTCCGGTCTCGTGACGATGGGCGGAGGAAAATGGTCCACCTATAGAAAGATGGCTGAAGAATTAGTCGATAGACTCATTCAAGTTGGAAACATAGAAACGAAAGAAGAATGTTCCACAAAGACATACCCTTTTCCTGGATCCAAGGGTTATTCCGAAACTCTTCACGAGGAATTGGAGAAAACGTACAAAGTCGATAGGAAATTCGCAAAACGTCTTCAGAATTATTATGGAACCGAGGTCTTCGAGGTTTTAGGAAAAAAACCGAAACTGATCGGAAAAGGGATTCCTTTCTTCGAAGAAGAAGTCGTCTTCGCGGTGAAAGAAGAATTTGCGTTAGGCGTAACCGATATACTTGCGAGAAGATTTAGAATTCTTTTCTTAGATCTGGATCTGGCTCAAAAGATGATCGGACCCGTCGCGACGATTCTTTCAAAACAACTCAAATGGAAGGAAAAGACAAAGAAAAGGGAGGAAGAAGAAGCATTGGAATTGATAGGGAATTTGAAGAAGTCCTATAAGTAAACCCCATCTACCCTTCGGAAATTTACGTTTGAAAAAACGATATAAGAAATTGCGATTCTTTTGTTTGAATTTTAGTTTTCTTCGATAGATTTCCGAAAAAATCGCTGATTACTTTGTCGGGAAAACAGGTCCTCCGTGAAATTGGCGCGCCCCACCCTGATCTTGGGTGGAGGGGTGAGGTGGCGGGAAAAATTCTGGAGATTTCCATCTATCAGAAAAATCCGTCTTATGCAACAAAATTCTTTTTCTTCGGCTTGTAGGAGCTCCTACAGAATCAGCCGTCGATATAATCCTTGAGTTTTTTCGAGCGGGATGGGTGCCGGAGTCTTCGAAGCGCCTTCGCTTCGATCTGACGAATTCTTTCTCTCGTTACCTTGAATTGATAACCAACCTCTTCCAAGGTTTGTGGATAACCGTCGTCCAAACCGAAGCGCATCCGAATGACCTTTTGTTCCCTTGCAGGAAGTGTATGCAAAACCTGACGAATCTGTTCCGCGAGAATGCTGGATGCCGCCGCGTTCACCGGCGTTTCCACTTCCGTGTCCGGAATAAAATCCCCGAGTTCCGAATCTTCTTCCGAACCGACCGGAATTTCCAGAGAAATCGGCTCTCTTGCTACGTTCTTAACCATCTTCACTTTCTGAACGGGCCAGCCTAGCCTTTCCGCAATCTCCTCGTTGCTCGGATCCCTTCCGAACTCTTGAACGAACAATCTTGTTTCGCGGATCACTTTATTGACTTGTTCGATCATATGAACTGGCACACGGATCGTTCTTGCTTGATCCGAGATCGCTCTCGTGATCGCTTGACGTATCCACCAAGTGGCGTATGTGGAGAATTTATAACCTTTCTTGTATTCGAACTTATCGACCGCTTTGATGAGACCGATGTTTCCTTCTTGGATTAAATCAAAGAAGTGCATCCCGCGATTCGCATAACGTTTCGCGATGGAAACGACGAGTCTCAAGTTCGCTTTAACGAGTTCTTTTTTGGCTTGAGAAATTTCTCTCTCACCTTTGATGATCTTCTCGCCCCAGTCTTTGATTTCTTGAACGGTAGAACCAGCTTCCTGTTCCATACGACGGAGTTTTCTTTCGTTGTTCCGAATGTCTTTGATGACCTCTCGGACTTCGTCGATATTCACTCCCATCTTGACTTCGATGTCGTCTAACTTCTCGTTCTTCTCGATAAAACGGTTGAAAGCTTTGATGTCCCGAACGTCTTGTCCATACTGTGCTTTGATTTTTAAGAAATGACGATCGATCTCCTTGATTCTAAAAACCATGGATTTGATCTTCTGGGAGATTTTCTGAATTTCCTTTTGAGAAACTCCGAGTTCCCGGATCGCGTTGTGAATGACGTCCGTAGAAGCATCGATCTTCTCTTTGAATTCTTTGAACTTTTTGGAAGTCTCAGAGTATTTTCGGATCTTAGAAACGGCTTCTTGTAAAACTTTCTCTTGTTCTTGGATCACGAGAATGTTCTTAAAAAATAATTCTTCTAACTTGTGGGCTTCTTCCGCATTGAGAGCATACATCTTATCCACGCGGATGAGATCGTAGACTTTGATTTTTTTACTTCGAATTTTAGGAAGGAGTTTGATATAGTTCGCTCTGAGAATGGAGGAACTCAAGATCGTCTCTTCGATAATCTTTTCCCCTTTCTCAATTCTTTTTGCGAGGAAAACTTCGGTTTCACCGGAAATCAAACTCACCTTTCCGATTTCTCTCAAATAGAGTTTGATCGGATCTTCGGACCCGCTCGCTGAAGCCGAAGATTCTTTTTTCTTTCGTGCGGGCTTGGAATCGTCCTTGGGAACGAGTGTGGAAGCTGGTTCCAGAGTGTTTCTGGTATATTCTTCCACGATTTCAATTCCCATCTCATGTAAGAGGGTAAAGAAATCGTCGATCTTTTCTGAGTTCAGAATTTTGTCGGGAAGAATCTCGTTGATATCGTCATACGAAACTTCTCCGTTTGCCTTTCCAAGAGATATAATCTTCTGAACCTCAGGCATGCTTTGCAGATTTTCCATCATTTCAAATTCCCTCTAATTTGTGGTAGCTGATTGACTCCGGATATGCTCCAGAATCTTTTCTTTTTCTTTACGATAAAAACTGAGTTCCGTAAAGATCTCGGGCGTAAAAAAACGTTCTCTCTTTTGATCGAGTTCCCGAATTCGTTCCTCGATCCGAAACTTCTTCTGCTGTAAGAGCAGAATTCTAAATACTTTTTGTAATTCTCCCGGTTCAATCTTTTCAGAATCTTCTTCTAAAAGATAAGGAGCCAAGGCTTGTTTTAAATCCTCGGGAATATCCGATGCTAAGATCTCAACAGGAGAAATTTCGCCTTCTCCGGTATAAATCGTATAAAGGTAATCCCAAAGAAAGGAACTCGCCGTATCCATAAATTCCATCGAGGAAATCTCTTCCGAATAAGAGAACAACCCCGTGTGTTTTACAAGCATGGAGATAATTTTTCTTTCGCAATCCAGAGCCGGACCCGTGAGGATCTGCGCTTCCTTTACGTTAGAACTAGTATCGGCATTCGAGGGTCCATTCTTAGCATTCGGTCCGCCTTTAAAATCTCGAAGTACCGCATCCATGCTGATTCCGAGCTTATTCGCTCCAAGCCCGAGAAAGAACTGCTTGTCGGTTTCTCGATTTAGAGTCTGGATAAAAGAATACAGATTTTGAAGCGCCCTTCTCTTTTTCTCAGGAAGAGCCCGAGAATCGGCGCGATCGAGTAATTCTTCGACAACAAACTCGGAACCTTGAATTCTCTGGGAAAGTAATTCGTTCAGTTCCTGTCTGTTTAAGGATTTGGCCAAATCGAACGGATCTTTTCCTTCCGGAAGCAAGACGATGGAACATTCCATTCCTTCTTTTAGACAGATTTCCGCGGCATGAAGTGCGCCCTTTCTCCCCGCAAGATCACCGTCTAAAACCAAAACGACTCTTTCGGCGAACTTCTTCAAAGTGCGAATATGATTTTCCGTAATCGCGGTTCCCATTGAAGCGATCACGTTTTCAAAGTCTCTTCTTGTAAGACCGATCACGTCAAGATACCCTTCCACGAGCATCGCCTCTCCGGTCTTTCTTACCCCTTCTCTCGCACGAAAGAAATTGTAAAAGGTTCTACTCTTATCAAAAACGACCGACGCCTGACTGTTGATGTATTTGGCTTCTTTTCCAGGACCCAGAATTCTTCCAGAAAATCCGATCACCCTTCCAGAAAGATCTAAAACCGGAAACATAATCCGATCCCGAAAGAAATCGTAAGGACGACCGTTTCCTGCTTCTTTTTCTCGAAGAAGTCCTAACTGAATCGCACCTGCAATCTCGTCTTTCGTTTTCAGAACTTCTCTCGCCAGGGTATCAAACCCTTCCGGAGCGAAACCCAATCCGAAGAGGCGGATTTCTGATTCTTCAATTTCTCTGGACTTCAGATAATCCAGAGCGTTCTTACCTACGGGAGTATGCAAAAGATGTTGATAATATTCGGAGACCTTTTGATTGATTTTATAGAGAAAATCGGAGACTTCCGAGAGTTTAGAATTTTTCTCTTCCAGAGGAATTCCGGAATACTCGGAAAGAATTTCGAGACCTCTCGAAAAATCAACCCTCTCGTAATCCATGACAAAACGAATGAGATCGCCGGAAGCCTTACAGCCAAAACAATAATAGAACTGCTTTTCAGCGGAGACGTTAAACGACGGTGATTTTTCTTGATGGAACGGACAAAGTCCTATGAAATTCTTCCCTCTTTTTTTAAGAGGAACAAAGCGAGATATATAGGATTCGATGGGGACTTCCCGGTGAATTCGATCGATGAAATCCTTTTTGTTAGACAAAGGGAGCCCACTCAGGAAAGCCTGGATTTAACAATTGCCGAAACTTTGGTACCGTCTATGCTCTTTCCTTTGAATGCGGCCATGACACGACCCATTACCTTTCCCATATCCTTTGCGGTCGGTTGTAGTTCTGCAAAGATTTGGTCGATTGTTGCTATGATTTCTGATTCAGGCAGTTCGAGAGGAAGGTATTCCTTCAATACGGTGGCTTCGCCTTCTTCCTGTGCCAAAAGATCCTTTCTCCCTGCCTTTTCATACATACCGATCGCATCCAAACGTTTGGCGTAAGCCTTCTTGATGACGGTAATCACTTGTTCGTCGGAAAGCTCTTTCGCTCCGGTCTTCGTAAGTTCATACTGTATATCGGATTTCAAAAGACGGAGCGTAGAAAGATGAGGTTCCTTCTTCGCTTTCATCGCCTCTTTCAGATCGTCATTGATTTTTATCTGCAGGGACATAGGTTTTATGATTCTTTAAAGAGAGGAATCTTGTGGATTCCGGTTTTAACAAAGCCTTTCTTAGGCTTTGTCTTTTTTAGAGAAAAGGCGTTTTTTCTTCTCGGCTTTTCTTTTTGCGGATTCGATCGCTTTTTTCTTTTTGATACTCGGTTTTTCGAAGTATTCTCTGCGTTTGATTTCGCTCATGATTCCAGCGTTCGCGCAGTCGCGTTTGAAACGTTTCAAAGCCGATTCGATCGACTCTCCGTCTTTAACAATGATTCCTACCATTCGATTTTTTGATTCCTTCGTTTTAATAGATGTCCCGAAAACGAAACATTCGGTGACAAAATTGCATGCAAAAAGGACCACCAATTTCCGAAGGAAATGGATAGACCAGATTTACATTACCGGAAAAAGGGGGTATTATGTCAAGGGTTTTCCGACAAAATCTCAGAAAGCACTTTTCTTTTTTCTGGAATTCTTAAGCGGCAAAAAATTCGGCTCTTTGAATTTCGGAGATTTCGATCTGAGCCACAATTCCCGTTTTCCCGTTTTTAATGACGACGTCGCCGTTCAATCTTCTGTTTTTGTCTAATTCTATCACGGTTCCGTTTTTTAGATGGAGGATGATATCGATTCCTCTGTAGTCAATGTATCGCGCCAATGTATTCTTGAACTTTTCTGCTTGATCCATACGTTCCTCCGAAGCTTTGAAGCCTCGTGAAAAGTTACGGTACAATACGTTATTCCCTGAAGAACTTTTTAAAAAAGACAAACTTTGTACATCGGAATCAGAAACATACGCTTAACAGGCGTCATGTACTTTTTGAGGAAACTAAAAGATTCTTCCAGATTGGTTCCAACGTTTCGATCGGAGAATTGAGTTCCATAAAATGAATCTCGTAGTCGATGATCAAATGATTCACCTGAAAGACGACCTCGTCAAAGCGGGCCTGGACGATCTCGATTTTACAATCCGGAGAAAGGGTAAGAATGGATCGTGGATTGAGGACATACAATTTGTCATAAGGTCGGAGATGGGCTTGGATGATCGATTTGAGTTCTTTCATGATTTCACCCGATCTCTGCTCTCCTAAGAGCTTGAAATAAGAATAGAGATCCTGAAAGCGGAAATGAGTGATCACAATCTCGTTACTTAGGGAATTTCGAATGTCCCTCAGAATCTGATCCGAAAATTCTTCGAATAGGTCTTCCGAAATTTTATACTTTGGACTGATCGGTTTGAGTGTAGATTCCACGAGACTTTCCTCTTCTTTCAATATCGGATTGGATTCTTCCGAAATTGCATGATTCTTCCCTAATTTTTCAAAGAAGAATTCAGTGCCCATTTCAAAACTGGGAAAAAATTGTAGAAGCTCCTACTAAACCTTTCCTTTCACCCTCTTCTATCCTCTTTGGAGATAAACTTTTGAACAACGCCTCCAGATTTTTACGAAAAATCGGTCGGACCTACGACAATTCTTCCGTAAAAGTCGCGGGCCCCACCCTGATTTTGGGTGGAGGGGTGAGGTGGCGGGAAACTTTCAGAAACGTTCCTGTATCACAAAATTCTTATTTTGTAAATCAAAAATCTCTTTGGAGGAACTCCTACGATGCCCATTCCTTTGGCTGTAGTTTATGGGCGGTCGGGAAGAGGAGTTCTAAAACGAGGAGTTCCCACAGATTCAGGCTTTGGAACGAAATTCTCAACTCATTTTCAGAGGAGCTTTTCGCTTGAATTCGCAGGCACTCGTAAAACTCTGTTGGAATCATTTTCCTAGAGGAATTTATGTCTGTTCATCCTACACAAACATTGAGTCTTTCCCAGTATCTAATCGAGGAACAACTCAAGTTACCCCAAGCCACCGGGGATTTCACGGCTCTGATGAGCCATTTAGTTTATGCGGCGAAGATCGTATCCAGAGAGGTTCGTAAAGCCGGACTTTTAGAAAATATTCTCGGTTCTACGGATGTGGTAAACGTTCAGGGTGAAACCCAAATGAAACTCGACGAATACGCGGATAAGGTGTTTAATCATACGCTAACGCGTTGCGGCCATCTTTGTATTCTTGGAAGCGAAGAACACGAAGAGACCGTTCCCGTTCCCAACGGCTACAAGATCGGAAAATACACGATCGCGATCGATCCTCTCGACGGATCTTCCAATATCGACGCGAACGTTTCTATCGGAACGATCTTCTCCGTTCATTTAAGAAAAAGTCCGGGCGGTACTCCAGGTACGTTAGGCGATCTTCTTCAGCAAGGTTCCAAACAGAGAGCGGCCGGCTACGTTCTCTACGGCTCCTCAACGATGCTCGTTCTCTGTACAGGAAAAGGAGTTTCCGGTTTTACTTTGGATCCTTCCTGTGGAGAATTCATTCTTTCTCATCCGGATATGCAAATGCCCGAGACCGGGGGAATCTATTCTATCAATGAAGGGAACTATAACTACTGGTCCGATGAAGTTAAGAATTATATCCGAGATATCAAATCGATCGAAGGCGGAAAAAAACCTCAATCGGGACGCTATATCGGTTCCTTAGTCGCCGACTTTCACAGAAACCTTTTGAAAGGTGGAATCTTTCTTTATCCAAACGATACGAAATCCACTAAATATCCGAACGGAAAATTGAGACTTCTCTACGAAGCGGCACCGATGGCGTTCATCGCTGAACAAGCGGGCGGAGTTGCAGTTACCGTTTATGGAGAAAGAATTCTGGATCTCACTCCGGAAGAATTACACCAACGAACAACCTTGGTAGTGGGAAGCAAAAAGGAAGTGGAACACTTCTTGAAATTTGCACCGAAGAAACCGTAAAAAACCGAACGTCTTCGGTTTTTCCTTTCGAACCGAGGACGTTCCCACCCTTCTTATTTTACGTTTTGAGTCCGGGATACAATGTCGCCTTACGTAAACCGATCTGTGTTCCACTCTTTCTCGCGAAAAAATTAACTTTATTCTTGGATTGTTTTTGCAAGAGGAATATTCAAATAAAAGCAAGTATTTTCTCCGGGAATACTTTTGAATGAAAGTGTTCCTCCGTGTTCCTCGGCGATTCCCAAACTTACGGATAAGCCGAGCCCGGTTCCCTTGTCCGTAGACTTCGTAGTAAAAAAAGTCTTAAAGATATAATTTTGAATTTCTATCGGAACTCCCATTCCAAAATCTTCAACTTCAAACTGAGCGAACATTCTTCCCTGTAATTCTTGTAAGAACACAGAAATCCGGATTCTTTTTCTATCGTCATAGTCCGGAAATCTTTCGTTCAGGCTGTCCACGGAATTGTTGATGAGGTTGAGAAGGATTTGAAGAATCTGGCCCAACCTACAATAAATAATGTTTCCCGGTTCGATATTCTCCCAGCGAACTTCTATCTTATTCATCTTGAATATTTGCTGTGAAATGGATTGAATCTTCGCGATCACCTCGGATACGTCCACGGGGTAAAAATTCCCTTTTTCTTCTCGGGAAAATCGAAGGAGATCCTTCATGATAGTGGAAATCCGGGCGCTCTCATCCCGGATTTTTGCCGCGAGCGCTTTTATTTTTTTTTCATCTAGCTCCTCTTTGGCGATCAACGCGGCATATTCGGATATCGCAAGGAGTGGATTGTTGATTTCATGTGCAAGTGTGCCAGCCATAAGTCCCATCGCTTCCAATTTTTGACTTTGCCTGAGTTGTTCTTCCAATTTGTATTTCTCTTTTTCCGCTTTTCTTCGAAGTTCATGATCTTCCAATTCATGAAGCGCTCTTTGTACGGCAGGCAATAATTTTTCGATTTTGTCTTTTAGAACATAATCCGTCGCTCCCATTGTTAAGGTTTGAATCGCGGCCTCCTCACCGTAAGTGCCGGAAACGAAAATAAACGGAGTTTCCGGACACATATTCTTTGCGGCCATGAGCGCGGAGAAGCCGTCGTATTTCGGTAGACTAAAATCCGATAGAATCAGATCGGGTTTGTCCTTTAGAATCGCGTGCGAAAATCCCTCGGAATCGCTGACGTGAATCGATTCAAAATCGATTTTTGCCTTCCTAAGTTGTCTCTGAATCAACTCCAAATCCAAAAGAGAATCTTCTAAAAAGAGAAATCTCCATTTCATATCTATGACGTCCTCGTACTCGAGATTTGAAATTTGCTACCTGGTCTACTATATTTTAATATCATTTTATTTGAAACTAGTTTGCTACGATTTTAGGAAGTGTAAAAGAAAATATAGAACCGTTCCCAAGGGTTCCTTCTGCGAAGACCATTCCTCCGTGACGTTGTATTATCCGGGCCACAATCGCAAGACCAACGCCCGTTCCCTCGAACTCTTCCTGCAAATGCAATCTTTGAAATACTTTAAAAAGTCGGTTGGCATATTTTTTGTCGAAACCGACCCCGTTGTCTTTTACAAAAAAAGTGTTCCATTCTCCCTCTTCCCTGCATCCTATATAAACCTCCGGATTTTTGCTCTTAGAAGAGTATTTGATCGCGTTTGAGATCAAATTTACCCAAACCTGTTTTAGTGCCGCTCCGTCACCCCAAGCGTCCATAAGAGAATCGACATGAATAGAACAATGATTTTGTTCCGGTCTTTCCTGTGTAAGATTCGATATAACCTCTCTGACAAGTGAGTTCATATCGACAGCCCTTGTATTGAGTTCGGTGTGACTAACTTTGTGGAAATCAAGAAGGTCTTGAATCAGACTGTTCATAAGGACCACACTTTTTCGAATGATATCAAGAACTCGAAGTGCTTCCGGTTCCAATTTTTTTTCGAAATCTTCGAGGAGTATATTTAAAAAACCTTCAATATTTCGAATCGGTGCACGAAGATCATGGGAAACGGAATAGCTAAACGCCTGCATATCCGCATTCGTGGTTTCGAGAGTTTCGATCGTTTTCTTTAATCGAATAAAATTTCGGACACGAATCAGAAGTTCTTCGGGTGCAAAGGGTTTGATCAGGTAATCCTGCGCTCCTTCTCCCAGAAGTTGGATCCTCGCGTCCATGTCCGCTTTGGCGCTTAAGAATATAATGGAAATCGAATTCAATTCTTCATATTCTCGAATCGCTCTTACCATCTTGTCTCCGCTCATGATAGGCATCATGATATCGGTTACGATGACATCCGGTTTCTCTTGAAGCGCTTTTTCCAAACCTTCCTTACCGTTCGTCGCGAGGAGGATTTGAAATTCCGGCGTGAGGGATTCGGAAATATAACGCCTCATCTCGGGATTGTCTTCTACGACCAAAACTCTTCGTTTGTTTGCAATAAGGCTGCGCTCTTCCTTATTCTCGCCGTTCAATTTTTTGAAATCGGATAACGCACTCAACAATGCGGGTGTGAGATCCTCGTTTTCCGCACTCTTTTTGATTTCAGAGTCCGGTTTCTCCAAGATTGGAAGTCGAACCTCAAACAAGGCTCCACCCAATGAGGAAACAGACACGACGACCGTCCCAGAATGAAGATGAACAAATTCCTTTACGATCGCGAGACCTAATCCGGTTCCCCCAAAGGTTCGCGAATCCCCTTCTTCACCCTGTCTAAATTTTTCAAAAATCACTTCACGCATCGATTCGGGAATTCCGGGACCGCTATCCTCCACACGAATGGAAACATACGAATTTTCCTTTTCCAACTCACAACGGATCGTACCGGAATCGGGCACAAATTTAAAGGCGTTCGAAATTAAATTCAGAACGATTCGTTCTACTTTGGATACGTCGACCGCAATGACACAGTGATCCGGAAGAATCGTTAAGAATTTTAGGCTCCTTTCCTTCGCGACCGAATCGAAATGTGCGGTGATGTTCGAAATCGTTTTCGAAAGATCTACCTTAGAATAATGGAGTGCCATTCTTCCAGCTTCTAATTTAGAAATATCTAATAGGTCATTTACTTGTTTGAGTAATGTATAAGCATTTCTCTCGATCGTTTCCAATAAATTTCTTTGAGGAGGAGAAATGTTCTCTTGTTTGAGCAAAGAGCGAGTCGGTCCAAGAATCAATGTGAGAGGTGTCCTGAGTTCGTGGCTAACATTGGCAAAAAAATGGGTCTTGAGTTCGTCAAATTCCAGGAGCTTTTGATAGACTTCTTTTAATTCTTCTTCCCTTCGAGTTAGATCCTCGTTTACCAAGGTTAGCTTTTTATTGGAATTTTGAATTTCTTGTGCCCTTTGGTAGATTTCTGTTTCCATCGAAGCAGTTAGACTTCTCAATTCCTCGGTGATCTTGTCTTGTTCGCTCCCCAGATTCTTCAACCGAACAAATTCCGTAACGTCTTCCGCCTTATGGACGATGTAGATGATTTCCCCATCGGAATTAAAAACCGGAAAATTGGCAGGGCTCCAATATTTTTCTTCAAAGCCGCCACCTTTGGATTGGGGACGTTTGACGTCGTATTTTTGAACCGCCATCGTATTACTTTCTTTGTCTTGAAGGACGGAAAGAATCGATTCTCTTAGATTTCTAGCGCCCGTTGCATGAGGATCAGAGGGATTGTCCGGAAAAACTTCGAAGAGATTTTTTCCAAGGATTTCTTCCCTTTTGGTATTCGTTGCCTGCAAATACATATCGCTGACCGCAGTGATCCGAAAATCGGGGAGTAAAATGAGGTAAAGTCCTGGTAAGGACTCAAATAATAGACGAAAGTCGTTGTTGTCTAAGTCGATCTCATTCATTCTAAATCTTCAAATTTCATTGGAGAAGAATCAGGAAAAATTTCTCTGTTTCGCTGTTTCTCAAGCGAGCTTGCGTTGCAAGAAATTGAAACTATCAAATTATAAACTGACTTTCAATACTTTTTCGTACAGCATGTTCAATTGGATGGATTTTTATCAACTTTACCACACTTATGACGCATTCTAACTTTTCAATTTCCTAGAAAATAGCCTGCTCACGAAAAAACGATCCTGTATCAGGACTTTCCGTTCGGTTTGAATCATGACAAAAATCATGGCTTCCTTTCCGATTCTTACCAAAAATACGATTTCTTTCTTTAAAATTCGGTTCAAGATGGAAGGATCAAATCTCTAAAAGGAAGATATTTATATGAATACAAATGAAGGAAATCTAGATCGAATCGCAAGAGTTGTCGCAGGTCTTGCACTCATCGTTTTTGGATTCATGATACAGGGTGGACTGGGAATCGGTATTTCCGTTTTCGGATTGATTCCGGTTGTCACCGGAGCGATCGGTTGGT
This sequence comes from Leptospira stimsonii, assembly GCF_003545885.1. Taxonomy (NCBI): domain Bacteria; kingdom Pseudomonadati; phylum Spirochaetota; class Leptospiria; order Leptospirales; family Leptospiraceae; genus Leptospira; species Leptospira stimsonii. The sequence continues at coordinate 127,377 of NZ_QHCT01000002.1, forward strand.
GCCCTCTCTATACTCTTTTGGGTATCAATACCTGCGGGGTAAAAAAATAAAAGGGAGATAGATGAGCATCTTCAAAGACACAAAACACTGGTGGCTCCACATTCTCGTTGGTTTGATTTGGATTGCCACCGGCGCTTTTACCGTTTTTTTCCCAAGGCAAAGTTATCTGGGACTCGCCCTTTTATTCTCCGTGATTCTCGCGGTGACCGGCGTCGCTCAGATTGTTTTCGCGTTCTACAACCGAAAGAGTCCCGGTATTCTGGGTTGGAATCTTGTATTAGGAATCGTTGATTTAGTTGTTGGAACGATCTTGGTTTTACATCCGGAGATTACGGTAGTCACTCTTCCTTTTATCTTCGGTTTTTTATTAATCTTTCGCGCTTCTTCACTGATTTCCTTTTCCATGGAGATCCGAGTGTACAAATCCTATCCTTGGGTTTGGACCTTGGCTCTTGGAATCGCCACATTGCTCTTCGCAATTGGAATTCTTTTCTTTCCTGTTATAGGAATTTTTACGATTCTAATCTGGACGGGAACGGGTTTTCTCATTTCCGGAATCGGGAACGTTTATCTCGGATGGAAGGAATGGGAAGAAGAAAGGCAGAACAAGGAATCGTAACTTTCAATCGGAATTCTTAGAATCGATTTTCCTTCGTCCTAAGGATTCCTTTAGACTTAAAAAATCGGAAAGAACAAAAATGATCGTGATAAAAGATAAAATCGCCTCGAAAATCACGATCATCTCCGTTTCCGCACTTTCCGGGATCATTTTGATGATTCCGATATTCGTAAAGATCATCAGACTGAAGTAAAAAAATTTAAACGCAAGCACGAATACCGTGGCTCCATTCGGAAGACCTGAAAACGATGTCGGATCCACTCGATAAATACAAAAATAATCCAGACCGAAGGATACGATTATGATACTGATATTCACCGCAATATATATTAGAAATTCATAATATCTTAAATCCAGGGCTGAGAATTCAGAAATCTTACGGAAACCTTTTACAAAAAAGTAAACGGATTTGCTTCCCGCCAAGAATACGATCAAATACTTGATGTCCACCCCGGAGAATTCGATTTCATCCAGATACACGATCCAAAGTCCGAAAACAATGATTACTGCGTATTCAATAAGTGTTTTTAAAATATTTCTGAGAATAAACTTATCGACTTGCATGGGATACTGTTTGAATTTTTAGATATTTACCTTTTTGTAAAAGCGACGTTTTGCCATTTCTGCGACACTGATATAAAGAAGAATGATTCCGAACAAAAGTCCCATGAATTCTAGAGGTAAGGGAACCAGTCCGAAAACCTCGGCGATCGGAGTATAAGGAATCGCTAAAGTGATCCCAATTACGCTTAGGGTTGCGAACAAAAGAGGTTTGCTCGGTCTACTTTTATAGAATGGATTTCTGGTTCGAATCACGAGTACGATCAGAGACGCCGAAACGACGGATTCGATAAACCATCCGGTTCGAAATTGCTCGTGACTTACCTGCAAAACCCACTGCAAAATTCCGAACGTCATGTAATCGAAAAACGAACTCACGAGGCCAAAAACGATCATAAACTTTCGAATCGCGACGATGTCCCAACGCTTCGGACTGGATACCATCTCTAGATCAACTCTGTCAGTCGCGATCGTCATCTCCGGAAAATCCGTCAAAAAATTAGTTAGTAAGATTTGTTTGGGCAAGAGCGGTAAAAAAGGAAGAAAAAGAGAAACCCCGGCCATACTAAACATATTTCCAAAGTTTGCGCTCGTCGCCATAAAAACGTATTTTAACGTATTGGCAAACGTAACCCTTCCCTCTTGTACTCCATCCACCAAAACTTCCAAATCTTTTTCAAGAAGAACGATATCGGCGGCATTCTTTGCGACATCGACCGCAGTTTCGACCGAAATCCCGACGTCGGCCGAATGAAGAGCAGAAACGTCGTTGATCCCGTCCCCGATATATCCGACAACGTTTCCCGCTTTTTTGAGAGCGATGATGATTCTTTCCTTACTGTTCGGTTCAATCTCTGCGAACACGTCAATATTTCCCACGAGTTGCGTCAAAGCTTCATCGCTAATCGCGCTCAACTCCGGTCCACAAAGAGTTCGATGATTTTTTAAACCGATTTGAGAACAAAGACTCGCCGCGACAAAACGATTGTCTCCGGTAATCACCTTAAGTGAAACACCGAGTCTGTTCAATTCTGCGATCGTCTGACTTACATTCGGCTTAGGCGGATCGTAGAAAGAAAGAAGCCCTAAGAAAGTCATATTCATTTCTTCTAATTTATTGATCCTCGAGGTTTCGCCCAAATCCTTCACAGCCAATCCGAGAATACGGTACCCTTTGGCACTCAACTCTTCGTATTTTGCGAGGATTTGTTCCCGAACGGAATCGATAGGAGCTTTTGTATTGGAATCGGTTTGTACAAAACCGCAAAGAGAAAGTATGTTCGTCAGAGCACCCTTTGTGATCATTTTGTGTTCATCTTTATGAGAGACCACGATGCTCAGACATTTTCGAACAAAATCATACGGGATTTCGTCTTCCTTTTTATATTCTGAAATTTCAAACTGAAGATCGTTTCGAATCGACTCGTCGATTGCGTTGACAAAACCGGTTTCAAAGGAAGCGTTTATAAAGGCGTATAACGCAACGGTTTCATTTTTGTTTCCGAAAATGTCCATCGCGGATTCCATCTTTACGGTCCCTTCCGTAAGTGTTCCCGTTTTATCCGAACAGATGATATTCATATTTCCGAAATTTTCGATCGCGGTCAGTCGTTTTACAATGACCTTTTTCTCCGCCATTCTTTTCGCACCGTGAGAAAGATTGATGCTGATGATAGCCGGAAGAAGTTGGGGAGTAAGACCCACCGCCAAGGCAAGGGAGAAAAGAAAGGAATCCAAAACGGAACGACCAAGCAATACGTTGATCACAAAAATGGCGATCACCAAAAGGAGAGTAATGTGAAGAAGAAAAAAACCGAACTTACGGACTCCTGTTTCGAATTCGTTCTCAGGAGGACGAAGTTTCAATCGTTCCGAGATTTTTCCGAACTCCGTATCCTTTCCCGTCCTTACGACGATCGCCTTCGCTTCCCCGCTGATAACGTGCGTTCCCATCCAAAGCGAATTGGTTCTTTTAGAAAGACCGGAATCTTTCGGAACAGTATCGATATTTTTTTCGGCGGGATACGTTTCTCCGGTAAGCGTTGCTTCGTTTACAAAGAGGTCTTTAGACTCAAGAAGAAGACAATCGGCAGGAATTACGTCACCCGCAGTGAGTCGCAAAATGTCTCCCGGAACGACGTCCTCTAAAGAAACATCCTTCAAGGAATGGTCCCTGTAAACGGAAACCTTCACCTGAACCATTGCGATCAATTTTGCGACAGCGTTTTTTGCGCCGAGTTCCTGCCAAAAACCGAGAACACCGCTGATCAAAACGATTCCCAGGATGATCATCGCATCCGTAGAATCCCGCACGATGATAGAAAGCCCAGCCGCAAAGAATAAGAGAAGGATGATCGGACTTTTGAATTGGGAGAAAAAAAAACCGATCGAACCGGATTCTTTTTTTTTGGTCAGTCGATTGGCGCCGAACTTGAAAATTCTCTCCTTCGCTTCCGATTCGGACAAACCAAGAGCATTCGTTTCCAAATGATCCAAACAGTCTTTAGGTGATAAATTCCAAAAATTGAAGAAAGGGTTCTGCGTATCTTCTTTGTTTTGTTGCATTTTTATTTTTCTCGAATTCTAAGCGCGATCGTATTTCCAAAAGAATCGATCTAAGACTTTTTGAAAGGATTACGATTGAAAAGCTAAAAATCGATTTCTTAAATAAGAATCGAACGTTTCGAACGATTTACTTCCGCGAAAGAGTTCGCTTGCAGAAAGGATGGTAAAATGATTCAAGGGGAAAAAAGAAATTGCGGATGGGAAAGAATCGTCTCCTCCCAGATTCGATTTTTCGTTTCATCCCATTCTTCTCGAAAACGAGCGTGACTCCTTTCTCTTCTGCCAAGCCAGTCCGCTCCGAGAAGCTGTGTGGATTCTTCCACGTTCTCTGGTCTCTTTGTAAAAGCGATGGTTGTTTCCGATTTGGGTCCGCTCCCTTTTCCCTTCCCCACCCAAAAACCCGCAAAGAGCAACGAAGAGCGAACGGCGGTCGAAGCGGAATAGGTGACAAACATCGTATTTTTAGAATGATCTTGGAAAAATAGGAAGAGTCGTTTTAGAAATTCCGGTTGCCACAACTTAGAATCCGTTTTGAAAGAGAAAGGATCGTAAAAGACAAGGTCGGGAATTTTTTGACTCAAAAACGTATTTTCAAAATTTCCGATTACCAAATCCCAACCCAACGTCCCGGAAGGAGAAGTCCAATTTCCTTTTTCAAGAATCGAACGAGGTGCGGTATGAAAGAGATGTGGAAAACAACCGATGTTTCGCATCGCGAGACGGAATGGATCCAAATCACATTCAAAACTGATCATATTCATCGGAACGGGAGAATCGATCTCCTCGTAACAACGGATCGCCGCCATAGAATTCGTAGCCGCACCCAAACCGACATCCCAAATCACAAACGGGTTTGTAGATTCCTGTTTCACGGAGTCGGTACGACCGGAAAGTTTTTCCGAAAGTTTTGTCTGAACGACATAGAGGGACTTCGCTTCTTCGGAAGGATTGTTGACCGAATGCATGGTTTCACCGGAACTTCTCAGGCGAACGCTCCAATACTTTCCTTCCTTATTTTCCCGAATCTCGTAATCGCCGAGAATCCGTTTTCTCTGCGCTTTCGGCGTCCTCTTTTTGTTCAGCGAAGGGTCCACGTTATCGCTTCGAGTCAGTTCCTCTTTTTTGCGAGCGTAATAGGATGCAAAACTTCCTTCGAAGATGCGAGCTCGCATTTCCGCCATTAGGCGGTGGTAAAAATTCAGATTGTGCTGAGCGATCAGATGCCAACCCAAAATTTCGCTCGTTTTGATCAGATGATGAAGATAAGAACGGGAATAATTTTGACAACAGGGACAATCACAATTCTCATCCAACTTTGAATCCGCAAACTTATAGATCGTTCTGTGAATCTGAAGTTTTCCCGCGCTCGTGTACGCGACGCCGTGTTGTGCGAGCTCCGTCGGAATCGTACAATCGAACATATCCACTCCGCGATGAACCGCCTCCAAAAGATCGATAGGAGTTCCTACTCCCATCAGATAACGCGGCAGATTTTTCGGAAGTAAAGATGCGGACAGTTCACAAAAGTCGTTTCTTTCTTCCTTTGTTTCTCCTACCGCCAAGCCGCCGATCGCAAATCCGTCAAAGGGCATTTGGGTAAGGACCTTCGCGCTTTCTTTCCGAAGATCCGAAAAGCACGCGCCTTGAACGATCCCGAATAACGATTGAGGAGAATCCCCTCTTGCGTCCAGACTCCTTTTGGCCCAACGATGTGTAATCTCCATCGCATCCTTTGCTTTCGCATAATCGGCCGTAGACGGAATGCACTGATCCAAGACCATCATGATATCCGAGCCGATCGCTTTCTGCATGTCGATGCTCAGTTCGGGCGAAAGAAGAATCATCTTTCCATCCACGTAACTCCGAAAAAGAGCGCCTTCCTCGGTCATCTTTCGAGAATTTGGCAGACTGAAGATTTGAAATCCACCGGAATCGGTGAGAACGGGGAAATCCCAGTTCATAAACTTATGAATTCCTCCGATCTTGCGAAAGACTTCCGCGCCGGGTCTTAACAAGAGATGATACGTATTCGCCAAGAGAACTCGAGATCCCATCGCTTTGAGCGAATCTACGGTCTGCGCTCTGACAGTCGCTTGCGTTCCCACCGGCATAAAAATCGGAGTTTGAACCTGCCCGTGTAACGTAGTAAAGGTCGTCGCACGGGCGCTTGTTTGAGGAGCCTCTGCTTCGAGGACAAAATTCAGACGGGACATTTTGACTTCATAAAATTGGAATCAGCACTCGAACGACCTTCTTGTAAAAAGAATCATCGGTCGAAAGGTCGCCGCTTTATTTCCTGCGAATCACTTCTTTTTTTAATTCTTCTTTCACTGCGTCTCGATTGCTTCCGACTTTGTTTTTGAGTTCCAGTGTATAATGAATTTGGAATTTAGTAACGACCGGTTTTTCTTCTGAATGTTCCATCGACCAACGAGTTACGTCGTTTTGAACGATTTTCGCAAGGTCGTTGATTCTAGGAACCCTCGTATTAAAACGAATCGTTTCAAACGCCCCGGTGTTTCCGTTTAATACGACGATGATGATTCCGTCGTCGATGAAGTTGATCTTATTGTAACGAACCAATTCTTCGCTGATGAGCGCGTCTCCGCCCTTGTCCACTTTTCTTTTGATGAATTTCGAACCCCGAAGTTGTCGGAGTTGATATCCGTCGCTCGAAATATGAACTCGAAAGTATTCCAAAGGATCTTTGGACGGTTTTAAGAATGAGGGATGATCTCCAGTGTTGAGACTGACTTCCTTCCCTTCTTCGTCGAGAACGACTTCGTTTTCTCCCGCGGGATTCGGAACCGGTTCGGTTTTTACCGTTTCACCCTCGGGTGTTTTCGTGTTTCCTGTGGAACATGAAAGGATTCCAATTCCGCCGCAAATGATCCCGACGATCAATAGAATTTTTGTGAATCTTAACTTTGACTTCATACCTGACATCGATATCCATTCTCCGAAACTAATTACTTTTCGTAAATCCTTGATTTCCATTTCTCTCTTCCGTTGTTCTTTCTAATCTGTTATATTATAATAAATGAATAAAGATCGTAGCAAGTCCCAAAAAACAAAAAAAGCCGAACACGTCCGTAAACGTCGTCACAAAAATCGAAGACGCGATCGCCGGGTCGATTCCCACAACTCGAAGGAGCAACGGAATGGAAGTGCCGATGACCGCCGCGATCAACAGATTTGCCTGCAACGCCATAAACATCACCGCGGACAAAGCAAAGTTTCCGGTGAAAAGATAGACGATCACACCAGCTGTGATTCCCACCATACAGCCGTTAAAAAGTCCGACCAGACCTTCTTTTCGAATCGCCGACTTCCAGTTTTCCGTAGTCAGATCTCCCGTCGCTAGATTTCGAACGATCAGAGTGATCGACTGGGTTCCCGCATTTCCGCCCATTCCGGCTACGATCGGCATAAGAGAAGCGAGTAATACGTATTTTTCGATCGTATCTCCAAAGAAGGAAACGACGGATGCGGCCAAGGAGGCGGTTCCGAGATTGATCATAAGCCAGACCATTCTTCGCCTAACGGAAGTCATAACGGAAGAAGTCAGTTTTTCCTCTTCCGAAACCCCTCCCAAACGAAGAATGTCTTCGGAAGCCTCTTCGTGGACGATGTCCAAGATATCGTCCACAGTAATTCTTCCCAAAATTCTTCCGAGATCGTCGACGACCGCGGCGGAAACCAAATCGTATTTTCTAAATATTTTTGCGACTTCTTCCTGATCCGTATCGTAGTGTATGGAAGTAAAACCCGTTTTCATCAAACGGCTCACCTTCGTGTTCAAAGGCGCTAAAAAAAGATTCTTTAATTTGACGTAACCTTTGAGAACGTTATTCTCATCGGTGAGATAGAGATGATAGATATCGTCGGTGTCCCTTGCGATCTTTCTGAGTTTGATGATCGCCTTTCGAACCGTATCCGTTTCCACCGCGGAAGCGAAGACGGTGTTCATCAGACGTCCGGCAGTATATTCCCGAAACGTAAGTTGTTTTCGAACCTGGGAAGAATCTTCCTGATCGATGGAGTTGAGAATTTCTTCGGCTTTGTCCTTGGGGAACTCGGAGATCAAACTGGAGAGTTCATCGGTTTCCAAATTTTCGAGAATCGGAGAGATCTCTTTCATCTGAAAACGGGAGATGAGATCCGCTTGAAATTCTTCGTCGAATTCAACGAGGATCGAACTCTGGAGTTCGGAATCACAACGTTTGAAAACGTAGAAGGCTTCGTCTTCCTCGAGTTTCTCCAAAACTTCCGCGATATCCGCAGGGTGATTGTGAGCGAGAAAACGATCTAAAAAAGCGATGTCTGCGGCTTTGATTCTTTCTTGAAAAAATTCGATCCACTCCAAAGAAGAAGGATTCGCTTTTTCCGAGAATAGACTCTGACCGGCTCCTTTTTCTTCCATAAATTCTCCCCAAGAAATGGTTTCAGAGAACAGAATTGAAAACTTTCCAGACCGATCAATGAATTTACAAGCAAACGCCAAAAAAGGAGTTTTTCATTTGACCCGTTCGCAAAGTGTTCCATCGTAGAAACACAGGGTGCTATTACCGATGAAATCGTTTTTAACTGATTCTTTCCTTCTATTCTTCGCTCTTCTACTCGCAATCAACCCGCTTTTTGCCGACGCCTTTTATTATCCCTGGGAATACAACAAGGTTTACAACGAGAAGATCGCTCTGGAAATCGAATTGGATTCCCTAAGAACCAGATACAGAAACGAAACCGAAAATTTTAAAAAGGAAAGATTGGAGATAGAATCCAAACTTCGATCCTTAGAAGATCTTTTGGCGAGAGAGAAAGAATTCAGATCTAAGGACAACGATCTCAGCGAAGAGAAAATCAAAGCGCTTGAAAATCAGATCGCGGTTTTAAAGGCGAAAAGTACGAATAAAGAAAAAGAGCTCATCGAAGAAAACGAAAGACAGGCGAAAAAATTTCGAGAGCTCTTGGAAAATCTAAAGGAAGAACTCGAAAAAGAAAGAGCCGCTTGTCAGAAAAAGACCGAAGCCTTACAAAAGGAATACGAGAAAAAGATCGGAGATCTTGAAGCCAGAATCCTTTCCTTAAACGATGAAATCTCGAAACTCAAAAATCTTTCCGAAAATCAAAAGAAAGAATTGGATCGACTTTCCGAACAAGCCAACGAACTGGAAACCAAACTGACCGATGAAATTAAAAAGGGTCAAATCCGTCTCAAACGATTCCACAATCGACTCGTAATCAATATCGACGATAAAATCTCCTTTGACTCAGGTTCGGCTGATCTCAAAAAAGCGATTCTTCCGGCTTTGGATAAAATCAAAGACATTCTTGTGAATTATCCTGGAAACCTCATCATCATCGAAGGGCATACGGACAATATTCCGATCCGAACCAAGAAGTTCGCGGACAACTGGCAGTTGTCCGGAGAAAGAGCCCTTTCCGTTCTCCATTACTTTTTAGAGAACAAAAACATAGACGCAAGGAACATGTCTCTTGCAGGGTATGGAGAATTCCAACCGATCGTGTCGAACGATACTCCTGAAAACCGTGCTCTCAACCGAAGAGTTGATATCGTAGTTGTTCCTCGTTGATGGATGATTTTTTTCAACTCCATCACGTAGAAAGAAGCCAGGAGAAGGGCCTTAAACGTTCCATTCTTTTGGCGATTCTTGTTTCACTTACGATCTTCGTCGTTGAAGTCGTAGGAGGAATTCAGAGCGGAAGTATCGCGCTTCTTGCGGATGCAGGACATATCATCACGGACGCGATCGCACTTTCCCTTTCCTTGATTGCAGTCTTGCTCGCTTCCCGCAAACCGAATCCGAAGTATTCTTTCGGTTATTATAGAATCGAGATTCTAACCTCACTCGTGAATGCAGTTCTCATTTTTGGAATATCGTTTTACATTTTTTACGAAGCCATCGAACGATTTCAGAATCAAAAGGAAATCCTGAGCTTTGAAATGTTGATCTTTAGTTCGAGCGGAATCGTTTTGAACTTGATCAGCGCCTGGATTTTATTTCGGTTTAGCAACGAGAACATCAATATCAAATCGGCTTATATTCACGTTTTAAGCGATCTCCTAGCGACCGCGGGAGTGTTGATCGGTGCGATTTTGATTTACTTCACTCGTTGGAATTGGATCGATCCCCTGATTAGCATTTTGATTTCCGTTTTGATTCTGCGTTCCGCTTGGGGAATCTTTCGAGAAAGCCTTTCGGTTCTTTTGGAATCCTCTCCCCCTACATTCGATATTCCTCATATTCTCGAACACCTTCGCAATATCGTCGGGATTCGAAGAATTTTGGATTATCATTTCTGGGCGATCACAAGAGGAGTCCACGCCTGTACACTTCGTCTTTCCGTTACGGACCTAAAATCTTCGGATGAAATCGTATTTCAAACCCAGCGGATTTTAAGATCGGAATTTGGAATCGATTTTGTGACGGTTCAGTGTGAAGAATCGGAACTAACCAAAAGAATCGGTGCATTAGAGATTCATGATTCTCACGGACCCCAGAAGGGTCATCACGGACATCATCACCATCATTGAGCTTTTAAATTTGCGAAAGAATCTCGAAGTTTTTTCAAAATTCGAGCCGGAATTGTGAAACTTCGCAGATAGTCCTAGAACTAAAAAAAAGCCCGTTCTTTGGAAAACCAGAATCCATTGTGTGAGTTCCTACATTCAAGATACCACTGTCCTGAATTTATGAATTTCAAATCACAGTCGATCTTTTCGATTTCGTAAGAGTTCCAACATTTCTATTTTTGAAAAAGCGCTTGATTCGTTTGAGAATCAATGTCCCAGGGAAGGCTTAGTCTGAAATTTTAACTTCTAAAAACGGAATTCGAAATCTTTCTCGTCGAATCCTAACGGCAGAAGAAGGTTTTAGAGAAAATCAAGTCGAACTTTAACGAAGCGCACGGATCTTTTTCAAAATATTTTTTTGATAGATCGGAGTTTTACCCGGATGAATCGAATAAAATAGACCGATATCCGGAAACCACTTCGTAAGTTCCACACTACTGACACAATCCGTAAACCAAGAATAGATCAGATCGAGAGAAGTTTCGTAACCGTAGGGATGAACGTCTTCCATTCTAAAATTCGGGTCGTTGTCCTTTTTTTGGGAAATCTCTAATATTTTAGAATATAATAATTCTTGAATATCTAATATCTTTCCGGCGATCCTCGGATCTACGCTGTCCCTCTTTTCCCGAAGAAGGGTTTTTAGAATCAGATCGACATATCCGCAAAACAATGCAGAGGCGGAAAGCATTTCTGAAAGATGAATTTCGGGCGCGTATCCTTGGTAGTTTAGAAAAATTAGATTCTCCGATGGAAAGGAAAGATTTTCCCCTTTGAGACGACAGTGAGTCGCCTCCTTAGCGTATTCCAAGTCGAAAAGTTCCGTTTCCAATCCGGGAGTATTCAACGGAACGTAGATCACATCGTAACTTTCCGACGGTGACTTAGCGACAACGAGAAAACCGTTACAGTTTGCACCATTCGTCAAAAAGGATTTTGATAGATTTAAATAAATTCTTTCTTCTTCGATCTTGTAAGAACTTGTGATATTCGAAATTCTTCCCTTCCATCCGCTTTCACTCACGCCCATGGAAACGATGTTCTTCCCGGTACCGACCCCTTGTAGGAGTTCTTTTACGATTGAAATCGTTCGATCACGATTGGGAAGCGGAGTTGTTTCCGTTTCATTGGCAAAACCTTCGGAAACAAATTTAAGAATTCTTCCGGCGACGTTGGTTTGCGCCATAAGCGCGATTCCGATCCCGATTCCCCTTGGATAAGAACCGAGAGCGAATATCTTTTTGTGAAAGGTTTCAAAGGATCCGCCTAAAATCGCTTCAAAGTATCCTTCTTCCACCAAGTAAGGAAGGGCATCTCGAAATACGCTACGATACTCTTCGGATGGAACGGAAGACAAGAATTCTTTCAGATTCATAAGACCTCAGCCAGTTTTCTTTTTGTCGCCTGCAAAGATTTTCTTAAGATACTGTCCGGTATAGGAATTTTTTACCTTCGCGACGTCTTTCGGAGTTCCCTCAGCGATCACAAGACCGCCTCCGTCTCCGCCTTCGGGTCCCATATCGATCAACCAATCGGCTTGTTTGATTACGTCCAGATTGTGTTCGATCACGATCATGGAATTTCCACGATCCACGAGTGTATGAAGTACTACGGAAAGGTGTCTAACGTCTTCGAAATGAAGACCGGTCGTAGGTTCGTCCAAAATATATAAGGTTTTTCCGGTGGGTCGTTTGGAAAGTTCGGTGGCGAGTTTGATTCTCTGCGCTTCTCCTCCGGAGAATGTGGTCGCGGGTTGTCCGAGGCGGATATAACCAAGCCCGACTTCCATAAGAGTTTCCAGCTTTCTTTTTACGATCGGAATATTTTCAAAGAATTGGTTTGCGTCTTCGATGGTCATCTCCAGAACGTCGAAAATATTCTTCCCTTTATAACGAACTTCTAATGTTTCTTGGTTGTATCGTTTCCCTTTACAGACTTCGCATGTCACGTAAACATCGGGAAGGAAGTGCATTTCGATCTTAAGAATTCCGTCCCCTTCGCAGGTTTCACATCTTCCTCCGCTTACGTTGAAGCTGAATCTTCCGGGTCCGTAACCTCTTAGTTTTGCGTCTTCCAAATTGGAAAACATTTCTCGGATCGGAGTAAAAAGACCCGTATAAGTCGCGGGGTTGGAACGAGGAGTTCTTCCGATCGGAGATTGATCGATATTGATGATCTTGTCGATCTGTTCAAAACCTTTGATCGTCTTGTGTTTTCCCGCCAGGGTCTTCATCTTCATCACCTTGTGAGCCGCGGCGTTATAGAGAATGTCGTTTATCAAAGTGGATTTTCCGGATCCGGAAACGCCGGTAATGACGACTAACTTTCCGAGAGGAATCGTTACGTCGATATTCTTTAGATTGTTTTCTTTTGCTCCGATGATCTGAAGTTGAAAGCCGTTCCCGTCTCTGAGTTTTTCAGGAATTGGAATCGTCATTCTTCCCGAAAGATACTTTCCTGTGAGAGAGTTTTTATCCTTAGCGACATGTTCCGGAGTTCCTGCGCAAACGATCATTCCACCGTGAACTCCGGCGCCGGGCCCCATATCGATGAGCCAATCGGATTCTTCCATCGTTTCGTGGTCGTGTTCCACGACGAGAACCGTGTTTCCCAAATCTCTGAGATTTTTGAGAGTAGCGATGAGTTTTGTATTGTCTCTTTGGTGTAATCCGATCGAAGGTTCGTCGAGGATATAAAGAACTCCCATGAGCCTCGATCCAATCTGAGTCGCGAGACGAATCCTCTGCGCTTCTCCTCCGGACAAGGAACCGGCGCTTCTTTCGAGTGTAAGATATCCTACACCGACGTCGTTCAAAAAAGTCAACCTCTGATGAATTTCCTTTAAGATAGGTTTGGCGATGATTTCTTCGGAACCGACAATCTTTAGATTCTCCACAAAATGAAGAGCCCTCTCGATAGAAAAGGAAGTAAACTCGTCCACGGGAACGTTATGTACCTTTACGGAAAGACTTTCTCTTTTGAGACGTTTTCCCTTGCAGGTGGGACAAGGATGATTGGTCATATAGGATTCGAACCACTGACGCATCGAATCCGATTTTGTTTCCTTGTATCTCCTCTGAAGATTCGGAATCACACCCTCGTATTCTTTTGTAAATTCGTAGTGCGAGTTCGCGCCTCGAAAATCATATTCGATTTTTATTCTTTTATCTCCATAAAGAATTGTCTGTCTCGTTTTTTCGGGAAGATCCTTCCATGGAGTGTTCATCTTAAATTTTAAAGAATCGGATAAGGACTTGAGAGTGGCCATAAACCAAAAGCCGTTGCTCTTCGAGCCGGCCCAGGCTTCGATACAACCGTCGACGAGGGAAAGTTCCGGATCGTTGATGAGAAGATCTTCATCAAATTCCAATAAACTTCCCAGACCGTCGCAGGTCTCGCAGGCGCCGTAAGGAGAATTGAAGGAAAACATTCTAGGAGTGAGTTCCGTGAAACCGATATCGTGTCCGTTTGGACAGGCCATCTTCTGCGAAAGAACGTGGTCTTTGGTTCCGTCGTCCAGGATCACGATTCCTTCGGATTGTTTGAGAGCGGTTTCTACGGAATCGGCGAGTCTGCTTCGGATCCCGTCCTTCATCACGATCCGATCCACGACGATCTCGATGGAAGTTTTGAAATTCTTCTTTAGGACGATCTCTTCGTCCAAGGTTCGGATTTCTCCGTTGATTCTCACCCGATTGAATCCGTCCTTACGAACCTTTTCCAAAACGTCCTTGTGTTCTCCCTTTTTCCCGGAAACGAGTGGCGCCAGGATCTGGAGTTTACTTCCTTGAGGAAACGCAAGCACCCGCGCCGTGATCTGATCGATCGACATCGATTGGATCGGTGTTCCACATTCCGGACAATGAGGTTTCCCGACTCGAGCGTAGAGCAATCGGAGATAATCGTAAATTTCTGTTACAGTTCCTACAGTGGACCTTGGGTTTCTATGCGTTGTCTTTTGTTCGATCGAGATCGCGGGAGAAAGACCTTCGATGAGGTCCAGGTCCGGCTTTTCCATCTGACCCAAAAACTGTCTCGCATACGCGGATAAACTCTCCACGTATCTTCTCTGGCCTTCCGCGTAGATCGTATCAAATGCAAGAGAGGATTTTCCCGAACCGGATAAACCCGTGATGACTACGAGTTTGTCTCTGGGAATGTCCACGTTGATATTTTTAAGGTTATGCTCTCTCGCTCCGCGAATCCGAATTTCCTGCAATGAATTACCCTCTCACTTTTTAGAATTTATAGCTTCCGAAAATCTGAAAACTCCTTTCCTAAAACAAATTCTTCTTTTTCAAGAAGAAACCGGTCCTGATACTGGCTTTCATGTTTCGAAATTTTCTCAAATTCGTCTTTTTACCGATTCGTCTGATTTCCCAACTCGTTCGTTGGCTCCGATTTCGATTCTTTCGAGGCAATCACTACTTTTTGGAGATCCCTTCCGAATTCTCGAGTTATCGTAAATCTTTCTTTATGAGACTTCTTTCTTCCAAGGATGAGGATCTTTTTTTCACCGAATTCTTATTGGAATTAAAACTCCTCTCACAAATCCCCGGTTTGAAAAAGATTTCCATCCTGATACAACAACCCGAATACGGCTTTGGAGAAACGCTGAGCATCGGAGAAAGACTTCAAATTTTGAAAGAATCCGGAATCGAACTCGAAGGTTTCGCATTAACCGGAGGACTCAAATCTCTCTTTATATTAGGAATTTGTAATGAACGATTCTGTTCGGAGGCGTCCGAATTTTTTCCGGTTCTTCCATCTGCCGAATCCTTCTTTTTCGGGAACGCAGGAAAAAAATGGGGAGTCAAGGTGGAAACCTTTCAAAGTGGTCCTTATAAATCCTTCGGAGAATCCTTTCAAAGGGACAAGTTTTCTCCCAAGGCAAAGGAGAATCTAAACGTTCTTCTCAAACAGATGACGGCGGATCTGGAGAATCTATTTCAACGTTATACGAAATTCTCCTTAAACACGTTCGCCGAACCGTTTTTGTCCCCAAAGGTTTTGAAGGACAGAAAGTTCGTTACCGGATTCTTAAACGAAGAGGACTTTCGGGAGAATTTTCTCTACGAGGCTTATACAAACGAAGTTGAAAAACAAAAACCCATCACCAAGGAACTGACTCTTTCTTCCTTATATCGATTTGCAAAATTAAGAAATTTTAAAGTATTTTCTCGCCGAGAACCGATCGTGGCGGTTCTTCCATTAAAAGGAAATATCCACCATGATACTTTGGGAAAAGGGGAAGGAAAGACGGAGGGAATTTCGTATCATTCCGTCAAAAACGCCCTCAAAGAACTCAGAGAGGAAAACGCCGTGAAGGCTGTGATCCTGGAAGTGGATTCTCCCGGCGGTTCCGCCTTTGTTTCGGAATTGCTCTATCAGGAAATTCTAAAGTTATCCAAGAAAAAAATAGTTTACGCTTATGTTCAGAACGTATCCGCGAGCGGAGGTTATTACCTTTCCTGCGCGGCTTCAAAAATCTATTCTTCTCCGTATAGCATCGTGGGAAGTATCGGAAGTATTTCTCTTCGAATGGATCTCAAAAACCTGTATTCTAAGTTAGGCGTAACAAAGGATCGAGTCGGATTCTATAAATACAGAGATTTACTTTCGGAATACGGACCGATCCACTCGGATTCAAAAAAACTCATGGAACAGGAAATCCGTGAATCGGAAGGACTATTCTACAAACGGGTGGCCGAGGCGCGTAAGATCCACGTTTCAACGCTCGATCAGAGATTCGGACAGGGAAGAGTTTTTACCGCGAGTCAATTCTTAAAGGATAAGATGATCGATTCCATCACGGACTTTTTAGGAATCGTAGACGATATCAAACAAGAGCTGAAAACGGAGCGTGTGCAACTCCAATACCTCCCGACCTTGTTCACGTTCCAAAGTTTTATAAAATCTTTGAGACCGAGTTTTTTAAACGTGATGAGCTTTGGTAAGAATGGAATTCTTTCGTCTTGGATGGATGGAAATCTTACGAACGTGGAAGATTCTTTAAAGAAGAAATTTCTTTTTTCGGAAGGTGAAATTCTCTTTCGATCTTCTTTTTGGAATCAAGGGTAATCATTTCGAGGCGGCTTTAGTGATTCGATTCAGAAGGGCTTCCTTTCCTCTTCCCTCTTTCGGAATTTCACAGTAGGCCTCTTTGATTTTTCTTCGATCACATTCCACAAAAAAAGAATACAGAGATTTCATGTATGCTTCGTTGGTATCTACTCTGATTTGATAAGCGACATCGTCGTAAAACCGAAATCCGATTTGTGCCGCGTCCGAAGGTATGTTCTCCAGATTTTCCGTTAGAATTACCTTACAAATCGGCGCATAGTGTCTGTATTTGAGTCCGGGACTGATCGGCGCATCCGTCGAAGTATTCCGCGTTTTATCCTCCGATTTTAAAACTTGGATTTCCGGAAGAATTTCTTTTAGATCTTGAAAGTCGACAAATCCGGGACGAAGCAGAATCGGAGGATCGGACGTAAAATCGATCACAGTGGATTCGATTCCTATCTTCGGTTCTTCCCCTTTCAGAATACAATCCACCTTCCCGGAAAATTCCTCTAAGATATATTCCATTTTAGTTAAGGAAGGTTTCCCGGAAAGATTGGCCGAAGGGGCCGCGACGGGAACATTACAAAATTCTAAAAAAGAACGCGCCGTTGGATTGGATGGAATTCGTACTGCAACCGTCTTCAGATCCGCGGTAAAAAGGTTCGGATCTTTTTTCAGGAAGATTCCAGTAATGGCACCCGGAGAAAATTTTTGGAAGATGAGTTTGCCCGCCAGGTTTACAGAAGCGCATACGTTCAGCGCGGCCAGATTCTCTACATGAAGGATGAGAGGATTGTCCGAAGGGCGTTTTTTAACTTCGTAGATTCTTCTGCAGGCTTTGTGATCGAAGGCGGATGCCCCGATTCCATAAACGGTTTCGGTGGGAAAGACGACGAGCCCTCCCCGAAGCAAAACTTTTGCCGCTTCCGAGGGAGAGTCTGTGATGAGAGTGTTAACCTTGTTTTCTGGCAACTTTCTCCGCGTGCTGGCGGTTTACGTTTGCTTCTTCCGGAGTTTGTTGAGCGTCCTTCGAAGGAGCGTTCGGGTCTTTTACCGGCTCTTTGATTTTTTCAACTGGAGGAAGTTTATTAGAAACCAATAATTCGAGGTAGTCGTTGATTCCAGGATCGTTGTCGCTGATCAACTGCCAGAAGGAAAATCCACCCAGATCGTATTGTCTCAAAAGACTCATCTTGTCTTCAAAGGCTTTTCGGTTCATATAGAACGCAACTCGATCACAACCTTCGGACTTATACCAGATGCTCGGATCTTCGTATGTCTTTCCGGTATGAACCCAGGAAAACTTGGAAAGATTGGTCCAAGTGTTTGAGTTTTTTGTATTCGCCATAATCTGATCGATGTTCGTCGGTTGTCTGTGAATTCCCAAATCCTTTTTACGAACCGCATCTTGATAATAAACCGATTTGATTTTGGAATTACAGTTGAGCGCCCAATCGTAACCATACGTCGGGATCGCCATATACAACTGACGGGAAGGAACTCTTGCCTTAGCGTATTCTATGATACTTTTGATCCAAGTGTTCGGCGCCTGAGGTCCCGGTCCCGGATTTCTATATTTCCGAGGATGCAATTCATATGCCATAATCTTAATACGATCCGCATACTTTGCAAGAAAGGCGTAGTCGTGTGTCATCGGCCCTCTCCAATTCTCCGCGTAATCCATTTTGATTTTTTCTTTTAGGCCCTTGCAAGCTTTGAAGGTTTCTTTTTTAGCAGGAGTTTTCGGGTGTACTGCGACGGAAAGAATTTTTCCACGTTTATGCACTTCCTTGGAAAGGATCACGATGAATTCTTCGAACTTTTCCTTTTTCTCACAACTCATTCCTTCGTAGTCGATATCGATTCCGTCATAACCGTACGTATCGAGTTCATGAAGAATGTTCGCAAGGTGTTTGTCTCTGATATCGTTACGTCCGTTCATCCCGATGTTCTCGGAAATCTTTTCGTATTTATTCTCCCAGCGGAAAATGGTAGGAATGATTTTTACATTCGGATTGAGTTTTCGAAGTTCGGCGACACGTTCGTGTTTTTGAGTGCTTCCCCAGCTGGAATACAGATCGCCGTTGTTGGTTTCGCGACCCTTCATTCCATAGATAAACGGATGGATTTCATTGTAGAGATGAACGGTCTTCTTCATCGCTTCGTAATCTGAAAACCAGGTGGATGCGCGGAACGTAGTGTTTTCGTCTGCCATAGGAAGCAAGGTCGCCTCCGGCATATCTCCGTCGTCCTTTCCAAAAGAGAAGAAGCCGGATTTCGAAGAATCGGATTCCGGTGTAGAGTTCATTGTTTCGGTCTGGTTTACCGGCTTATTGATAAAGAAGAGATCTCGGATACCATCCATGATTCCAACGGAGCTTGCTTGAACCGTTTCGGATTGGTTTGCTACTGCCGCGTTGTCTTTTTTGAGAAGATTGATTCCTAAAGAGAATGAGAGAACGGATAATAAAAACCAGGTAAAAGAATAGAATAAGATCTTCTTTTTGGGTTCTGAATTTCTCGGGAATGGAACCGGTTGACTGAGTCCGTCCGGGATTTTGTGTTTGTCTTCTTGTTCGTTTGCCATTGTGTTAACTGTCTTATTATCGAATCAAAGAAGCAGAAAATAAAGAAGTTTCCTTCAGTCTTTGATTTGAGGATCCTCTTCCAGAGATTTCGAGGTGAGAGGACTGTCAAATGGTTCTTTTTACAAGTTGACGAAATCCAATAGCAGGGGAAAAAACCGCTTATGCCTCTTACGAAACCTCTGAAATTATTTATCGCCTTAAACGGATTCTTTCTCACGTTTCTGATTCTTGCCGAAGTGACCGGTTCAAAACTTTTTGTCTCCTTTGGATTCACTCTCACAATGGGTGTGATCCCGTTTCCGGTTACCTTTATCGTTACCGACCTTTTAAACGAATACTATGGGCGTAAAGGAGTTCGTTTTACCACTCTTGTAGGAATGGTGATGATCTTTGTGGCTTACTTTCTTTTGATGTTGGACATGTGGATTCCGGCGGCGCCGAATTCTCCCGTCGACGATCATTCTTTCAACATCGTCTTTGGGAATTCGGGAAAGATCATCATCGGTTCGATCGTAGCCTATCTCGTGGGACAACTTATCGACATACAGATCTTCCATTTTATACGGGTTAAAACCAAGAATAAGTTTATCTGGCTTCGAGCTACGGGTTCTACGATCGTATCTCAGCTCGTCGATTCCTTCGTCGTGATTTATATCGCCTTGAGTGGTGGAAAGCTGAGCTTTGAAGAACTGAACCAGATTTCTACCAATAACTTTCTCTATAAATGTGGGGTCGCGGTCGCAATCACTCCGATCATCTATGGCGCGCATAAATTGTTGGATTGGTATTTGGGCGCGGACGCGGAAAAGATGATTTTGGCGGCTATGCACGAGGGTCGATCCGACGTGGAACCGATTTCTCCTGGTTGAAAAAAGAATTCCTTAGATCCGATTCCGATTCCCTTTGGATTTGATTTTAAGACCAGAATTGCATTTCGATTTTTCAAAACTCTTCCTATTTCCCGGAACCGGGAATTACGAAGCAAACGCGTATGTCGAAAATCCATTCTAACAATTTGAGAATGGTTTTTTTCTCTACGTTACTCGATCTTGGTTCAGGGAAAAAATCTTTCAGCCGTTTCAACAAAAGCGCGGCCTTCTCTATTCTCCGCCTAACAAGGATCTATTCCTCAAGAGATTGTCGGAAACGTTTCTTCCGATTTTACTCGAAATTAATTTCAGGTCTTTGTCTAATAAGCGTAAAGAATTAGAATCAAAGGAAAAATTTTTCCCTATTCGATTGTTAGTAAAAAGGTAGTCTCCGATGCAGTTGACCGAAACGACCCCAAACAAAACGCGTGCGGATGAACTCTTGTTTGCATTGAAGGTTCTTTGCTTTCAAGGCTACAGAGGATGTAAGAATCTCCTTTTTCCGATTCCTTTGTGGAGAAAGAGCAAAGATCGGCATCCGGGGATCTCCTCCGTTCTGGCAATTTCGGAAACACCTCTCTGGAATCCGAACGATACGCTTGAAAATAATATTCTAACCTTTGGTAAAATTGAAAATCTAAGAATCGCGGCCAGAAAATTAAATGGGGTTCGTGTTTCCGCCGGGCAAGTTTTTAGCTTTTGGAAACAGATCGGAAATCCCAATTTCGGAAAAGGATATGTTTTAGGAAGAGAAATTCGAGAAGGCTGTATCGTTCCCAGTATCGCCGGAGGACTTTGTCAAATTTCGAACGCCCTCTACGACGTCGCGGTTCGATCCGGTTTCGAAATTTTGGAACGTCATAAACATTCGTATGTATTTCCAGGATCTTTGGCGGAAAAAGACAGAGACGCGACGATCAAATGGAATTACGTCGATCTGCGATTTCGATCCCCCGTGGATTATCAAATCGAAATCGAATTCAATTCCGAAAGTATGATCGTTCGTTTTCGATCTCTTGCTCGATTTCAGACGGAGGATTCTTCTTTCGACTTCGCAGAAGAGAATCCAACGGAAACGTTTCCACCGAGAAAGGAAGCCAAATCTCTAAACGATTGTTACTCTTGTGGAAGAGTTTCTTGTAGCCAACACAGTTGGAACAACCGTCCGACCTCCGAATTTACGGTCTGGGTGTTGGATGAGGTTTGGCCTGAATACGACGCGTATGTATCGGCGCACTGCGTACCAAAAGATTCCGTGATTCTCCCTTTGAAAAACGGAAGTCGTTGGGGAATCAATCGTTTCGATTGGACGATCCGAAAGAATAAGAACGTGAAAGAAGTATTCCTAAGATCTCTTTGGAGAAGTTTCAAACTACGCTATGGGGCGGGAAAGAATACGAACCCGTTCCAATTGAATCTCGAGTTAGATCAAAAACTTGCGAATACAATCGCAAAAGAAATTCCATACGAAGCTTCTCATATTGTGGTTTCTCAAACCTTACTCCCCGCTCTTTGGGAAGCGGGCGTTTTTGCGGGAAGAACCTTTGACGTATTGATGACAAGACTTCCTCTATCGATACTCCACGAACGGTTGGATCAAGCGTATTTAGAATATCCACAAAGTGAAACGTTAAAAGACTTTCGGGCTCCCGATTTTTGGGTCGAGTCCGAAACAAGGGCTCTCCAATCGGCGCAAAAGATCATCTCACCCCATTCTGAAATTTTGAAATTGTTTCCGAACCAAGCCTCTCCTTTGCGATGGTGTATCCCTGCGTTTGAAGAAAAACCCGTTTCCGATCGGAAAGGAATTCTATTTCCCGGGTCGGCCTTGGGAAGAAAGGGTGCGTATGAAATGAAACGACTCGCAAAAGAATTGGATCTTTCCTTGTATGTTTTGGGAAACGCGGTGGAGAAAGAAGGTTTTTGGGAAAGTATTTCCGTACGAAAGTTTCAAAATTCTTGGGATGAGATCGGACTCGTTGTGTATCCGACATATGTGGAAAACAAACCGAGAGAACTCCTAAAAGCGATCTCCAAAAACATTCCGATTGTTACAACGACCGCCTCCGGCTTGGAAGACTTTGAAGGAGACGATGTCGTAATCCTTCCGGTCGGGGATTATGAAAGCCTAAAAGAAGCTGTCGCACTTCGATTCAATCGAAAACATCCTGAAGCGTTCTCTTATTCAAAGTAATAAAACCAGAGTCGATTCTTCCAAGGATCCAAGACGGAAGAATATTTTAAATCCTGTGTCTCCAGCGAAAAGCCTCTGCTCAAAAGAAGAATCTTAAAATTCTCCCATTCTTCTTTTTGAATCCGAAAGGTTAAGGTTCCGGGACTGACAGGGCAGTTTTTGGATTCCTTGCTGAAAATGAGCGTTGGACCATTCTCCCAAGAAAGTTCGGAATGAACCCGGGAACTTTTGTGAATCTTCAACCCGAAAAGTTCGGAATAGAGATTTGCGGAAACGGAGCTATCGGAAGACTGAAAGTTCGACGCATAGAATTGAATCATGGTATTTCGTATCACATTTCCAAGAAAGGAAGAATGCAGATTCTTCCTGTTTAATTGGTTGTCTAAAGAGTAAAACCGAAAAAACTGGAAGAAGAACTTTTTGCGAGTAAAAGATGGCAACAGAAGATCAGAAAGATTACGTTCGAATTTTTGATACAACTCTTCGGGACGGAGAACAATGTCCTGGAGCCGCGATGACCGAAAATGAAAAACTCGAGATCGCCGCACAACTCGCGACTATGAAAGTCGATATCATTGAAGCGGGTTTTCCCGTTTCCTCCCCCGTTCAATTCCAAGCGGTGGAAAGAATCGCAAGAGAAACGCAAGGACCGATCATCGCCGCACTCGCAAGAGCCATGAGAGCCGATATCGAATCCGCATACAAAGCTCTTCAACCCGCAAAAAAAAGAAGAATTCATACGTTCATCGCATCGTCTCCGATTCATATGAAATTCAAACTGGGAAAAGAACCCAAAGAAGTTTTGAAGATGGCGATGGAAGCCGTAACTCTTTGCAAAGAATTCGTAGAAGACGTAGAATTTTCCCCGGAAGACGCGACCAGGAGTGAACCGGAATTCTTAAGAGAACTCTGTGAAGCTGTGATCGAAGCCGGTGCAACGACCATTAACATTCCGGATACGGTCGGTTATACGACCCCGGAAGAATACGGAAATCTTTTCAAATTCCTAATTACGAATGTTCGAGGTGCGGAGAAAGTAATCTTCTCCGCTCACTGTCACAACGATCTTGGACTCGCAACGGCGAATTCCTTAGCCGCAGTACAAAACGGAGCTCGTCAGATCGAATGTACGATCAACGGAATCGGGGAAAGAGCCGGAAACACCGCGATGGAAGAAGTCGTGATGGCGATGAGAACTCGGAAAGACACTTTAGGAATTCAGACGAGAATCAAGACGGAAGAAATCGCAAGGGCCTCTTACCTCGTAAAGACGATCACGGGAATGCTCGTTCAACCGAACAAAGCAATCGTCGGAGCAAATGCTTTCGCGCACGAATCGGGGATTCACCAAGACGGCGTGATCAAACACAGAGAAACCTATGAGATCATGAAACCCGAAACGGTCGGACTTTCTTCGAATCGAATGGTCTTAGGAAGACACAGCGGAAGAGCCGGTTTCAAAGATAGAATTGTGAAACTCGGTTTTTCTCCACAAACGGAAGAATTGGAAGCCGCTTATCAGAGATTCTTAGAAATTGCGGATCGAAAAAAAGAAATCTATGACGAAGACATTCGCGCCCTGTTTTCGGATGAAACGAGGAAGTCCACGGGGGATCGTTATCAACTGGAAGGATTTACGGTTTCTACAGGAACAAAGAGTACACCGACCGCAGGCGTGAGAATCTCGATCGACGGTCATATTCGAGAAGAATCGGCTACCGGAGACGGCCCTGTGGACGCGATCTACAAAGCGATACAAAAAACCACGGGAATGGATCCGGAAGTTTCGAGACTCGTGATTTCTCCGGTTACAGAAGGTCAGGATGCGATGGCAGAAGCGTCCGTTACTCTGGAGTACAAGGGTGAGAGAGTTGTTGGAAAAGGAAGTTCTACGGATATCATTGAGGCTTGTTCGAGAGCCTATATTTCGGCCCTCAATCGTCTTTAGTTTTTTTGAATCTGTGCCTTCGAAGCGTTTTTAGGAAGAACTTTGAGGCAGTAAGACAGGAGAAAAACCGATGAGAGGATTTGGTTCGAAGTCGAGTTCTCTGGAAATGAGATTTTTCTCTAAATTTAAGGTCCATATCATCCTGTAAGATCCATGAAACCTAGGAACTCCTTGGTTTACAGTTTCAACGATAGAGTCCCCGACTCCAACCTCTTCTAACCAGAGCAAATAATTAAACAAATAACAGCGCGAAACTCCATGCGCGTCCGCCAAAGCCCCCAACATGGCCCAAGCTCCCGTATTCACACGAATACTCATCTTCTTCATCTTACCTTTTCCCCGATTGTATTTAATCTTTCCTGCCCTCCAATGAAGTCTCTTCATAGAAGCCACAAATTTCGTATATCTCCTTAAGAGATGAGGAAGTTTCCTGGAAAGAATCCTCCTTTCTTCTATGTCCAACTCATTCCAAAGGGAAAGAGGAATCAGAATCGAATCCGTCCCCATGGCTCCTTCGATAAGCGCAGATTCAATTTTTCTCTGAGAATGAAAAGAAAGAAGTTCCATATACCGGAAACGGTTCTTTCCCTCGAAGCCAACGTACGTTCTCAAACCGCAAAAAATTTTCAAAAGGCTCTTTTTTTTTAGAAAAGACTACTTTCTAAAAAACTCGATTCTTACAAATCCAAAAAAAAGAATCTAGGTCTGATTCCTTCTTCAAAGAGAAAAAGCCAACCACGGTTCAAAATTTAGTTTGAAAACAAACTAAGCAATTTTTAAACCAAAGAATTCTCTTGCCCGTTTTCAGGCCATTTTCAAGATAGAATCCGAAGATTTATCATTTTTTTTATCTATAAAGGTTCGTTATGAAATATTCAGAAATTTTTCAACCGATTCAAGTCGGTTCGATCACCCTTCCGCATCGCGTTATCATGGGATCCATGCACTTAGGACTGGAAGGAATGCCAATGACCGCAGAGAGAATGATCGCATTCTACGGAAGAAGGTTCGACAGCGGCGCATGTTTTATTACTACCGGAGGAATCTCCGTCAACCAGGAAGGAAAAGGATCGAATATTTTTTTCAATTTTCAAAAGGAAGAAGATTGCAAAGAGCTTTCAATCGTCGCGAACGCACTCAAACCGAAAGGTGTTTTTTGCGCACAACTCTTTCACGCAGGAAGATACGCCTATCACAGGGAACTCGTCGCACCATCCGCACTTCGCGCTCCGATCAACCGATTCATACCGAAAGCTCTCACAGAAGAAGAAGCGTGGAGAACCATCGAAGATTTTGGAGATTCAGCACTCAAAGCCAGAGAAGTCGGATTCGGCGCCATCGAAATCATGGGGAGCGAAGGCTACCTCGTAAACCAATTCTTCTCACCCGTCACCAATCAGAGAGAAGATTTTTTCGGCGGAACTCCTGAGAAGAGAATGAACTTTGCGATCGAAGTGATGAAGAATGTTCGTAAGAAAGTGGGAAAGGATTATCCAGTCGTCTATCGAATGTCCGGGATCGATCTGATTCCAGGCAATCCAACGTTTGAAGAAGTGGTCACACTCGCCGAAAAACTCAAAGAACACGGCGCCGACGCATTGAACATCGGAATCGGTTGGCACGAATCCAGAATTCCGACGATTTCAATGCTCGTTCCGAGGGGCGCTTGGGCCAAAATATCCGGAAAGATCAAAGAAAGAGTCAAAGATATTCCGATCATCGCTTCCAACCGAGTCAATATGCCGGAAACGATGTCTCGAATTCTCAAAAATCACGAAGCGGATATCCTGAGTATGGCACGTCCCTTTCTAGCGGATCCGGAAATTCTCAACAAGATCAAAGCCGATCAAGAAGAAAGAGTCAATACTTGTATCGCGTGCAACCAAGCCTGTTTGGACCATACCTTCAAGGAACAAATGGTTTCTTGTCTCGTAAATCCTTCCGCAAATCGCGAATTAGAAATCAGCAAATTAAAAAATGCGGATAAAAAACACGTAGTCGTTATCGGTTCCGGTCCGGGCGGTCTCGAATCTGCAAGAATCAGCGCGATCCGTGGACATAAGGTTACCGTTTTGGAAGCTTCCGACAAGATCGGCGGACAACTCAATCTTGCCGCACAAATTCCTGGAAAATCGGAATTCTTCGAAACGATCCGTTATTTTAAGAACGAGCTCAAAAACCTCGGTGTGGAAATTCAATATGGACACAAAGCAACGTTAGACAGCATTCTCGCACTCAAACCCGACGCGGTCATCTTTGCGACGGGCGTCAAACCGAGAGAATTCTCCTTACCAGGGATAGAAAAAAAGAAAACCGCGTCTTATGCGGATTATCTTTCCGGGAAATTCACACCGGGTAAAAAAGTCGCGGTCATCGGAGGCGGTGGAATCGGAGTCGACGTCGCGCACAAACTCACGGAAGAAGAAGCTCCTACAATCGATTCCTACTTTCACAGATACAATGTTCTTTCCTATACGAAAGCACAGATTCAACCGGAGAAGTCGGACCGAAAGGTTTCCATTTTTCGCAGATCGGGAAAGATCGGTTCCGGTCTCGGAGCGACCACGGCTTGGGCGCTTCTTCAGGAATTGGAAACAAAGGAAGTCGGATTCTACACTTCACTTAGTTATAAGGAAGTCACGGACCAAGGTCTCGTGATAGAAACAAAAAAAGACGGCCCTCTAACGATCGAGTGCGACTCTATCATTCTCTGTGCGGGACAGTTGAGCGAGGTTTCCCTTTACGAAGAGTTCAAAAGAAAAGTTCCGAACGTTCCGACCTTTCTGATCGGAGGAGCAAAAGACGCATCCGGGATCGATGCAAAACGCGCCATGTTGGAAGGATTTGAAGCGGCTCTCACCATCGGAGTTAACTAAAAAAAATAGAATTTCCACTTCCTACCATTCTCCTCCGAACACATCGAAGAACCGTTTGTGTTAGGAGGAGAATCTATTGTATCCAAAATTCATCCACATTCTCATCATTCTTTTCGTATTTTCTTGCGAATCGGAACTTAAACCGGTTCCTGAAACCAAACAAAATTCCCTACTCGATCTTTCGGGACCTTGGGAGATCGAACCTTTAGCGGAAGGCGTTTCATTCAAATCTTCTTTAGAAAAATCGAAGGTTCGCCATACGGTTTCCGTTCCTTCCAATCTCATAGAATGGTCCCAATCGCCGAAAGGAAGCATTCTGCTTCGAAAGGTTATCACCAAAAAGAAAGAGGATCCATTCTTTCAAAGTCTTTGTCTTGGAAAAATTTCGGACGAAGCCAGTGTTTTTTGGAATGGAATCGAGTTGAAAGAGGAGCTATTTTCCTCTTATCAAAATTCGTCTCCGCAAGGTTACGATAGAATTCGAATCTATTCGATTCCGCAAGAAATCGTAGTTGAGGAGAATACGATCGAGGTCTTGATTAGACCATACTTCGATTACGAATTTGGTATTCTTTCCGGTCCGATCTCAATCGGAACCTCCGTCACAATTTGGAGGGAATATTTTCTTTCGGAGATCGGCGGGCTTCTTTTGTTCTCATCCTTTCTTCTGATCGGAGGTTTTTTTCTTTTTCTTTCTCTTCGGGAAAAGCGAAAGAATGAAAACTTCTATTTCGGACTCTTTCTTCTTTTATTTTCGGTTTATCAAATTTCGCTTAGCCAATTCAAGTATTTTCTCGGGCTGGAAATCCTCTATTTTAAGAAATTTGAATATACTTTTTTGGCGTTCCTATTTCCTCTTTTTTGTCGATTTCTTTCTGCCTTTCTTAGGAAATCCGTCGGTCGTATCCAATTCTTTTTTGAGATCGCTTCTTTTGCACTTTGTATTTCCTTTTGGTTTTTGCAAAACGTCTCGGTGTTAGATTGGTGCAACCGAATTCTTCATCAATCGCTCTGGCTCGGCTACGTGGGAATTTCGATCAGGTTACTTTTTCCCAACTTAAAAAAACAAAAGGAATCCAGAAGAATTCTTTTTGGAGTTCTTTTTCTTCTCGTTTGTGTTTTCATCGATATCCTTTCCGAAAGAGGAAACTTTTCCGTGATACGGCTTTCCGGGTTCGGCGTCTGCGGATTTCTTTTCTTTCTTACTTTGATTCTTGCTGATAAGTTTGTAGGAATGAAGGAAAAACTCCGCTCTTGGAATCGAGCATTGGAAGAAGCGATTCGTAAACGTACAAAAGAACTTACTCTGAGCCTTCAGGAAATCCGAACTCTCAAAGAACAACAAGACGGAGATTACTTTCTGATCACTCTTCTGTTTCAACCGTTTCTTTCCCGAAATCTTCGAAACGAATTTTCAGAAATCGAAGTCCATCGGAAACAATACAAACAATTTCAGTTTAAGAATCGTCGTTACGAAATCGGCGGGGACGTCGTTTTGAACGAACCCGTTTTTATCTCCGGTTTGGAATATCAGGTTTTGATCAACGCGGATGCGATGGGAAAATCACTTCAAGGAGCCAGTGGTGCTCTGGTCTTTTGTTCCATCGTAAAGAGTTTTCTGCAAACTCCCGATTACGAATTTCGAAGTCCGGAGAATTGGCTCTTTCTTCTCTACAAAAACCTTCAGGCGGTATTCGAATCTTTCGACGGGAGTATGTTCGTCTCTTCCATTCTTTCCCTCTATAGACAGGAAACCGGAGATCTATTTTTTCTGAACTGCGAACATCCGCCGATCGTCCTCCTTCGAAATCAGAGCGCAAGTTATCTTTCTGAAGAATTCATCCTTCGAAAGATTGGTTTTCCGGATTCGGATCTTCCGGTCCGAGTTCGACATTTCAGAGTTCTTCCCGAGGACACAATTCTCTATGGTTCGGACGGGCGGGAGGATTTGTTTCTTTCCGTCGATTCCGATCCGACACAAAAGCAAAAAACTTCTTCTCCTGAACTTTTTTTGACTGCCGTTCAAAAACCGTTTTCAACCTTAGAAGTTCTGGAAGAAAGAATTCGAACCATTGGCGAACTTTCCGACGACCTGAGTTTTCTCAGAATTCAAAGACCGACCGAAGAAGCGGAAAAAGACCCTTTTCAGGAAAGCAACCTGATCGAGAGAAAAGGAAAAGAAGCAATTCAAAACGGAGAATTGTTGAAAGCGACTTCTTTCTTCTCCAAGGCCTCCACTCGAAACCCCGCTGATCTTTCCCTGGCAAAAAGGGCCCTTCTGTTGGCAAAAAAGACTCAGAATTTCAAACTAATCCGACTCTTTTCGGAAAAGCTCTTACTTCGAGAGGAAGGAATATTCTTGAAAAACCCAAACCGTGTCAATCCGTCGCTTATTACTGAATCATCAGGGAGAAAAGGTGCCGAATATGAAATTCAGGGAATAAAAAAGGCATCTTAAACGAATAAAAATCAAATTAATTGTTGAATTTGTTTCATTTCTATATTATAAGTCATAATTAATTCATTCTTTAGAAAAGATTCGAGCACTTTTCTCGAAGGAAGAAGTAAGTGAATCAGTCTCCTAATCTCCTGTTCACTGATTGCCGTCTAAAGCCAGCTCGCTTGCTGGGGTAGAATCCAATTCTTATTTTTATAAAATGGGAATTTGGATTCCTCCCCGGAATTTTACCTCTCGGGTCAACTTATGAATATGAAAATTTATTCGGGCGCATTTACTTCTCCAAAGGTGGAACAACCTCCTTTGTTCGTCACCAAGAACGGACTCAAGAGAAAAATCTCCGTCCAAGAACCGCAAAAGGTCGTAGAAAAATCCCTGGCTTATAGTCTTGAAAAAAACGTTCTTCTGATTTCGTACACACTTCTCTTAGATCATACCGGCGACACAAGAATCGCGGAGAGTACCTACTTACGTTTCTCCGAAAGATTTAGAGAAACATTCACCCAAGATTCCTGGTTTTTTCTTTCCAATCGAATCGAAACCTTCCTGAAAGAAAACGAACAATCCAAATTGGATTTTCAGTATGAATCGGAATTCTAAATAAAATTCTGATTGAGTTAAACCGCACACAATTTAGCCTGAAAAGTACTTAGATTCCGGTATTTTTCTGAAGCCCGATTCCTGCCAGAATTTTGAATTTATCCTTTTTGGAGCTATCCATGAAAACTAGAGTGATTACTTTCCATTACACCCTTCATGACACAGAAGGCAATCTGATCGATTCTTCCGAGGGAAAGGCACCCCTTTCTTATTTGGAGGGAGTTGGTCATATCATTTCGGGACTGGAAGACGAAATGAAAAAGATGTCTGCAGGGGAGAAAAAAAGAATCAAC
Organism: Leptospira stimsonii; assembly: GCF_003545885.1. Taxonomy (NCBI): domain Bacteria; kingdom Pseudomonadati; phylum Spirochaetota; class Leptospiria; order Leptospirales; family Leptospiraceae; genus Leptospira; species Leptospira stimsonii. Next base: position 157,609 of record NZ_QHCT01000002.1, read on the forward strand.
GTAGAAGCGGAAAATGCGTACGGCTTGAAAGACCCGGATTTAATTTTTGACGTTCCAAGATCTCAGTTCCCTCCGAATGAAGACTTGCAAGTTGGAATGATGTTTCAAACCGATGAACCGGACAAAGTTTTTACGATCACGGAGCTCCAAGATGAATCCGTCATTGTGGACGGGAATCATCCTCTTGCCGGAATCAATCTTGTGTTCGATGTGGAGCTCACTGAAATCAGAGAAGCAACCGACGAGGAAGTTTCTCACGGACACGTTCATGGAGAAGGTGGACATCACCACCATTAGGAGATCCTTTCCCACCATTCATGTCCTGGAAGGAAGAATTAAACTCAGCTCAATTGGAAGCTGTCCTTACCCAGGACGGTCCGGTGCTCGTCCTAGCGGGTGCCGGAACAGGTAAAACCAAGACCATTATCAGCAGACTCGCCCAGCTGGTCTCTTCCGGAATTCCCGCCTCTTCCATTCTACTTCTTACATTCACGCGAAAAGCGGCAAGAGAAATGATCCTTAGAGCTTCTTCTTTGGGTGATGCTCGTTGCTCCGATGTTCAGGGTGGAACCTTTCATTCTTTTTGTAGTTCCGTTCTTAGGAGATTCGCGCCTGCCCTCGGTCTTTCCTCCGATTTTACAATCTTGGATGAGGCGGATACGTTAGACGTCTTTCAATTTTTAAGAAGCGAAAGAGACTTTGCGAAAACAAAGACTCGTTTTCCTTCCAACGAAACCTTAGTCGGAATCCACAGTGAAATCCAAAATACGGGAAGAATATTAACGGATATATTAGAGAAGGATTATCCTTCTTTTATCCAAAGATCCAAAGATATCATCCAAATCTTCGAAGATTACAAGGTCTACAAAAAGGAAAGGTCCCTCCTTGACTATGACGATCTTCTCTTTTTCACACGGGATCTTCTCGCAAATCATTCTGGAGTTCGCTCCGCGCTTTCGGAACGATATCGATTTGTCATGGTCGACGAATTCCAGGATACGAATAAAATACAGGCACATATCGCCTGCCTTCTCGCGGCAGAACACCGAAATCTGATGGTAGTCGGAGACGACGCTCAATGTATCTATACGTTTCGGGGTGCTACTGTTCGAGGAATATTAGATTTTCCTAAAATTTTCGACAATACGAAGACCATTTTTTTGGAAAAAAATTACCGAAGTACTCCGGCGATTCTAAACCTAGCGAACTCGGTGCTCCAAAACTTTTCGGAAAAATACGAAAAATTCCTGTTTACCGAAAATGAAAATGGCCCTCTGCCGTCTGTTCTCCAATTTACGGACGAACTCGAGGAAGCGGAAGGAATCGCGGAAATTCTCCTTCAAAAAAAAGAGGAGGGAATTCCGTTTCATAGGATGAGTGTGCTTTTTCGAGCGGGTTGGAATTCGAACCAACTGGAACTTGTATTAGCAAAACGGAATATTCCTTTCGTAAAATTCGGCGGTCGAAAATTCATAGAAACCGCTCATATCAAGGACCTCCTTGCGTTTTTAAAACTTTTGATCAACCCTCTGGACTCCGTATCTTGGATTCGGGTTTTAAAACTGATTCCCGGAATTGGAAACACAAAATCGAACGAAATTTTGGTGAAGGTTCGCAGTTCCTCCGGAAAAATGGACGCACTTCAAGAGGAAAAAAATCCGAGTTTACAAAAATTTCTTTCCCCTCTCTTCCATCTCTATCAAAAACATTCGGAATCCAGAGCGGAAGTGAAAACGATCACATCGGATTTCATAGATTACTATCGAGTTTTGTTGGAAAAAAACTACGACGACTGGAAACGAAGATCGGAAGATTTGGATTCGGTCCTTGGATTTTCCCTTAAATACTTTTCGTTATCCGACTTCCTTTCGGATCTAACAATGGATCACGCTTCACTCAGTTTGGATAAGATTCATCCGGACAACGCGGAAAACGATCAGCTAAATCTTTCGACGGTCCATTCCGCAAAAGGATTGGAGTTCGACGTGGTTTTCGTATTGAATGCCACCGAAGGTTCGTTCCCTTCGAGTAGAAACACGGACACGGAAGAAGAAAGGAGACTCTTTTACGTCGCGATCACTCGGGCTCGAAAAGAACTCTATCTCACAAGACCATCCTTGGCTCAGTCCAGATCCGGTCCATATTATACGAAGTTATCCCGTTTCCTCAGCGAAATTCAATCTCCCGAAAAAGTCTACGAGCTCAAATTGATTTCCGCAAAGTCGGCTTCAAAAACGGATCCTGGTTCGGAATCCATTTCCGAATCAGGCAAACGTGTTTCAGAATCTTTTTCTAAAATTCAGAATTATTTCGGAAGTTGACCTATGATTTTGGCTTTTGAAAAACAAAAATTAAAAACCTCTGCTGACGAAGTGGAGAAAATTCTGGAACGAAAGGTCTCTGAATTTCTGCATGTTCGCGGTGGGAAAATTTTACAAGGGAAAAAAGTTCGCTATAAATTCTATCCTTACGCGAACTTAGGAAGTGCCATCCGCATTTCACCCGGAATCTTGGAATTCAAAATTCATTCTTCTTATGCAAAATCGGATTCTTTGGAAGCGGTTGTGGAACTTCTACTTTATAAGCTTCTTAAACTTCCCATTCCGGGAACGATCGAAGAAAAAATTCAGCACTTTTACGAACTTCACTCCAAAGAGAAATCGGAAAGAAAAAAACGAAGAAAAAAAATAGAATCCTCCGATTCGAAGAATGCGATTTTAAAGGAAATGCTCCATCGGATCAACGAAACCTATCTTGGGATCGACCTTTCTGATATCGAAATCTACTGGGGAAAAAGAAGTTCGAGGACAAGGCTTGGACATTTTGATCCATCGCACAGAATGATCGTAATCAATCCGATTCTGGGAAGACAGGTTGTTCCCGACTTTGTTCTGGAATATATCGTTTTTCACGAGCTTTTGCACGTCTACATTCCTGCGACGAGAAAGAATGGAAAAAATGTGATCCATGGAAAAGAATTTCGCACTCTGGAACGAAAATATCCCGACTACCTAAGGGCTAATCACTGGCTCAAATCGAAGTACCACCAATCCATAAATCTCTAATTTTCGAAAATTGAATGTTTACAGACTTGGAATCCGTTGTAAAATTTGGTCCAACTGAAAGAAAGAGGGAGAACCGAATGCATCCGAAAGTATTTGAAACGCTTTATGTCCGCAAAAATTACATCGACGAAGAGCTTCGAAGCCATTTGAAAGAGATGCAGGGTTTAAACTATCGATCCCTAAACGAATACGACAGAGGCGTCTACGACGGCTACGTGCAAGCGATCACGGAGATTCTTAAAAAAATAGAAAAGAAATTTTTGCAGGCGGGCTGATTTGTTTCGAATTTTAGTTTTAGGATCCGGAGCGATCGCCGGTCTTTATGCCGGAAAGCTAAAGCAGGCGGGTTGTCAGGTCGATTTTTGGGTCCGGCAAAACGCATTCGAGCTGGAAGAAAACGGATTTCAAATCCAAAGTCATTGGGGTGATTTCGAATACTTTCCCAACCTCGTTTTCGAAGAGGTTCCCAAAAATTTAGAAGAATATGACCTCATTCTAAATTGTCTCAAATGTTTACCGGAAATCCGCTTGGAAACGATTCTCGGGATCCAAATCCCCGAGCACATTCCCATCCTTCTTTTACAAAATGGAATCGGGATTGAAGATCCGATCACCTCGCTCTATCCCTCCAACGAAATTCTAAGCGGGTTGGCCTTTGTCTGTGCGAATCGGTTGGACAAGGGAAAAATTCATCATCTCGATTACGGAGAATTGACCATCGGTTCTTGGAATCGTACGTCCTCTTCGTTTCTTAAAAAAATAGTTCGATTTTTTGAAACTGCGGGAGTTCCCACGCAGAGCACGGATTCAATTCGTCAGGCACGCTGGAAGAAACTCATGTGGAATGCGCCTTTCAATCCGATCAGCGTCCTCTCCGGCGGTAAAAATACTTCTCAGATTTTGAACGAACCTTCCAGTCGTTCTCTGGTGATCGAAATTATGAAGGAAGTCCAGAAACTTTCCGAATGGGACGGTGCGCCGGTTCCTGTTGAACAAATCGATCTATTCATCGAAATGACCGAGTCGATGAAACCGTATAAGACGAGTATGCTTTTGGACTTTGAAAGCGGAAGACCGATGGAAATCGACGCGATCCTCGGGAATGCGCTCAAAATCGGGGAAAGGTATGGTTTTAAGACCCCGCATATCGAAACACTCTATGCCCTCTTAAAGTTAAAAGGTCATTCAAAGGGCGTTTAAGAGTTTCTTAATCCCGTTTTCCAATCCGTCCAAAGAAAGAAAAAACATAGGAATCTGTTTTCCAATTTCCTGGATTGTCGGAGCGTCCCAGTATTTTTTCGGTTCCGGATTCAACCAAATCGAATCTTTAAAATGTCTTCGAATTCTTTTTAAGGAATCAAGTCCCGACTCTGGATTTTCAGGAAGTCGAAAGTCGACACGAAAACGACTGTGATAGTAACCATACGTAGAATCCAAAAGTTCATACGGAGCCATATACGCGTCTCCGATCAGAATCAATTTCGTATCGTCGCTGTGTTTTTTAAAGATTCTTTGGAGCGATAGAGGTGTTCGCATATTCGCTTTCGGATACACTGCGTCGTAAATGATATTATGAAAATAGTAATAATGAAATTCTTTGAAATGATTGATCTGATGACTCGCAGAAAAAAGTTTATTCACCCTCTCAGCGTGACTTGTCATACTTCCTCCCGTATCCATTAGAAGTAAAACTTTGAGACCGTTCTTTCGAGAACGTTCAAACTCGAGATGAATGTCTCCGGCGTTTCTACAAGTCGAATCGATCGTCTTTGGAAGATGAAATTCGGAAACTCCTTCTTTACGAAAATTCCTAAGCTTTTTGAGTGCCGTTTTGATCTGACGTACATCCAGTTGTTCGTCCGTTCTATATTCTTTATAACGTCTTTCTAATGCTTGAAAGACTGCAGAACGGTTTCCTCCTTCCCCTCCTACTCTCACGCCCTCCGGATTGGAACCGCTATGGCCGAAAGGTGAAGAGCCACCCGTTCCGACCCATTTGTTTCCTCCGTGGTGTTCCCCTTTTTGTTCTTCGAGTCTTTTTTTCAATTCTTCCAACAGCTGATCGGGCGAAATCAAAGAAGGCGGGGGTGGGCCGTTCGGATTCTCAAAAATTCGGTTGAGCCAGTCCATCAGTTCCTGTTTCAACTCAGGTCGCAAAGCGCCCTTCTCTCCGAAAATCTCCGAGAATACAAGATCAAAGGCGTCGAAGTATTTGATATCCTTTACCATACAGGTTCGGGAAAAACGGTAAAGTTCATCCAAATTGATCCACGCTTTTTGATTCGTGGTATAGTGATCTACCACCTTCAAAAAATCCAAAAATTCTCCCGTGGTGACGGGAATTCCTTGGCTTTTTAGTCTGTAAAAGAAAGGAATGAACATTCTTAATTCCTAAATAACTTCAGATCCTCTTCGTTTTTAATCAGCGCGCCTAAGAATGGAATTCGTACCTCATCCTTCAAGGCCGCACCTTGATGAACCAAAATTTGAATCCAATCCAGCAACTCACTCGTCCCAGGTTTCTTTTTAAGGTCATCCATCCTTCTAATCAAATAAAACATCTCGAGGGCTTTGATCAATAACGTATGTCCCACTCCCGGGTAATGCGAAAGGATGATTTTTTTCATAAATTCCGGATCGGGAAATTCTATATAATGAAAGATGCATCTTCTTAGAAATGCGGCAGGCAATTCTTTTTCGTTATTCGAGGTGATGATCGTAAGCGGTCTGTGCTTTGCCTGGATTCGTTTTTGAATCTCGGGAATAAAAAATTCCATTCGATCTAATTCCAAAAGAAGATCGTTCGGAAATTCGATGTCTGCTTTGTCGATTTCGTCGATCAAAACGATCGACTTTTGATCCGAGTCAAAGGCTTCTCCTAAAGAACCCAATCGAATGTAGTTTTCGATTTTTTTTACCTTCTCCGAATCTTCCGCAAAACGGGAATCGTTCAGACGGGAAACGGCGTCATAAAAATACAAACCTTCTTTTGCTTGTGTGATCGATTTGATATGCCAGGTATGGATCGGTAATTTTCTCTGTTTTGCTAAATACTCTGCGAGAAGTGATTTCCCGGTTCCCGGTTCTCCCTTTAGGAGCAAAGGACGAGAAGTGATTTCCGCCATTAGGATCGCTTCTTCCAGAGAAGGAGAAAGCAAGTAAGTGTCTATCAATGGATTCATAAATGTCTTGGATTGATTCTATCTTCAAGGCCGCTCTCTGCAAGAGAAAAACCCCTTTCTACCGAACTTCGAAAACTACGCTGTCGACGATTTTTCCGGTACGATCTTGAAGAGAAAGAATATGAAAGCCTTTTACGGGTTTCCAAAACGTTTCCTTTTCGCGAGCATCGTTCAGATTCTTTCCATCCAAAATCCACTGAAATCCGTTTTCAAAAACCGTCGCGCTAAAGCGAAGTTTTTGTCTGCCTTCGGGAATGTCCGGATCGATCGCGAAAATCGTTTCGTTTCCGGGAACTACAATTTTAGGAATCGAAGTGGTCTCCTCGATTCTTTTCGTGGGAGTTTCGTTTCGCACTGTTACCCGGGGTTTCCAAATCTCTGAATCTCTTTCTTGCAAAAGATTCATAACCGAATTCCAAATCGGAGCCGCTCCCGTAACACCGCTTACGTCCCTCATCGGACTTCCGTCCATATTTCCGACCCAAACACCCACGGTGAATTTTTTGGAATAACCGATGCACCAATTGTCTCTCATATCTTGAGAGGTTCCCGTTTTTACTGCCGTAAAAAATCGCGTACTCAGATGATTGTTTAATCCGAAAGAAAGAGAACGATATTCCCGATTGGAAAGAATTTCTCCTAACGTATCGGAGGCTTCTTTTGAATACACACGATTCCAAAAATGTCCCTCCTCCCGATTCTCTTGAAACGTTTGTCTCGCTACGGAAGGAAGCAGAGTTGTCTGGGAGAACATTCCACCGTTGGCGAGAGTTCGATACGCATTGGTCAACTCCAAAAGAGTCACGTCCGCCGTTCCAAGCGCGAGAGAGGCTCCATAAAAATCCGAACGTTCTAAGTTTTCAATTCCGAGGTCTTGAAGTTTCTGAACGAAAGTCGAAACTCCTACAAGATCCAATACATGAATCGCCGGTATATTGAGAGACGAAGCCAGAGCAAACCTCGCTTCCACTTTACCGTGATACGTATCGCTGTAATTGGATGGTCGATAGATTCCGGAAACTGCGTTCCACTCAAAAGGACTATCGTCTAAGATCGAAGTGGGCTTCAAAAGCGATTGATCAAAAGCAAGGGCGTAAAGAAACGGCTTCAGAGTGGACCCGGCTTGTCTTCGAGATTGAATCGCATCTACATAAAAAGATCTGCTTTCCGGAAGATTTCCAACATAGGTAAGGATCGCACCGGATACGTTATCCAAAACCACAACTCCCGTTTCGGCAACGTTCTGACTTTTTAATCCGTCTAAAATATTCTTCGCGAGTTCCGTGATCTTCCATTGAAGATCGAAATCGATGGTCGTTCTTTCTTTTCCGCTTTTTACGGAAGATCCAAAATTCTCGCGAAAGAATTTTTGCGCGGCGTGATACGCGATTCCTCCCGTAGAGGGAAGTCCGGTCGGTTTTGAAACCGCGATCTTTGCCGTTTTCTCAAAAGAAGAACAAAGATCCTCCTTTCGAAGTTTTTTCGCAAGAATACAACTTCTTCTGGACAAAACTTCGGCGCCCGCACCCGGAAACGGAAGCATCGATACAAGAAGAATCGCTTCTGTGTCGCTTAACGCGGACGGTTCTTTGTGAAAAATTCCTCGACTTGCGGAACGAAGTCCCTTGAGTTCTCCTCGAAACGAAGTAAGATTCAGATACGCGGTAAGAATCTCGGACTTTTTCCAAGATTCTTCCATTTCTCTTGCAAATTGAATTTGATTCCATTTGTCTAAAAAACTTCGTCTTCCCGGTTTTGTTCGTAGAAACATTCCGGCGAGTTGCATCGAAAGTGTGCTCGCTCCGCGTTTGGAAGTTCCCAACAGTCGATCGCGAACCGCGCCGAAAATCGCGATCGAATCCACTCCCGAATGCTCAAAAAAACGTTTGTCTTCTTGGAGCAAAAGGGCAAGAAATAACGTTTCGGGAATTTCCCCTTCTTCGACCCAGGCAAGTCTTCTTTCTTTCGTATCAAAACGAATCGTTTGTAGAAATCTTCCGTGAATGTCTAAGAGTGTTCCATCGGACGATTGATAAGAATCCCGAACGGCCGCGTAAGCCGGAACGCTCTCAGAAAATAGTATATTGGAATAGAAGAATATACTGATGAACCAAATCACCCATATATTCTTTCGACTCATTTTTCCTCAATCCTTTTGAACCGTTTGATCGGCGTTCGGAACTTCCGCGAACTGATCCGGAAGATACATCGCTTCTACCCGGGTTGAAGGAAGCACAAACTTTCCGGACTGATTGATCCGATATACGTATTCGAGAGTCACGCTTCCTGCCGGAAGATATTCGAAATAAGCGGTATAGCCTTCCCACTTTCTTTCCACAAACGTAGGAGAAGACCACCAATCCCCTTCGGTCACGACTTCACTTCCCGATCTCGAATCATTTCCCAATCCGGAACCTAAGATACTCGCTCCCGCCGGGATCGGATCCTTGATCGCAACCCAAGACAAAGTCGATTCCGTGTAAATTTTCAGTCGAACTCGAACAAGATCTCCATCTTTGAAAGAGGATTTTTTGCTTCCGGACTCATCCAGAATTTCTTTTTCCAATCTCATTCCACTTTCCAATTTTTCCTTGAGAGGAAGCGCGGCTTTCGTATGAATTACCGCGTACGGTTTTCCGTTTCCGTTCTGTACGAACTCAAGATTCTGAGTCGTCTTCGGCATCGGAAGAGAAAGTGTAGAAGGATCCTTTTTATTCTTCCACTCCAACGTGTTTGATTGATTCTCCAAAGAGATCATAGTCGTTCCTTCCACCGAATCTCTTTCGAACTGTTTGGAATAATTTTGAAAGGCGAGAATTCCGAGCGCATTTGCCGTCGTGATATCCCAGCTTCCTTTCTTTTGTCTTGTGATCGCGCCTCGAATCATGCGAGGAAGATCCTCCTTCCAAGCCGGATCTTTTACGACCGAAAGAATGGTTCTCATCACGGTAGAATCGTTCGAAGAAAGAAGCCACCAAAGACCGGACTCATCCACGAAGTTATAAGAAGTTCCTTGGATCCGAAATCTGGATTTTAAAAGGATGTCGATGGCAGGAATCTGATTCTTAAACGTATTGGAACGAGAATAGATATTTCTCAGACTGATCAAAATATCGGAGGGAAGAATTTTCGGATCGGTCTGAATGGCACGGATACTATCGTCATTCAGAGCGGTGAATCGAGAAATCGCATCGAGGACGATGATCTTTCTGAGCCTCGTATCCGTGTTCGAAATATAACTGCTTCTAAAAATCAAATCCTTACTATAACGATTGAGCGCTTCGATCAATGTATCTCTTGTCGCGTCCGGAATTTTATACCCGGATTCGGAAGATAGAATCAAAAGATAAGCGGTGAGAATCTCGCTTCCATACCAGGAAGAAGGAAAGAATTTCAAAAGACCGTCCCCATCCATATAGGAAGTCAGTTGATCCATGATCTGATCCCAATCTTTTTGAGAGCCGGCTGAAATGGATTTTGAAAGTTTTTGTTCGAGGCAAGAATACGGATATCGATTCATCGAATCCTTTGCAGAAAGAATGGCGCCTCCGGTCAGAGAAGACTTCAGGCTGATTTCCAATTCTCCACTTCCCGCAATCGCTTCCTGATTTTCTTGGATGGGAACGTTAAGCCTACCGTCCTCCACTTGAACAAAAGTGGATTGTAAAACTCTTACTGGAACGGACTCGCCGATTTTCTGACGAAAACGAACCGTGTCGGTAAAACTTCCTCCATTTTCTTTTGTGAGAAACTCATAGACGATTTCATTTTTTTTGTTCGGGATCCCAAACTCCCACTGTACGACTGTGGATTCTCCGGCTACGATTTTCACATTCTTCGTCTCTAACCCTAGATCCGGAGATGTTTTCGGAGTGATGGACAGATCCATCGTACGGTCCGTAGTATTCTTGATCGTAAGTCCGCTTCGAACAAGATCCTTTTCTCTAGCAAAAGGAGCAATGGAAGGATAAACGAGAAGATCTCTTGTGGTTTGAATCTGAGTCGAAGCGGAACCGAACTTATCTTTTCCGGAATGAACAATGGCCACGATCTTAAACGATGTCAAAGAATCATTCAGAGGAACTTCGACTTCCAGTTTTCCGTTTTCGTCCGGCTTGAGATCCGCTTTCCAATAAAGAAGCGTATCAAAGAGTTCGCGTGTGGTCGCTCCACCTCCGCCCCCACCTGGTGGCAGACTTTTTAAACCGAAGTGCCTTCTTCCGATCACTTGAAGTTGCGCCGTGGACGTTTCCACGGAATTTCCTCTTTCTTTCATCATCGCGCGCAACAAATCCCAGGTATCATTGGGCTTTAGTTCCAAAAGCCCTTGGTCGACAGCGACTAACGTGACCCTCGAGTCTTTTTTTATCTGGGACGAAGGATGTTCGATTTGAATTTTGACTTTTGCTTTTTGTCTCGTAGCGTAGACGGTCTTGTCGGTTTCCACACGAACGGGAACCTCGAACGGTTTCCAACCGACACGAATCTGCGCGAGCCCTAAACGGAAGGACGGCCTCGCTAAATCGACAAGAGCCGTTTCTTTCGGACTATCGACTCTTCCTCGAATCGCAAGAACCGAAACAAAGACGTTCGGAGCATACGAATTCTCTACCGGGATTTCGATCATCGGTTCTTTCCCCGTCAAAACCTTCGTAAACGAAGTGAGAATCCCTTCTCGTTCCACGGTAATGAGCGCGGTCGCTTCTCGAAATGGCATTCGAACCTGAAACCTCGCCTTCTCTCCGGCTTGGTATTCTTTTTTCTCCGGAAGAAGATCCATTCGATCGTGGTCGCTCGCGGCAAACCAAAGATCTTCCTTGCCCGTAATCCAAACGGAAGAATTTGCCTTTACCTCTTCACCGGATAAGGATGCTTCAAAGTAAATTTCTCCCGTTTCTTTTACGGATCCGTTGCAAAACAAAATCCCTTTTGTATTGGTTTTCCCGGAACAAAACTCGCCGATTTCCTTGATCTCGTATTTGTGATCGTAACTATAAAATCCTCCTACGAGACGTTTTCGATTGGAATAGTATTTCTTCGTAAAGGACTTTACGGTTACTTTCTTTCCTTCCACCGCCGTCCCCTTGAGATCGAGAACGACCACCTTGAACTTTACCGAATCTTGAACTGCCGCCCAACTTTCCGGAGCGATTCCTATATGAAATTCGGAAGGATAGATCGGAAAGGATCGAAACGCACTTTGGATTTCACCGTTGGGATCCCTGTATTCCAACTCGGCTTCGAGCCTTTGGGGAGAATCCGATTCCGGAATCGACTTCACGGTCGCATCAAAAAAACCTTTCCCATCCAAGGTGAGCTGAGTTTTTGTAAACCCAGCGTTTTGAATTTCACCTTGCTCCTCGGAACTTTGGGCCACCTTACCGTTGCTAAACAAAAATTCGGAATAATCCGAAAAAGAAATGCCTCCTCCGGGAAGTACGCGGGTTCTTAGAAGGACAGGGATTTTACCCGCTCCTCCTCCGGAAAGATATCGTACGTTTCCGGTAATTCCGATCTTGGATGGAGCGATATTCGACCCGTTCGTCTGAAACTCCGCCTTCATCAGCGGAACTCTGAACTCCTCCACACGAAATTCTCCGATGAAAACTTGACCTTCGTGATTTTTGCCGCTAAATTCGTTTAACAAAACTCGATAGACCCCGAGATTCGCTTCCTTCGGAATTTTAAACTGAATCGCGCTCGCACCTTCCGGATTCCATTTTAGAGAAACAGAATATTCTTTTTCGGTGCCGGAATGGATGATCTTAGCGGAACTCGGATATTCGCTCACGCCCGGAATTTCAAAACCGCTCGTTTTTTTCGCTCTGGACACGATCTTCATCGAAACCGTTTCACCGGCCCGGAACAGAGTTCTGTCCATCACCGGATGAAAGAGAACGTTACTCGCACCGTAATCTCCGGGAAGGTTGAATCTCCAATTCTCGATTCCGTTTTGCCAACGAGAATGACTGAACGTAAAATCGTCTTCGTATGCGGCCGTCAAAAAAAGACCGTTTTCATACGGTTTCCAAGAACAATACGGAACGGAACTTCTCGTAGGGATTCCTTTTACGATCAGCGTACCGGAGGAGCCTGTCTTTCCGTAGAAAATTTTCTCATTCTTACAATTGAAAATTTGTACATCGGCGTTCGGGACCGGTTTCGCGTCGCTCAGTCTTGTCACCCAAACGAGAGAAGACTCTCTCCCCCATTTAAAATGGATCGAAAGATTGGTGACGAGCGCACCCGTGCGCACGTAAAACGGTTGATTCTTTCCTAATAAAGAATTTCCTAATACGTCCGATTTCATTTCCACGACGTGAAAGCCGGGAGATTTGAGAGGAATTCCAACCACTTCAAAACGTCGGACTCCCTGTTTGGATTGAAGTTTGATTTCGTTTGTTCCCGGAGGGAGTTGATTTCGACTCGGATCGAAAATGGAATCCTTATGATCCAGTGATTCTAAAATCTTTAAATATTGAACGATTTCTGAAATTTGTCCAACCCCGAGAATCACTTCCTTACCCGTAAACTGTTTCGGTGGAGTTTGATTTTTTTCATCCTTTCCCGTTGCCCAGTTGAGAATTTCTTTTCCCTTTTCTTTCAGCTTATCAAACTGCTGTTGAACGATTTCTTTTGTTTCCGGACTTGTCTTTACTTGATAGAGCCGAACCGGATTCTCCGCTTCCAGATTTCGAATCGTAACGGGAAGAACCGCTTCCGGATAACGTTCCAAAATTCCGAATCGCGCCGCAAATTTCAAAAGAGGCGGATAATCATCCGTGGAAACCGTAAGAGGAAAAGAGGATTGATTGGCGAGACTTCTTCCCGCGTCGTCTTTGATTCCGGATGGAAGAAGAATCTGAAACTTCGCTTTGGGAGAAAGTGGAGTCGGAAAACTCACGCCATAGTCGTAGTTCCCTTCCTCGGAAGAAACCTTTGCGGGTATCAACTTTCCCTCCGATGTTTGCAGTTGAATCTTTCGCAAGAGTTCCACGGAAACGGGTGCGCTAAAATTTACGGTCAGAGGTAAGGAAGGAATACAAGCGGCCTTTGCGTTGACACGATCGCAGTTGAACTCCGCAAGGAATGCTTTACGAACCGTGAAGCCCACTTTTCTCGTGGAAGTTCTCGCGACACCGGATTTAGATTTGAGTCCTTGTTCTAAAACCAACTGGATATTTTTTCCGCTCGGAAACTTTTGATCTGCCTTGATAAGAATCGTTCTTTCTTCTTTGCCTTCCCTATAGTTCGCTTTGAGAAGTTCTTTCTCCAAGGAACCCGTGATTCGACTAAATCCGATCTTGTCTCGAATTCCTTCCGTGACAAAATAGAGGTGATCACTCGCCGAAGAAAGATCGACTTCCGAATCCAGATCTAAAATAAAAATCTGATCCTCGTCTACGATCCCACCCTCGTACGGAGAGGAGGAATCGATTTCAGGACCGCCCGTATGAAAGGAGAATTTTTCACCTTCTGAGAGAGAATTGCCTGAGATCGATTTTACTTTTTTGGTTTCAAAACTGCATTCCACGCCGCCGGGAAGCGGAGATGGAAATTCCAAAACCCAATTCTTATCATCCACCCAACGTTCGCTTCCCTTTACGGGACAACGAATTTCAAAAGGATTCAAAGAGAATTTTGGATTTCCAAGAGGAATCATCGATTCCGAAAAACGAGCGCGGATTTGAGAAGGTTTTTTGACTTCACCGGTCGGCGTGAACTCGATTCGAACCTGCGCGCTCAAGCCCGTAGCCAATAGAAAAAAAAGTAAGAAATAAGTTTTAGATAAAAATTTGGGAATTGCAAAAGAACTCAAGGTTTTCTCCCGAATCGATGTTTGTTTCGGAAAGAAAACCTCGGAGTAAAAAGATCTGCAAGCGAAAACTCGGATTACCCGGCGATGCTCGCTTCCCGAATTAATATATCGGGAATCTTTATGGAAGAATAGGAATCGTTGTACTCGTTTGAAATTCCTTCGATTGCAAAAAGAAGATCAAAAAAGTTTAAATTCATTGTTATACGATCCACGGGATGAACGGGCTTTCCATTTTTATAATAGAATCCTTGCACTCCGATCGAAATTTCTCCCGAAACCGCGCTACAACCCGAACCACCTTCCAGTTTTAGAACATAGATACATTCCGGATAACGGGAAAGTAAGTCTTCAAGGGATTCTTTCCCTTTCGGAACGACGTAATTGGTGAATGAAGTTCCCACACGTCCTCCGTAAGAACGAACCGCGTTGCCCGTCGAACTCACACCCGCTTTTTTTGCGGATTCTAAGTTATAAAGATACGTCTGAAGAATTCCGTTTTCGATGATCGCTTTTTTGCGAGTCAAAACTCCTTCGGCGTCTAAAAGTCTCGAACCGGGATAGTCCACGATATGAGGATCGCAGAATACGTTCCAAATCGGAGAAGCGACCGGAGAACCGAGTTTTCCTTCCAGACGGGAAAGACCTTTTTGAACGCTGTCCGCAGAAAACGGGGAAGAGAACATTCCGAAAATCTGAGGACTGACCCGATTGGAAAGAACGATCGGATAATTTCCACTCTTTACCGGTTCCGCTCCCAAAAGAGAAAGAGAACGTTCGGTCGCAGTGGATACGATCTTTTCGGGTCGGATTTGATCGATGTCCAATCCGGACTTCGTATAACCACCCATCTTTTTCGATTTACCGTCGGTTGCGACTAACGCAACTCCCGCGGAGATCAGATTCGATTTTTCGCTGTGAAACAGTCCTTTCGAATTTGCTAATATAAATCGGTTCCAGGTTTTTCCCGCATAAGAATACGGAACGTTCTCGATTCGTTCGTCGGCCGTCCAAGCGAGTTCGTCCAGTTTTTCTCCGGTGGATTTCAACCACTCAAAACCCAGGGATTCCAAAGATTCTTCGTAAGAACGAATCGGAATTTTCGGAAGTTCCGTTTGTCCGGGAAGATCGATGTCCAAAGGATCCGATATCTTTGCCTGAGCGATTGCGTCTTCGACCATCTGGGACAAGGCTTCTTCGGAAAGTTTTTCGCTGTAGGAATAGCCGGGTTTTCCGTCTTGGATCAGACGAATTCCGATTCCTCTCGAATTGGAAAGTTCGGTGTTACTCACTCTCTTTTTAAAAAGTTCGATTCCAACGTCCTTGGATTCCGAACCGACGAGATCGTATTGATCGAGACCTTTTTGTTTACAAACGCCTAACACGTATTCAACGGATTGATCCAAGTCCATCAGCGTCCTCCCACGAGAATTTCGTCCACTTTGAGAGTCGGTTGACCGACCGTTACGGGAACCGAACCGGAAGCGGCTCCGCACATCCCTGCCGCGAGTTCCAAATCGTTTCCTACCATACTGATCTTAGGAAGAATTTCGTCGCCTTTTCCGATCAGAGTCGCGCCTCTCACCGGTTCCGCGATCTTGCCGTTTCGGATAACGTATCCTTCTTCGACCGAAAAATTAAATTCTCCGGTGGAAGGATTTACCGAACCTCCGCCCATCTTTTTGGCGAAAAGTCCGTATTCTACTCCCGTGAGCATATCCTCGAAGGAATCCTTTCCTGCGGCGATGTATGTATTTCTCATTCTCGAAACCGGAGCATACATATAACTTTCTCTACGTCCGCTTCCGGTTCTTGCGACTCCGACTTCCTCGGCTCCGATTCGATCGGAAAGATAATTTTTAAGAATTCCATTCTCGATGAGAACTGTCTTCTGAGGAGCCATTCCTTCGTCGTCCACGGAAATACTTCCCCAAGAATCGGGAATGGTTCCGTCGTCGATGGCGGTCAGACATGCTTGGGCGATGGATTGTCCCAACTTGTCCACAAAGGGAGAAGACTTTTTACGAATGGCTTCCGTTTCCAGAGGATGTCCGCAGGCTTCATGAAAGATCACTCCTCCGAATCCGTTGCCCATCACGACCGGCATTTTTTTTCCTTCGATATAACCGGCGGATAACATCATCAAAGCCCTTTCCGCGGCCGTTTTGGAAAGTTGCTCGATGGGAAGACTTGCAAAAAACTCAAAACCCTTTCTGGCTCCCGGATTTTCCGATGCCACAAAACGTTCTCCTTCTTTCTCGGCCGCGACGTTGATGCTAAATCTGCTTCTCACCCTTAGGTCTTCTAAGGCCAAACCTTCCGAATTGTAGATTCCGATCTTGGAAACGGAATCCGACGCGGACGCACTGACCTGAACGATATGCGAAGACGTAGCTCTTGCGGTTTGATCCGCTCTATAAAGAATTTCTAATTTTTGATCCGGAGAAACTTTTCTAGGATCGGTGATCTGCACTGGAAAAGATGGGGTTTTAAGATCTCCTCGAAACACAAGGGCTTGTCCTTTTCCTTTTGCGGCTCCTCTGGAATCGGCGAGAAGGTCTATGAGAGAAATGAGATGTTCCGGATCTTCGTTGTTCGTATGTGCGTAGAGGACGTCGGTTCCATAGATCAAACGGATTCCGATTCCGTAGTCGATCCCCGCGAAACTCTGTTCTATCTTACGATCTCTCAAACTTACCGAGGAGGATCTGGTTTCTTCTTCAAATATTTCGACGAAATCTGCTTTTCTGGAAAGGCCTGCTTCCAGGATCAGGTGGGCTTTGTTTGTCTGCATTCTATCCTGTTAGACTCCGGATTGTTCCGGAGTCTTTTCAAATTCTACTTATGGCTTCTTGATTTTTTCTCTGTATTTGATGGCGTGTGCGGTCGCCTTCCATTTGATTCGATTCCAGACGACGAGAAGGATGCTGGTTTCCTGCACTTCAAAACGATAGTTGATGATTTCATCTCCACCCATCGCCTTGGACTTGTCCAACAATTCTTTATAACCCGTTTCCCCCGTGACCCAGAGCATCAACCAAGAAGTATAAACTCCTTCGGTTTCCACCGTACCGAGGATCTGAAAATCTTCCGAATTGATCAGATACTGCGTATAGTTTGTTCCCAGCCCCGGAACGCGGATGTCACGGTAAATACAACCGCTCAGTAAGAATGAAATCATTCCTAAAAGCAGAATGTTTTTTAGTTTCAAAATTCTCATATCCTTTTCTCCAAATTCAAATTCTAATCTAAATACATCAAAGATTCTGAATCGATTCCGCTCCGGGAAGTTTCCCTTGAAGAGCCAGACGGATATAATCCACACCTTTTAGATCGTCCGTATAACGCGGAATCAGATGAAAGTGCATATGCGGCACCATTTCCGAAACGGTGACCGTATAAATTTTAACGGGAGAATGATTTTGATAGATCCACTTTGTCGCAAACTCTAGCGCCTTTCCGAAATCGGCAAAGGCTCCGCTATTCCATTCTTGATAGGAAGTCCAGTGAGAGGCGGGTTCGATGTAGAGATACCCTTGCAATCGTTTTTCCTCTTCCGAATGGCGTATGGAGAATTCTCCGAAACGAGCAAGGATTTCCGGTTTTTCACCGGACTGATAGACTTGGCAAATCGGACAATCAATCATGATACAAAGACCTTATTTCGAATTTTATGAGTCTCCCAAAGAATCTCATCTTGTATAGGAGAAAACGGTTTTTGAAGAATTCGAAAAAATGATTCCTCCGTTCGGAATTCTTCTTTCCAGATCGGAAAACTCGGAAAGGATGAGAATCCTCGAAATTGGATCCAAGTTCCGTTCACTAAAAAGGATTCCCTATGAAACGTTTTTCTATTCTTTTTATACTTCTTCTTTTCTGGAGTCAGACATCGTTCGCGCAAAGTCAGAGCATTTCTCAAAGGATGGAATCACTCAAACGATTTTTGGGAGAACCTGCGATCGTAGAAAAATCGTGGCTGATCGAAACCATTCCAACGTGGAAAAAAGAAGAAGAATCGAGGTTGCAACTCTATTTAAAAAAAGTTCTCACTCCCAAACTCGATGGAAAGAATTTTCCCACAAAGGATCCCTTAAAACTAGAATTAAAACAAATTCCGAATTTAGGAGGATTGAGAATTCGAAATCAGAAAACGGAGCTTTTTCATCTCGTTACGTTCGGAAACGAGTTTCCGAATTTTTCACAGATTCAGACCTTTTCCGTCGGAGCGTATTACGTTGATTTTTATCTCGGAAGACAGGGTGGAATCCCTTCCGTGGAATTTCCAAAAGCAGGACTGAGTTCGGCCTTTTACTATTTCTCCGAAGACGAAACGCTTCTCTACTCGCAAGAAACAAACGAATGGAGAATAGCGGATTCTCAGTCCATTGGAGAATTGAATTCTTACTTTAAGTCAAAAAGTTCCCACTGTCAAGGTTGTGATCGTCTTCGTCTCCTGGATGGCACGTTATTCTTCTTTCCGAGTCAAAATACGTTTTCGTTCTGGGCACGTTTCGGTTTGGGAGCCTTTCTGGTGCTCTGCGGGCTCTTCATTACGATTTTCTTTTTTAGAAATTTTCTCGTTCGTAACAGAGAAACACTTCGAAAAGCGATGCAGGCGCAGAAGACCTTGGACCAAGAAAAAAAATCGATTCTTTCGAAATAGCCTTCAAAAATTTGCTATACAAATACTTACGTATATTTTAGATTTGCACAGAGAAAACCGGGTGACATAAACCCAAGTTTTCGAAAAATCTAATCAGAACCGGCATTTTTTTACTCCGGATGATTCTTTTTTGTCCGGTATAAGATTTATACTCAAAAAAGTGAACCGCTTCTGCACCGCAGAGCAACTGCCAGGAACCGTTACAACGGAGGCAGAATAAATGGGAGAAGGTATTATGAAGAAGTCAAAAGAAGAACCACAGAGCGTAGACGATTCCAAGAAGTTAGCCATCGAACAGGCTATGAGCCAGATTGAAAAACAATTTGGAAAAGGCGCGATCATGAAATTAGGGTCGGATGCCGCGAGACAAACGGTGCAAGTGATACCTACCGGATCTCTGGATCTGGACATCGCTCTTGGAATCGGAGGGTATCCGATCGGAAGAATCGTAGAAATCTACGGTCCGGAATCCTCCGGGAAAACCACTCTGACACTTTCTGCAATTGCCGAAGCGCAAAAGCGAGGGGGCGTGGCGGCCTTCATCGATGCGGAGCACGCTCTGGATCCTTCTTATGCGAAGAAGTTAGGCGTCAATATCGACGAACTTCTGGTTTCCCAACCGGACAACGGGGAAGAGGCATTGGAAATCTGCGAATCCCTCGTTCGAAGCAACGCGATTGATTTGATCGTGATCGACTCGGTGGCGGCTCTTGTTCCGAAAGCAGAGATCGAAGGAGATATGGGAGATTCTCACATGGGTTTACAAGCCCGTCTGATGTCCCAAGCCCTCCGAAAACTCACAGGAACCATTTCAAAATCAAAAACCGTAGTGATTTTCATCAACCAGATTCGGATGAAAATCGGAGTCATGTTCGGGTCACCGGAGACTACAACGGGCGGAAACGCGCTCAAATTCTATTGTTCGGTTCGATTGGATATCCGCAAAATCGAAACGATCAAAGAAAAAGAAGAATCGATCGGAAACAGAGTTCGTGTCAAAGTTGTCAAAAATAAGTGTGCACCGCCCTTTAAGCAGGCAGAATTTGACATAATTTTCAACGCGGGAATCAGCAGAGAGGGTTCTCTGGTTGACCTCGGTGTGAAACATGATATTATCAATAAGGCAGGAGCCTGGTATTCCTATAACACGGAAAAAATCGGGCAGGGAAAAGATGCGGCGAAAGAGTATCTGAAATCCAATCCTGAAACCGCATTCACGATCGAGAATATGGTTCGAGATCTGAATAGCCTTCCCCTCTTAGCGCAGGACAAAAAGCCTCGCAAAGAAAAAGAGGAAAAATTGGAAGAAGCTACGGGATAAACACTGGCTTTCTTTTTAGGAACCCTTGACCGCCGGATGAGAAATCATCCGGCGTTTTTTTTAGTTACAACAGAGTCCTCCCATTAAATTCTTTCCCAATAGTTACCCGGAAAACGACGAAGAATCAAATTCGTTTTCGCAAAGTGGTTTCTCTTCTTTCCAAAGAAGAAACAAGACAAGGGGAATATGGCAGAAATCAGTATTTTAGGAGCGGGAGGTTTTACCGGTAAGGAACTTCTTTCTCTTCTTTCGCATCAATCCACACACGAAGTCGTCCACATCACGAGCGATAAACTCGCTGGAAAAACACTTTCCGAAGTTTTTCCGGAAATTCCGTTTCCAAAAAATCTGATCTTCCACAAACACGAGGACGTAGTTCCGAAAAAATCCTTAGTCGTCTTAGCCGTACCCAACGAGGTTTCAATCGAGTCAGCACCGAAATTTTTAGACGCAGGCCATAAGGTGATCGACCTTTCCGGGGTTTTTCGACTTCACAACCAAGAAACATTAGAAAAGGCTTATAAACTCAAACATACAAAATTTTCCTACGTTGAAAAAGCGATCTTTGGAATCCCAGAAATCTTTCGGGACAAGATCAAGGGTGCGGACTTCGTATCCAATCCGGGTTGTTTTTCCACATCGGTGATTCTTCCCGTATTTTTGTTAAACGAACTCAGAAAAAATCTAAAACCGAGAATTGTCGCCGATTCCAAATCCGGAGTTTCAGGCGCGGGTGGAAGAACCGAAGACGCTGGCTTTTCTTATACAGGAGTCTACGAAAACTTTCGGGCTTATAAAATTCTCACGCACCAACACGAACCGGAAATCCAAGAATATATCTTCTCTCATTCCGGTCTCAAAGAACCGGAGGTTTTGTTTGTCCCTCATCTTTTGCCGGTCTTTCGAGGAATTCTTTCGACCATCTTTTTGGAATTCGAAACCGAGCCGGCCGTTGATCCGATGCAAGTTTTATTGGATTCTTCCAAAGGCGAACCGTTTATCCGAATCTTAAAATCACCTGAAGAAATCGAACTTAAGAAAGTCCAAAACACGAATTTCTTAGATATCTCCTTGAGAAAAAGAGGAAACACGTTAGTCGTCGTTTCTGCCTTAGACAATCTCGTCAAAGGCGCCGCCGGACAGGCTCTTCAAAACATCAACTTGATGACGGGCGCCAAAGAAACCACGGGACTTCTCCCCTAATCTCTTATGGAAAAAACGAGTCTTTACCATTTAGTAAGGGACGTCGCCTCGGTTTACGCAGATCGACCTATGTATTGGATTCGAGAAGAAGCC
Organism: Leptospira stimsonii; assembly: GCF_003545885.1. NCBI lineage: Bacteria > Pseudomonadati > Spirochaetota > Leptospiria > Leptospirales > Leptospiraceae > Leptospira > Leptospira stimsonii. The sequence continues at coordinate 178,952 of NZ_QHCT01000002.1, forward strand.
GGTGACTTCCGGGGCATTTCTTACAAAGATTGGTATGAAAACCTGCTCCATCTTTCCTCATTTTTGATTGAACTCGGTTTAGAAAAAGGAAACACGGCAGGTCTCATCTGCGACAATCGATATGAATGGTCTCTTTGTTCCCTTTCTTTGGTCACGATCGGTTGTATCGACGTTCCGAGAGGATGCGACGCCACCCTTGACGATTTGAAATACATTCTCGGTCACAGTGAAGCAAAAGTTCTTTTTTTAGAAAATGAAAAGGTACTCAAAAAACTCTTAGAAGAAAAATCTAGTCTTGCAAACGTAAAGACCATCCTTCTCATCGATCCTCCTAATAAGTGGAAGGATTTGGAAAGCGCGCGCAATCAACTCGGCGGAGTAAAATTTATCTTCTTAGAAGAAGCGCTCTTGGAAGGCGAAAAGATTCGAATCAAAAAGGGAGACAAAGCCTATCACCAAAGAGGAGAAGCCCTCGTTGGAAAAGATCTGGCTACGATCATCTATACTTCCGGAACGACGGGCGCGCCCAAAGGCGTGATGCTCAACCACAGAAGTTTTACTTGGGGAATTCATCAACTCCAGGAATTTGTTCCCGGATCGTATCAAGACAGAACGATTCTCTTTCTTCCTCCTTGGCATATCGCGGAAAGACTCTTAGAAACTACTCTCATCGCTTGGGGAGCTTCTATGGCGTGTTCCTCCGTTCCGACGATCCCGGCTGATATGCAAAAAGTGAAACCTACGGTCCTTGTTTCCGTTCCCCGACTGTGGGAAGGTCTTTACAAACGAATTCACGATACGGTCCGCAAAAGTCCGCCTCTCAGACAAAACCTCTTTCATTTTGCGGTTAAAATCGCGGCGATCACCACAAGTCTGCAGGACACCATCCGGGATTCTTATACGACTACGGAAGTAGAAAATCCGAATCAGAAGATACTGGACCGATTTGTTGCAAGTATTCTCCTTTTATCGATGTATCCTCTGAAATTCATTTCTTATCGAATTCTACAAAAGGTTCGGGATCTTTTCGGAGGACAAATGAGGTTCGCTCTTTGCGGAGCAGGAGCGATGCCCTATCACATTCAATTTTTCTTTCGGAGTGCGGGGATTCCGATCATCGAAACCTACGGAATGACGGAAACGACGGGAATCGGAGCGATCGGAGAATTCCCTCTTCCGAAAAACGGCGCCATAGGAGCTCCATTACCCGGAACAGCGATTAAACTCGTCGGTGAGGACGGTAAGATCGTGACCCAACCGGGAGAAAAGGGAGTCGCATGGCATAAGGGCCCCCACGTTACCGCCGGTTATTACAAAGAACCTGAAAAAACCGCCAAAGCGTTGCAAGACGGTTGGTTGGATTCAGGAGACATTTTGACTTGGACTCAAACGGGAGAATTGAAATTCGCGGGAAGAGCCAAGGACACGATCGTACTCTCCGGCGGTGAAAACTTAGAGCCAGCTCCGATCGAAGCCAAACTAGCGGAATCCGAATTCATCAATCAAGTGATCGTGGTAGGACAGGATCGTAAAAATCTCGGGGTCCTGATCGTTCCTTTTTACGATCGGGTCATCGAGGAATTTCATTCCAAAGGGAAATCCGTTCCTAAAAACTTAGACGATTGGAACGCAAACAAGGATCTCCTTCATTTTTTTAAGAATATCGTAAAAGAGAAAATTTCCACTCGTGCCGGATTTAAGTCCTTCGAAAAAATCGCGCACGTCCACATTCTACCGAAAGAATTTGAAAAGGGAAAAGAAATGACCGAAACGATGAAACTCAAACGAAACGTCGTTTTCGAACTTTACGAAAATGTAATTCATTCTCTCTACGCAAACGATGAAGATTGAGCCGGCAACCACTCTTTTCTGCTCCGCGATCTCCGAAGAATTGGATCAGTTTGCAGATTCCGGTCGCTGGAACACCTTTCTCTGCGGAGTCGGTAATTTAGAAGCGGCCTTAAATCTTCAAAAATTTCTTCTCGAAAAACGAAATCAAAATGAACCCCTTCCATCTCAGATCCTATTCTTGGGTTCAGCCGGGGTTTATCCTTGGTTGCATCCGAGTTTTTGGAAAGGTCGTTTCGGTTATTCTCATGAGTTTCAAAATCAAGAAATTGCAAAAATAGAAAAGAGAATTCGAGTCCCGGAATTCGTTGCGGATTCTTTCGAGTTCAGAAGCCCTTTTCAATTCCAGGCGGTTGAGGAAATTCTTCCATCCAAAACGAACGGAACCGGCTCCGTTACGATCGACACCGTCTCCGGAAGAAGTTTGGAATTTCTAAGAACGGAGGATCTCGGTTTTGAGAATATGGAATGTTTCGGACTCGCTCGTGTTTGTTCCGAATTTCAAATTCCATTCTGCGCGTTCTTCGCGCTTACGAATACGGTTGGCCCGAGCGGTAGCGAGGAATGGAAACAAAATTACAGAAGAGAATCGACTCGCCTTCAGGATTTTCTTCTATCGTTTTTTGTTTGAAAACTTTTTGCCGGGATTGAAAAGTCCGTGGATTTCTTCTAAATGTTGATCCGCTTCTTCTTCCCCTTTCCGTATGATTTCACGGAATCTTCCAAAATCAAAAAAGGAATATTCTTCGATATGAAGATTGATAAAAAGATCCATCTTATCCTTTCGTAATCTTGTGATCTCCCTTCCTTCTAACGTGATCGCGCGTCCCATGATCTTTAAGATGGGAGGGTATTTGAGATCTTCCCAAAGATTCTTAAAAAAGGATTTTCCAGTGATCTTTCGGTCTTCGAGAAGACGTACGATCGCCTCATCCCGCAATGGTGATACGTTTGCGGAAAGGATGATATCGGCTCCTTTTTGTCGGATTAAATTTTCCGGTACGTTGTTGATCACACCTCCGTCCACAAGAAGATGATCTCCGTGAAAGACGGGAGGAAACATTCCGGGTAGACTCATGGCCGCCGCCAAGGCTTCCCAAACCGGACCACGATCCATCACGTATTCTTCTCCGCTGTGAAGATCCACGGCGGATGTTACAAACGGAATCTTTAAATCTTCGATGAGAGTGGAACCGAACGCATCCTTTAGCATTCGATTCATCTTTTTTCCCTTGAAAAAAGAAACGAGTGGAATCGTCGGATCGAACGGTTTATCCAAACCTCCGAAAAACTTGTAGATCATTTTGTGGATCGAATCCGTATTCTCTCCCCTCGCATACAAAGCCGCGATCACCGCGCCGAAAGAGGCTCCGGATACGAAGTCGATCTTTATATTCTCTCTTTCTAATACTCTCAAAAGCCCTATATGCGCAAGAGCTCTGGCCCCACCTCCACCTAACGCAAGACCTCTGGTTCGAGAAACCAAGTATCTCCCGAACGTTTCTTCTTTATGAAAGATCTTCTGATGTTTTACGCTGTCTTCGGGGTGCATCGAATTGGAAGAATCGATATATCGAATCGTTCTCCCCGCGAAATTACGGATTCGAGATCGGAAGTACGTTAAAATTTCCGTTTTCTTCTTTTGATTTCTTTCGGGATTATCTTCCCAAAAAACGATCTGATCGGATTGTAAAAGAAGTTTGTCCAACTCCGGTTTTAATCCCGCACTCTGAAAATAGAGATGAATCACGGGATATTGATTTCTTAGGATCGATAATTTCCGTATCGCTTCCTGTAAGCTCAGCTTCTCGAATGATTCCATCGAAACCAAGGTCATCTTGCCCTCGTGGGAATAAGCGCTGATCTTTACGATCGAATCCAACTTTTCCTTATATCCTTGCACTTCTTCCAATGGAACGTGACAGATCATCCTTCTTGGCACGGACGTGAGTTTGTCGCTCGGCTCCAAATGTTCCCGAAAACGATTGCTCATCAATCGAATCAAGTTTGCCGAAAGGATCGGTTCCTTTTCCGCAAGTTTCAGAAAAAAATGTCCGTCTAACACATACAAAAGCGAATCCATAACGGCTACCGCCGAACCGCCGTGTTGTGTTCGAGTCATCAGACTATTCTCCGCGAAAAATTCTCCCTCGCCCAAATATTTCACGGCCTTACCCGACTCTCCGAACGTGAGCATCACCTCGCCGTGTCGAACTATAAAAAGTTTATCCGAGATATCTCCTCGATAGTAGATGACGTCGTGGTTATAAATGTTTCTCTCTTCTATATTTTGATAGATCCGAGTGAGAACCGCCGGCGATAACTTTTGAAAGATCGAGATACCGGAAAGAAATTTCAGAATTTCTGGATGTATTTTTCGTGCCATAGGACGCAGGCGACTCTATCGGATTTGGACGAGAATGTAAAGGATTTCTCCGATTGCATTTCTTGAATCCGCTTTCTTCCCGTGCTTTTCTCTTGATTTTCTGGGTTACCGCACAAAGTTATACACAATGACCTTGAAAGCGAACTCAGTCGTATCCGTTTTTCGTCAATCCGTTGTAGACTGGCATAAAAAAGAAGCCACGTCCCCAAATCCCTTCCCGTCTGACAGCGTAGAATCCATTCTTTATAGTAAAAATCAAATCGACACGATCCAATGGCACGTGGAAGACGAAATCCGTAGACCGGACCTTCCCGACAGAGAATTGGTGGGTTATAAAAGACAGATCGACAAATTGAATCAAGAACGTACCGATCTTGTTGAAATTTTAGATGATCGAATTTCATCCGAATTCAAATCGGTTCCCAAAAAACCGGGAGCAAGAATGAACTCGGAAACCCCCGCCTGGCTCATCGACCGGATGAGCATCCTCGAACTCAAAATTTATCACATGGAAGAACAGACCCAACGGAAAGACGTGGACGAGACGCATATCCAAAATTGTAAACGTAAGCTCGAAGTCCTCCTCGAACAAAGAGTCGATCTTTCCACTTGTCTCGACGAACTTCTCGAAGACCTAAAAAACGGAGACAAGTTTTACAAAGTCTATCGCCAGATGAAGATGTACAACGATCAGAATCTGAACCCGTCCCTGTATTCCAAAAAATCATGAACTTATTAGTCATGCGTTTTTCGGCCATGGGCGACGTCGCCCTTATGGCCCCGGCGATCATCGCAATCGCGGCGAAATATACGAACATCCAACTTACGATCGTTACCCGCGGAAACTATGCTCCGTTTTTTTACAACATACCGAACGTAAACGTAGTCGGATTCAATCTCAAAAGATACCGCGGACTTCAGGGATTGTATCGTCTTTTTAAAGAGATCAACAAATTAGGACCTTACGAAAAAGTCATCGATCTTCATTCTTCCGTTCGATCTCGTCTGATCAGTTTACTTTTTTTAATTCGTGGAATCGGTGTGTATCGGATCGTTAAGGGAAGAAGGGAAAAGTTAAGACAAATTCGTCAGAAAAAAAAAGTTCTTACCCCGCTTCCTCATACTGTCGAACGATATCTCAAAGTTTTTGAAAACGCCGGTTATCCTGCCACAGTAAGGAAAGGACCTTGGATCAATGTGGATCCCGAGTCCAAAATTTTCGCCAAAGAATTTTTCGAATCGCAGAACGTAAAAAAGAAAGAAGGACTCTGGATCGGCTTTGCTCCGTTTGCAGGTCATGAACTCAAAGAATGGCCTCGGGAAAAAAGTCAGGCGCTTCTCAAACTTCTTCTCGAAGAATTTCCAGGTGTAAAAATTTTTCTTTTCGGTTCCAGGGAAGAATCTAAAATTTTGGAACATTGGTCCAAAGGAAGCAAAGAATCTCTAAAGATTGTCTCCGGCGGGAAGTTAGGAATTCGCGGGGAACTTGGGATCATGGAAAAGATGGATATCATGATCGGAATGGATTCTTCGAACGTTCATATCGCCGCGCTCTTAAAACGTCCCGTCGTTGGTATCTACGGAACCACACATCCCTTTTCCGGTTTCGCGCCGTTCGGACAGGAAGATTCGGGAGTATTACAAATCGATAATCTACCATGCAGACCTTGTAGTATTTATGGAAACACGACCTGTTTTCGTAAAGACTTTGCCTGTATGGAATGGATTCAACCCGAAGACGTAATCAAACGAATTCGAGTCGTTTATAACATCAATACCCTATTCTAAAAACCGCAAGAACTGATCCAAAGGATCGGGAAGAGAAAACAGCATGTTGATCAACGTGTTTCTTTTCTTTTTGTTTTTTACGCTCGCTACGGTTTTATAGACCTCTTCCATCTTATCCACACAAGCCATCATCTCGTGTCCTTTGGAGATCTTGATGGATTCTTCCGAAAAACATTCGTATAACGCCGCGTCCTTGAGTATCGCAACCGCTTTTTCGGCGATTCCCTTTACGTCGAAGGGCTTCGCGATGTAGCCATTCTTTCCGTCGTGGATGAGCTCCGGAATCGCAAAGGAATCCACACCGACCGCCGGAAGTCCGCAGGCGACAGATTCTAAGATTACAAGACCTTGGGTTTCCATCGTGGAAGCCGTTAAAAATAAATCGTATTTCGGATATTCTTCGGGAAGTTCTTCCCGTTTGATGAAGCCCGTAAAGGTGATCGCGTTTTCGAGTCCTAAATTCTGCGCTTGCACTTTCAGAGAAGGAAGAGCCGGGCCATCTCCTATGATCGTAAGAGTAGAATTCGGAATTTCGTCGTGAATCAATTTGAACGCGTTGAGAATCACGTCGCAATTTTTTTCATACGAGATTCTTCCTACGTGAAGGAGTTTCGGAGAAGTGGGAAGTTTTTTGATCGTCCCTTTGAAACTAGTCAGATCCAGTCCGTTCGATATCACGGCGATTTTTGTCTTGAGTCCGAATTCTCTCAGTTGTTTTTCGATCAGGTGAGAAGGAGAAATGATCAGATCACAACGTTCATAGATATTGTTCGAAATTTTCAAAATGATCTTTTTACGGATGTTAAACTTGTCGAATTTTTCGATCTTACTCAAATCCTTGATCTTCAACTTTTTCTCGGACTTACTCGCTCTTAAAAAAAGTTTATCCAATTTCAAAAGTCTGTAAAAGGAAAGATACATGTCTTGTTCGGACATGAGAGTATGATAGGTTCCGATCGTAGGAATTCCGTATTTTTCAGTTGCGTTGATTCCGTATAGACCTAGCAATCCTGGAGTATGAATGTGAACGAGATCCGGTTCGAATTCTTTGATGATTCTTTTGATCTTACTCGGAGAAGGTAGGACCACCTTGATATCCGGATAACTCGGAAGATAACCGCTTCGAAATCTCTCGATTCGAATCGAATCGCCGATATGATCAAAGTCCCCTTCCCCGTACCGAGGACAACAGATCATAAAGGTATGTCCCCGTTTTGCCAGAAGCTCCGCAAAATTTTTCATGGAAATGGCGACACCGTCCACTTTGGGAAGAAAGGTATCGGAAAAATAAAGAATTCTCATCAAAGATCTCCTAAAATCACGGGCTTTACCGGAATCCTCTGTATCAATCGATCGAAAGAAATTATCGAATTTACAATTCCCAGCTTACAGAAAACCTGGGTTCAATCGATTAGAGAAGATGCCCGAACGTCTTAGAAAAATCACTCTTTTTTTATTCTGCGCAAGCATTGTAACAATCGGAGTTTCCGTCTCTCTCAGTCAGGGATTTCTCGTCCTGGCCTTCTTATTTTCGGTATTCACCTCAAAAACGAAAGGCTTTTGGAAAGAACCAGCAATCGCGATTGCAGTTGCATTCTTTGCTTGGTATCTGATCGACTTTTGGATTCACGCTACCAACGAAGAAAATTTTTCCCGTTATGCGAAGACCGCATTCAACGCGGAACTCAAAGATATCTTTCTCTTTTCCGGATTGATCGTAGCCTGGAATCTTAAAAAAGAAGAATTTCCTGCGGTCTTTCGCGCGTTACTCATTCTATTCTGGGTCCTTTTGATCACGGGACTTGTCTCGAGCTTTTCTTCCGTGCGTCTTTCTCGGTTGATCAGCGATCTTTACAGAGAATCTCCCAATTGGAAATTCACACATCCAATGGGCCAGATCGGAAAAATCCCGCTCTACCTTCCGATCGGTCTGATGAATACGCATCTAACGTTCGGAGGCTTACTTCAATTCTTCTTTCCTCTTCCATTGTTTCTTTTTTTAAAACCTCTCTTAAAAAGGAATTGGAAAGAAGCCCTGCTCCAAGGAATAATCCTCGTTTTGTTTCTCTATGTCGTTTTTCTCAACAACGCACGTTCTTCGATCATCGGGGCTCTCTTTTCCTCTTTTTCCGCCTTTCTCGTGTTAGGTCCGATCCGAAAAGAATTGCCTACAGCGAAAATTCTATTCGCTTCGGCCGGCGCGGTGTTTCTTCTGGTTCTACTTGGAATCGGACTTTCCTTCACGGAAGCAGGACAAAAAATCACGGATCCGATTTTCGGAAAAGAGAAACATACGGATGCGGGAAGAACGTTTATTTGGGATTCTACTTTTCCATTGATTGAAAAAAATCCTGTGATCGGAGTTGGACCCGGAAATTACAATCGAGAGATTGAAAAATCCAGAATTGCACACTCCGAAAAATACAGAGAACTCTATTACTTTTACGAAACCACACAGAGAGGTCACGCGCACAACGACACCTTCCACCTCTTTGCGGTTTTCGGATTTCCGGCGATCTTTCTCTTTATCGCGTTTGGAACCAGTTTGTATTATAGGCTTTTATCGAACACGTTGTCATACGAGCAATCCCTGTATTTTTTTGGCCTCTCCGGATTTTTTCTTTCCGGTCTCTTTCAGTGTTACTTCCAAGACGACGAGGTTGTGATTCTATTTTGGATTTTGAGCGGATTCTTTCTTCGTACAAATCGGGAAAAAGAATCGGCGCCATCCGAAGTTCAATACGTATAACAATAAGAATCAAACTGCCTTCTTTTTTCTACCGCAACCTCTTCTTCTCTACGTTTTTGAATCGTCAATTCACTCTTCCGAAAGGAAATCATTTCGTTTATCAATTCCATATATTCCGTCCCTCGTTTTGTTCTTTCATGAAAACAAAACGATTGGATTTCGGATTCAAATTCCAAAAAGATCATCCCTTCGCTCGGCAAAGAAGGAATGTTGAAAAAATCTCCGTTTCGATTCCATATAATCGGATTCGGACCGGAACCTTTTTGATACAAAAGAACCCGAAGCGGAATTCCGATCTCGGAAAGTGAGTGCGGTAACATGAGAGTTCCGGAATTTGTAGAAAAGAAATCCGGGAGAAAAAGAAATACCGGCTTTACGGAAAAATCAGGCTGATCGTTGCGAATGATTTTGCGATCTTGGAGAAGATTTCCCTTCTTGTTCCAAAGCCTCGCTTGTAACCGGAAATCTTTGGTTTTTACGGGATGGTTTGTCCTCCTTCCGGTATAACCGCTACTAACGGAGGAAAAATCGCTCACAACTTTACAACGTTCTCCCGGATCGAAATCATATTCTAAAATAAACCGAAAAAACGAAAGACCGGAATCGAGATAAAAAGATTCTTCCGTTTCAAGACGTTCTCTACAAAGAGTTTGTTCGATTCCGTTGGGAAGTAAATCTTCCGAAATACCAAAGTGAATCCCATACACAACTTCCTCCTTTTTCGGAAACGAAACCGGGATGGAAATTCCGGATTGGAACACACGAAGCCATTCCTTTTTGTATTCTTGAAGCAAATAGGAATCTTTTGTTCTAAATAGGATTTCCCGATTGTTATCCCTTGCGCTCACCGAAAAATTATACGAACCGCTCAAAAGCGTAGAATCATCCAATATCATGGTTTTATGATGGAGCAAACCTCCTTTTCCAAAGGAATCCACGGAAATAGTTTCATCATTTCCATCTCCGAGAATCCTCGAACCGGGAGAAACCCAAACATCGGCGAGATAGTTTCCTTCTTCATCTACGGGCGCGTCGTAAACACCCTGTACGATCACACCGTTTCGATCCGCGAGCGCCAATCGAGAACTCAAGACCGAATCAAAATGGTCGAAGATCAAATAATGAATCGAAGTGTTTGCTCGATCGATTTCTCTTAACAAAAGATTCTGGATCAATCGTCCCTTTTCCGGAGCGATGTAAAAAAGGAATGGAGGAATTTCAAGAGCGTTGATTCCCGGATCTTCTTCCAAAAAAGAATAAAAATTTTCCACCTCCGATTCAAAAAGATCGAACCGAACGTAACCGTTGAGATCGTTTTCCAAACCGTACCAAGTGAAATTACCGGATCCGAGAAAAACCTTCTTACGATCCACGATTAGGATTTTTGAATGTTGTAGCCCGGAACGTTCCCATCTTCGAAAAAGACCGAGACCTACCAATTCGCTCGCATATTCTTTTTCCGGATCGGCGACAATTTGTATTTTCACTCCTCGTTTTCGAGCGCGTTGTAAGGCGTCTAAAATCTCGCTATCATCGAACGAATAGATCCAAAGATCAATGGAATGTTTCGACTCTTCGATCAGAGCAAGAATTTGATCTCGAACGTTCCGCCGTTTCGAATCCGGAGTGTAACGACCAGGAAACGAAAAATAAGCATCTATGTTTCGGGTAAGAGCCTGCTCAATCCAAAACAAATTTCTTTCTTCCTCATGCGAACAATGACCGAGAAAAAGAACCGTCCATAGGAAACGTAGAATCTTTTTCATAAGATCACTCCGGATTGAATTTGAAAAAAGACTTCTCTTTGAGCGGTCTCTGGATCGCTCTTCCAACCACCTACGCTCCATTTAAAAAAAGAAAGAGGCACGTTCTCGTCCTCCGTGGGGATATAAAGAGTCGATTGCAAAAGGGCTTCTCGAAAATATCCGTTTTGAAAAGAATCCCGCGAACAAGTTAAGTTTCCGGACGTACCGGAATCTTCTCGAAGATAAAAATAGGAAGCGAGATAAAGTCGAAAACGAATTCGAGATTCCTTATATTCGATATTGATCCCGGACCAAGCGGATTGCCTTTTTCCGCTTTGTAGCGTGAATTGTTTTTCTAAACCGCGGTCGGTGACCCAAGCAGACGGATAAAAATCCAAACTCTGATTGGTCGAGAACACTGGAGATGGATTGGATCCAATTCCAACAAAACCCAATTCTAAAATTTCCCCGTTTTCCTTTCTTCGATCTCGATCGGGAAGAAATCCGAATAACTCCGCTTTCCAGAGTACATTGTCAAAACCAAAAGAAAGAAGAATCGCTTCCCCCGTGATCGGAAGGGTCGCCGCATTTCGAATTCGGTTCCAACCCGTTTTATCCTGACCCCTTGCTAGAATCCCTGTTAAGGACGAAGAAAAACCTTTCCATTTCCAATGTATATCCAAGGTAGAATGTGTAAGATAATCCCGATCTCCCGAAGATTGGTAGTTCGTGGAAAGGTCGTTTCCGTATCTTCCCCAGTTCTCAAAGTTCAAGTACTGAAAACGAAATCCGAATTCTAAAAAGGAAATTTCGTAGCGGTAACTCAAACCCCCTCGATAGCGATTTCTAAATTCATCCGGTACCACGAGAGTCGCCGGCAAATCCTGATTGCCAAAAGACTGGGATCGTTTTGTTAAAAGAATCGTATCTCGAAAGCCGACCTTTTCAAAAAGTTTGTATCCGGAGTAATAGTCAAAGAGATCCACACGAAGTTTTCCCTTTTGTCTAAAATCGGCTCTCACAACGATTCCGTCCGTGCCATCGGCCCAATCTCGAAAGGAAGATTGTTTTCCGTCCTCGGAAATTCTTCCTAAGGCGAGGGAAAGTTTAGAATTCTTCCATTCCAGGAAAAAATCCCTTCCTGCGTAAAAGTGAAATTTCGAATCGGAAGAGAGAAATCCGTCCGCTTGGATTCTCAAAAGAAAAAGCTTCGAAGAATAATTTTGATCCAGACTTCCGTGAAACATGGATTCGTTGATTCTCAATTCCTTATAGAATTTTTCGTTCGGCCGTTCCGAGGAAGTTTGGACTTCTTGTCCGGATCCGAGTCCCCAACCGAACCAGGAAATCTTTTTCCAACCGGAAGGTTTCCCGTCCGCGAGGATCGGAAAACCTATAATAAAAAAAGAATATAAAAAGATTCGTCTCATGGAAGATCCTTCTTTTTGATTTCATAATCCGAAAGAGAATCCCCGGAACGATTGGTTCGAAGCAAGATAAGATCCCCGAGCTCCGTATCCAATGCGAACGGAAACGGAGAATACTGATTCCCGTAACTATGGAGATGAACCGGTGCTTGTTGAACATATTGAAATAGATCCAAACCTTCGTTTTTCCCGATTCCGTTTCCGATGGTCGTCGTTTTTTCGATGGTAAAAATCTTTCGATACGATTCGCCGAGAAACGGAACGGATTCGTTTTTAAAATTGGGAGAAAGAATATAACCGCATTCTCCCGGATTCAAAAATCGATCGTTAAAAATCCAACCGTTTGGATCGGGATTCCCTGTTTCCCAACCGATCGGATGGGAAGTACCAAAACGAAACGAGTATTCCACAAGGCGATCCGAAGCGGAGCTGTCCCGAATTTCAAGACTTCGTACATCGACGGAATCCTTTCCACGATTGCAGATCAAAACCCATTCGTTTGTGGAAAGAACCGGACTCGGATAAATTGCGGAAATCAGAATCGAAGGGTCGCCCGGAATTTGAATCAGTCCGTCCCCGCCCGACGGAATCAAATAGACCAAGGAACCTTTTGGAATATTCCAGGATTCGAATATACTATATCTCAATTCTATCCAAAGATTATAAAATTCAGTCGTAAATCGACTCTGAGAGAAGTTTGGCTGGAACGTGAGAACCTGGATTTCACTCGTCCTGATGCCCGCAGAATTGGGCAGATTCCAACTCAAAAGCGGATTGAAAAAATCATCCGAAGAGGACGACTCTTTCCAAAGAAACGGAAGAGTTCGGTTCGCAAGACTCGGGCTCGCCTCGGTCTGAGAGCAGTTCTCCTTTCGTTCCTCGGAATCGGAAAACGCACTGTTTTTCCAAACCACGGAACCTCCGAGGGTTCGAAACTTGGACGCGGATCTTCGGGCCTTTTGAGATGTAGAATTCAGACCCGGTCCCTGCGAAGTCCAAACAAAAGTGTCTAATACCGAGTTTCCGTCCAAAGACAGAATTCGCATTTCTCCGGAGGAACCGAGAGAAAGCTCCGGTAAAATCCAAGGTTTCATATTTGGAAAACAAACAAGTCGAGAGGAAGAAAAAACGGTCTTCCCCGCTTCCAATGGGATGAGAAATCGATACTCCTTTGTTCCCGAATGAATCTCCAGAATTCCGGAAGTCGGTAGGATAGAATCGAGTTCCACAAATCGATCCCCACTGATTGGAGTGGAACCATCATACGAACCCATCCAAGAGATTTCGGAAAGTTCCCCTTTCCGATTCTCAACCGAAGAATCCCAATTCGATTTAGAACCCGGATTCATCGCGTGCAAGTCACGAATCGATGAGATGAGAGTTTCCGAACTTTCTATCGGATGCGGAATCCAACGTCCATTCCGAAACAAGAGGGAAAGAAGCTGACCGTTTTCTTTTTTAAGGATAGGAATCTCCTTTGTCTCCCGCGAAAGAAGAATTTCCCGAGGAACAAACCGATCTTTCAATAAAATGTTTCCTCCGAATTTGGAATCGGAAAGATCCGCAAGAGAAAGCCGGATCGGTTTTCCCATCCAGTCCCGCGTTCCCAGAGTCAAAATTTCATTCGGTTTCAGAAGACCGGAATCCAACCAAATTGGGTATTCCGTTTCACCTAAAAACACGGAAAGAGCGTTCGGATTACAGTTTCCTTTTCCTGAATATTCTAAATCGATAAACTTGTGATTTTGATCTATTTTATCCTTTAGAAAAAGTCCCGTAAAGTTCACTTCTTCCAATTGAAACTCTTCGATTCTACAAAAGGAGGAATCCTCCAAATCGTTCCCTTTCACGTCGAATCCGGGACTCATACAAAGTCGATCGGATATCTCGAACAATCCTTCCTTTTTGCAAAGGGAATACTGATTCCCGAAAGAGGAATAAAATCGCTCTCCTACTTGAAAGTCACTTTCGCGATTGAAAACAGAAACTTGTTTGGTGCGTGTTTTTAAAAACCATTCTCCTTTTTTCTTAAGTTCAACCCAGGGAAAACCCGAAATCTCGTTTCCAGGAAGAAGACTTCCGGATTCGATCCGGAGTATCGTTTCTCCGGGAAGTAAGAATTCCTTTCCTTTTTGTATCGAATACGGTTTCGCGTTGAGTTCCAGATTCAAATCCTGAAAACAAATCGTTTCCAAAGTAGAATTTCGAAATTCCAAAAATCTTCCCGTTGAAGAACCCACGCCGCCGAAGACTTCGGATAACTCCGGAATTCCATCCTTACAACGCGAAACGACTTCTGAATTTTTTCTTCGTATCTCCGAAATAAAATCGGAAAGGATAGATACGTTACCCGGAATCTCAAGAACCAGACTATTGAGTGCCCGAATTCTGTTTTTTGGATGAAAGACGATTTTCATCCTCTGAGAACTCGCAAAGATGCTAAACCCTACGAACGCATTCGGAGAGTGTGGACGAATCGAAGAATCTTCCGAGAAAACGGAGACGAGATTCGTGTTTGGAAACGATACCTTCTTTAACGTTTTATCCAGACTCGGATCCCCGGAAAGGATCAGCCAATCCTCGTCGCAGTCGGAAAGAAGATCGCGAATCAGCTCCACTTTCAGCTTGCCCGTCCCGAGTTCGGAAAAAGACCATTCTTCCGATTCCGTACGACCTTCCGGATTCTCATTCCAGAATGTAAGAATATTCTGAATTTCTAAATCGATTTCTCCTTTTGGATCCGGAAAACAAACCGAAAGACCGAATGCCAATTCCGCTCCCGCGAAAAGACAAGCGCTTGCGTCGTTGGATCGAAGTTTCACGGTCGGATTCTGCCATTCCTTCCGAACCGATTCCGGGATTTCCGATTCCGCCAAAATACCCGGTTCGTAGACGAGTCTAAATTCCCCCGGTCGAGTGATCGGCAAAAGAAAGCTCGAACTCCCCTTTCCAGGACAGGATGCAAAATGAATCAGAGACAATAAAGTCGTGAAGATGAATTTGAATTTCATATTTCCCTCCGTTGGAAACGGTTCCGGGAAACGTTGGAGCGGAGGGAATTTTAGATTTTTTTTATTCTTTTTTATGAAGTTGTTTTAAAATTTTTTCGGCGAGATTTTCGCCGATTCCCGGAACATTGAGTAATTCTTCTTTTGTGGCTTCTTCGATTTTCTTTTCACCGGAAAAATGTTGTAGGAGCAATTTACTTCTTTTGAGTCCGATGTCCGGAACATCCTGTATCAGTGCGCGCATCGTTTCCTTATTTCTTCGAGTTCTATGATGGGTCACTCCAAAACGATGCGCTTCGTCCCGAAGGTGTCGGAGCAACTTCATTCCCGGAGAATTCATATCGAAGATAAAGGGTTCGTTGTCTCCGGGGAAATAAATCTCTTCTCTTTTTTTTGCAAGACCGACCATCGGAATTCCTTCGGCCCCCGCTTCTACCGCCGCTTCGCAGGCTTTGGTCAACTGAGTCGGTCCTCCGTCGATCACGATCAAATCCGGAAAAACTCCCTCTTCGTTCACGATTCTTTGCAGACGTCTTGAAATCACTTCATGCATCATTCCTGGATCGTTGATTCCGTCGTAACCACGCATATTGTATTTTCGATATCCTTGTTTGAACGGCTTTCCCTCGACGAACATGACACCGCTCGCCACGGGTTGCGAACCTTGAAAATGACTGATATCATAACATTCTATGATATGCGGAGGTCGTTCGAGGGAAAACATCTCTTGGATTTCTTTTAAAGAAGCGGTTTGATCTCGGTAATGAGTCGCGAGAAGTCGTTCCGTAAGGCTGAGTTCCGCGTTTTTCTCCGCGATTTTCAAAAGGGAACGTTTGTCTCCCGTACGTGGAGACTTGAGTTTCGGTCGAAATCCCGTTTTCTCCTGTAGGACGTCCACGACCGTTGCAACTTCTTCTTGGATATCGGTCGGAATAAAAATCACCGGAGGAACGAGCGCCGCGTTCAGATAATAATCCCGAAAGAAGGCACCGATGATCTCGGAATCCTCCGCGTCCAAAACTCCTTTGATCGGAAAGGATTTTTTGGTTTCGAGTCTTCCGCCTCGAACTTCCAAAAGAATCACTTGACCTTCGTCTTCCTTTCTCGCGAAACCGATCACGTCCTCGTCGCCACCCTCCGTGCTGACGACGGTTTGTTTTTCTCGGAAGTTCTGAATTCTCTGCAACATATCCCGATACCGAGCCGCCTTTTCAAATTCGAGGCGTTCGGAAGAAGAATTCATCTTCGTGCTCAAATCTCCCACGAGAGAATCTTTTTTTCCTTCTAAGAATTGAATCACTTGGTCCACGACGATCTTGTATTCTTCCACGGGAACCGTTCCGCGACAAGGACCGAGACAACGTCCCATATCAAAGTTCAAACAAGGTCTTCTGGGTTTGGGAAGAGGAAGAACCTGTCTCGTTTTACGGATCGGAAAAATTCTAAGAATGATGTCTAACGTTTCTCTTGTGGAACGAACGTCCGAATACGGACCGAAATACCGATCCCCGTTGTCTCTGAGTTTACGAGTCACGTAAACCATCGGGAACGGTTCGGAAAGAGAAACACAAATATAAGGATATTTTTTATCGTCCTTGAGACGAACGTTAAAACGAGGATTGTGTTTTTTGATCAGAGTCGCTTCAAGTATCAGCGCTTCTTTTTCCGTTCGAGTAGCGATCCAATCCAGATCAAAAATCTCTCTCTGGAGCGCGCGTGTCTTTACGTCCGGATGGAATTCTTTGAGATAATTGCGAACCCTTTTGTCTAAATTTTTAGCCTTTCCTACATACAAAACCTCGCCTCTTCTGGACTTCCAAAGATAACAACCCGGAGAAGCTCCCAAGTTTTTGATCTTTTCCAAAATCAGAGTGTGGTTTAGAATTTCAGCCATGTTGCGTATTCATTAGACTTTTAGAATTTAGTCTTGGGTTTCTTCGGGGACTTCTTCTTCAAAAGTTCCTTCGACAATCGGAAGAATGGAAGAAGAATTTTGTCCTTTTCTGGAATACTTCTCTTTCTTTCGTTTTGCATCCTTTTGTTTGTTTCGTATCGCTTTTTTTTGAACGTCGGAAATCGTAGAACTCGACTTTTGTCTTTGTTCTAAAATTTTCTCGCAAAGAATGGCTCGGGCCTTATAACGATTGAGTCCTTGGGTTCTATAAAGAGAACATTTGATTTCGATTCCACTCGGCTTGTGTTTGAGATGAACGGCCGTGGAAACCTTGTTTACGTTCTGACCACCCTTTCCACCGCTTCTTGTAAAACTTTCTTCCAGATCCGATTCTTTGATCTGAAGAGTCTCCATGAGTTCGGAGAGTTTGTGTTCTTTTTCTACGGAAACGGGAAATCGGGGAGCCATAAAAATGATTACTTTAAATCCTGAAGTTCAAAATGATCTCGGAAATAAGGAAACGGTCTTCCGTTTTCATCTAAGCAGACGTAGGTGATCTTACAGTCGATGATCTCTTTCAATTCTTTCCGACTCTGGCTTTTACCGATCGAAGTATTTCGGATCGTGATCGAACTGTTTCCAACCTTATCGATCTTGGAGAAAATTTGAATGATATCCCCCAGAAGTCCGGGACTTTTGAAAACGACGTCCGCCATACTCACGGTGACGATATTCGAATAACGGATCTTCTCCATGACGAACATCGCACAACCTTCGTCGATCCAAGCGAGCATCTGTCCGCCAAAAAGAAATCCGTGTTGGTTGAGATCCCGGGACATCACGATATGTTGCGTCGCGAGTTCCATTCCTTCTAACTTTTGATCGATAAATACTTCCATATATTTTAAGCTCCGTTGACAAACGTAGACGAGGGACATTCCTTTTTCAGAATACATTCTTCGCAAAATCTGCGATGCGCCTTACAACTCTTTCTTCCGAGGAAGATCAAATACAAGGATATATCTTTCCAATATTTTTTGGGAAGAAGATTCATAAGATCTTTTTCGACCTGTACGGGATCGCTCTTTGTCGTAAGTCCCAAAACCTTTGCGATTCGATTGACGTGTGTATCGACTACGATTCCTTCCACAAGTCCGTGCACCTCGGATAAGACCACGTTTGCGGTCTTTCTTCCAAAACCCGGAAGTGAGATCAACTCTGCGATCGTGTTCGGAATCTTTCCCTGGAAGTCGTTTAACAATGTACGGGCAAAACCCTGAATCGACTTGGCCTTATTGTGATAAAAGCCCGTGGAGAAGATCAGTTTTTCGATGTCGAGAATATCCCCGTTGGCAAAGGATTCTAATGTGGGAAATGCTTTGAAAAGAGCCGGTGTGACTTGGTTTACGCGTTCATCCGTGCACTGAGCGCTGAGAATGACGGCAATTGCCAGTTCGTAGTCTTTTTGAAAATGGAGAGGTGTTGCGACTTCCCCGAATTCCTTTCTTAAAAGAGAAAAGACTCGGGAAAACCACTTGAGGAACGAAGAGTCAGACTGTTTTCGGAGCTGACTTCTGGATTCCCGCGTATTTTTTCGGAGCAAGAACGCCCAAGGATCCGCCGTTATCTTTGATGGCGGCCTTAATTCCTTTTTTTCTCAGAGTGCGAAGCGCTCTGGTGGAAAGACGCACTGTAACCCAACGGTTCTCGTCTTCCAAAAAGATTCTTTTTTTGATAAGATTCACCTTCCAGGTTCTTCTTGTCTTAATGTGGGAATGGGAAACATTGTTTCCGGAGGCAGTGCCCTTCCCGGTTACTTCACATCTTCTGGCCATAGTAAGGACATAATCGATTGGAGCCTTTCTCTGTCAACCTTTCCGCCGATTTTCTGGCGTTTAAGGAGGATTTTGGATGACTTTTTTCTTTTTGAGTGGAGAATCTTGGAGCTTTTAAAAAGCTTTCCAAAGCAACCTTCGAACTCATGTTCCGCCTCGCTTTTACAAAATTTCAACTCTGGATCGATCGAATCTGGAATGTAACGATCCTCCCGTTTTTTCAGAGTAAGGGTATCCTCGCCGAGCACAGACTTCAACCGATCCTGACTGAAGAATACAAAAGGGAACAAATTGTAAACGGGAAGGATTTACAAAATCTTTTATATCAAACTCATCTCTTCCAAGAGAACGGAATTCCTCCTCAATTTCAAACGAACTTGGAAGTAAAGAGCGCGTCCTTTGCCGGCGGAAAACAAAAAATCGAAGTGAGCGAAACGTTACGGAGCGGCTTTTCCAACCAAACCAAATTCTTATTCTGGAAATGGTTGCGAAACGGACTTCATTTTTTAAACGGAAAACCTTGGAATAAACGTTTCACAACGGAAGAAACCGATTCCACGTTAGGCGCCACGAACCCGGATCTACTCAGTACCGCATCCCCAAAACCATATCGTCTTTATTTGCATTCTCTGATCCAATGGGAAGAACTCTTCCCTTGGGAAGAATGGAAAGAGAAACTTCCCGTGTCTTGGATTCCTTTCGGAAGTAGAAAAAAAATCAAACTTCGGTTCGTTGCGGCAAGAGCCGAATCTTTTTCGAAACAAGAATTCTATGAAGAATCCTATTCTCCCGAACTCGGTTTTTGCGACGTCTACGCCTTGGGTTATCTTCGGGAAACTTCCGATAAAAATGTGGACTTAGAACAACCGGAATCGTATTATCTCGGCACCTTCCTTCCCTCCAAATTGGAACGGAAAAATTTGCCCCTATGGTTGAAGGAACGTACGTTGCTTCCCGATCCGTTTCAATGGAAAAGTTCCTCCAAAGAACAGACCTTCAAAATCTTTCAGAAAGAAATCCGTTTTCGAATTCAAATGGAAGAGTTCGAGCCGTTCGTTTCGGATTTTATTCAAACTGGCGGAAAACAATTTTCTTTGACGGGTTCACACCTTCGCGCGCGATTCTACCAAAGAGCGATCTTTACGTATCATCCGATTCAACTCCTAAATCGGGTCTTTCGTAATTTTTGATTTCGTATATTCAAAAGAACGAATATTCTCCTGAGAAGTATGAATAAAAATAAGAACAGACTCTTATTCGTTTGGATCAGTGTAATCATTTCCATTTCCTGTTTGGTTCAAAGACAGAATGCGGACGAATCTCGCTGGGCCAGGGAAAACGTGGAACTATTCCCGTTCCTTTCCGATTCGGAAGTCGATTCCATCGTAGGCGATCGAACGATTCGACTCTTTGACATTTCGCACGGGAATCAAATCGTCTTCTTTTCGTTAGATGGCCGGACGTTTCTTTGGTATCCGGGTCAAACAACAGTGATGCACGGTTATTGGAAGGTGATCAAAAACCGACTTCTTTGCCTTTACTATACCGATCAAATTCTTCCCTCGACGACGGAACCGAACGACGACTGGGACTGCATTCCTCTTCATTTATATAAATCGAATATTCGAGAATCCGCAACCGGAAATCGGTATGATCTCACCTGGAACGGCAAATCACCGCTTATCCTTCTTCGATATCCGGAAACGAATTTTGATCTCATACAAAAAGAAGTTTCCAAGAAAAGCCTTACAATAGAATAAAGTTGTAAATTGTTCCCTTCCTTTCAAAGTAAGTGTAGAATGCGATTTGCCCGTTTTTTTTCGATCCTAATGTTTGCGACTTCGTTTTTACTTTGCGAAGAACAAACGGAATACAAACGAACCCCGGAAGAAAGGAGAGACCTTTTACTCTTTGTTACGATCACACTCGCACCTTGGGGTCAAAGTGTTTATCGAAATCCTTGTAAAAATTCGGAGTATTCCCAGCCGATCGCACTCAACGTTCCATTGAATGCAAGTGGAAAGCTCGAGAACTATCGGTTTATCACAGGTCCGAACGGATTCAAATATTCACTTACGGTTTCCTCGGATTATCCGAATTGTGGAATCGGACTCAGCATCTACAATTGTAGGGATTCGTTTTCAAATCTGTTCGCTACGAACTATAACGTTGTTTGTGACCAGGGCCAGTTTCAGAATCCGATATCCGGAGGAACCCAAACTTGCACCATTTCCTCGTTTTCCAATCAACTCGTAATTATATCATTTAGTCCTAACTCGATCGATAAGCCGTTTCAGTGCAATGCGATTTCTTTCGAGGTCTTGCCTTGAAAAATCTTCGTTGCCGGGTTCCATTGTTTGCGCATTTCATCCTATTTCTCTCGTTTCCACTTTGTTCTCGAATAGAATCGGAAATAAATCCTGTGAACGATCCATTTCAGAATCTTTTTTATTGGTTCCTCCTTACGGCACCGAAACAAACTACACCGTATTACGATTCGGACTGCGATACGCTTCCAATGAATATTCTTGTGAATTCGGTTCAAACGGGCGATGGAACAATTCGTAAATTTAAATTTCAGACGGATTCCAACGGACTCAAATACAAACTTACACTCTCTTCCGATTATCCGAACTGTGGGGCTGAGCTTCTCGTTTACAATTGTAAGCGACCGAATCTTTATGCAACGAATTCTTCTGTCTTCTGCAACGTAGGTTCCTACTCGGCTTATTTTGCAGGTGGGACCCAAACTTGTGCGATTCCAAATTTCGGAAACCAAGAGATACTACTTTCTATTACAACGAAGACGCCTTCTTTTCCCTTGCAACCTTGCCAGTCGATTCAGCTTGAAATTTTGCCGTAATTAAAACTCCTTTTTTGAGAGGATGATTTCACAACTGACGAATCAAAACGTTTGCTCTTTCTAAAATTCGATCGAGGTCGGATTGGAAAAAAGAGGAAAACTCGTAAGAGCTCCTACAACTTCAACTTTTTCCAGCGATCAACACCGTTTTGAAAGCGGTCGTTACTTTCTCCGAAGCCGATACGAATCCAACCCTCCGTTTCAAAATCCTTACCGGGAAGAACGAAGACGTCGCATTGTTCCATCAAAGCATCCGCATAGGAAGTAGATAATATTCCATTCTTTAGAGGTAAAAAGGATACCACTCCTCCTCCAGGAGGTTGAAAACCAGCAAGTCCCGGAATCTTTTGCCAATTACTTTCAAAATACTGAATATTCTGTATGATGGATTTTTTGATCGGTTCTACAAGTCGAATTCTATTTTTTAGAATTTGGAGCGTTAAATATTCGGAGATTGGAGAAACGGTATGTGTAAGATAATCTTTAAAAGAGCGAGCCTTTTCGATCAGTTCTCTCGGTCCGATCATCCAACCGATACGAAGTCCCATCACTCCGAAACACTTTGTGATGGATCCAGTGGAAACCGTTCGTTTGTTCAAACCCGCACCGCTCCAGCTCAAGGAGTTTTTGAAATCTAAGAATCGATAGTGTTCGTCAAAAAGAATCCAACCGGGAAAGTTCAATGCGGCCTCTTGGATCGTTTTGATCCCGTTTGGATCCAAAGAAAGACCGCTCGGATTTTGAGGATGATTGAAGACGATAAGATCCGCATTCTTCGAAAACAATTCTAAGATAGAATCGGAGGATAAAAAAGAATTTGGATTCTTTCGTAAGGAATCTAAGAGAGAAACCGGCCTGAGATCGGCTCCGATCATTCTTGGGATTTCATACAACGCTTGGAACGCCGGTTCAAAATACGAAACCGAAGAATCTTTTTTACAAAGAAGATGAAAGAGAATGTAGAGCGCTTCTCCGGTTCCGGTCGTGATCAAAACTTGATCGGCTTGAATTCCGGGATAAAGTTTCGCGACTTCTTCTCGAAGTTCGAGATCGCCTCGGTTCGGTGCGTCTTCCAAAGAGATCGATTCGAGTTCTTCCAAACCGATTCCCAAACGCCGAAGCAATTCTCCAAAACTGAGATTGCGAATCCCGCTTTCGCCTAAATTACATCCCGCGCTCTTTCGAAATTTTTCGAGCCTCTCTTCGATCCAGAATTCTCTCGGTTCCATCAAGAGACAAGGGTAAGAATGGCCCCTCCCAAGAGAAATAGAATTGCAAAGAATCCAAAAGAAATCTGAATCCAAAAATGAACCTTCAGACTACGAAGACCGATTCTTAGATAATCCAAATCCTCTCCCTTGGTCTCTGTTATCCTTTTGAAGGAAATCCCAGCGCTGTAACTCCAGATTCCGATCAGAAGAAATAAAATTCCGGGGATCAGATACAACATGAGTTTGCCCGTATCGTTTGAAACAAAGGCGGAAAAGAAAGAGACTCCGGAAAGACTAAAAAAAGAGAGAGATGCGAGCTTGAGCGCCTTGCTCAAACTTAAGAATTCTCTGTTTTCATCTTGGTTGAATTCGTACGATTCCATACTTTTAGAATCGGCTAAAATTAGGGTTGAACCTCAGGGAAACCCGATTTTTATGAATTTAATCCTCTGAAAAAAAATCACTCGGAATCTTTTGAAAACTATGAATCATCCTGAATCCTTGATCCTTTCCTGGACTAAAGTTCCTTTCTCCGCCATCGCTCGAAAAGAAGCTTCGTTCGCTCTTGAAAAATTCAAAAAGGGAGAATCCGGACTCGAAGTGGAGGCCTTCTCCGTTCCTCTTGAATTCGGCACCGGTGGAATGCGCGGTCGCCTCGGAAACGGAATCGGAAGGATGAACGAATACACGGTCGGACGCGCGGCGCTCGGCTTCGTTTCTTATCTCGCAAAAAAAAATAAAAAGGCTTCTATCGTCATCGCCTACGACTCCAGAAGAAGATCTCAGGAATTTGCCGAAGTCACCGCGGGAATCGCGGCTTCTTTGGGCGTGAAGGTAGTTCTCTTTAAAGAAGTGACTCCGACTCCTCTTCTCTCCTATGCGATTCGTTATTACAAAGCGAGCGGAGGAGTTGTCATCACCGCATCTCACAATCCTCCGGATTACAACGGATTCAAGGCTTATCTCGCCGACGGCGGACAACTCGTTCCTCCCGACGACAAGAAGATCATTTCCGCGATCGAATCCATCAGCGATTGGAATGCCATCTCGATTCTTTCTCCCAAAGACGCGACCTACAAAAAGTTTGTAACACCCGCGGGCAAGGATTGTTTTGCTTCTTACAAAAAGGAACTCGCAAAGGCGGGAATTCTTTCCTCCATTTTAAAACCAAAAGATCGTTCTTCTTTGAAGGTCGTCTATTCTCCGTTACACGGAACCGGCGGAAAATCGATGAAGGAACTTCTCAACGGTTTTGGTTATAAAAACGTATTCCTTGTCCCCGAACAAAAAGATCCGGACGGAGAATTTCCTACCGTAAAGTTTCCCAACCCCGAAGAACCGGAGGCGATGGAACTCTCTCGGAAATTTGCGATTTCCAAAGACGCTCACGCTTTTATCGCAACCGATCCGGACGCGGATCGTCTTGGAATCGGAGTTCAAAACGGAAAGGGAAATTATACCCTCCTCAACGGAAATCAGATCGGCTCGATCATGGCGGCTTATCTTTGTGAACGTTATGCGGCATCTAAGAAGAAGAAAAAGAAGGCGGTTCTTGTAAAAACCATCGTGACCACAGACCTACAAGAAATCATCGCGAAAAAAAACAAGGTGAAATACAAAAACGTTCTCACCGGTTTTAAATTCATCGCGCAGGTCATGGCGAAACTCGATAAAAGCAAAACCGACTTCTTTCTTTTCGGCGGTGAAGAATCCTTCGGTTATCTACCGGTTTCCTTTGTGAGAGACAAGGATTCTCTTTCTTCGGCGCTTCTTCTTCTCGAAATTCTCACCGAAAAAAAAGATCTTCTTTCTTATATGGACGAGATCTACCTTCGTTACGGACTCTTCCAGGAAAGCCTCAAATCCTTGACTTTAGAGGGAAGCGCCGGAAAGGAAAAGATCCAGAAATCCTTAGAATCTCTGAGAACGAGCGATCTTTTGGGAAAACAAATTCACCAAAGAAAAATCGTTGGTATTCTGGATTACAAAACACAAACTGCAAAAGGAAGCGCATCCAAAACCGCGTTTTCCGGTTGTCCCTCTTCGGACGTGATCCAAGTGATTCTCGAAGGCAACGCGAAACTCACCATTCGACCTTCCGGCACGGAACCTAAGATTAAGATTTATTCTTCCTTTCAGAGTCTCGTGGCTCCAAAATCCAAGGAAGAGATTCAAACGTTAACGGCAGGCCTTCTTTCCGAAATCAAGGCCTCCGAAGAAATATTTTTAAAATTGGCAGGGCTTACATGAACGATACAGAAATCCAAAAGGAACTTTTTCAACACACCAAGGAATTGGCCGAACTCTATCTAATCAATACCTATGCGAGATACGACGTCGCGTTCCGTTACGGGGTCAACGAACTCCTTTTCGACTACGACAACAAACAATACATCGATTTTCATTCCGGGGTGGCCGTTACCAATTTAGGACACGCGGATCCGGATATCATCGAGGTGGTTCGAAACCAAGCCGATAAACTCTTTCATACATCCAATCTCTTCTATTCAGAAGAAGCGGCCAAACTCGCGGAACTTCTGATTCTCAATTCCTTTCCCGGAAAAGTCTTTCTGACAAACTCCGGAACGGAAGCGATCGAAGGCGCGTTCAAACTCGCTCGGAAATACGCGTATTCCAAAAACATAGAAGACCCGATCATTCTTTCTTTGGAAAAAAGTTTTCACGGAAGATCCGTTTCCGGGATGAGCTTAACCGGTCAGGATAAGATCAGAAAAGGTTACGGAGAACTTCTCAAAGGAATCGAATTCATAGAACCGAACAACGACGAGATGCTCGTATCCGCGTTTGAAAGATATCAGGGAAGAATCGTAGCTCTTCTCGTGGAACCGATTTTAGGTGAAAGTGGAATCATTCCTCTGACAAAAAACTTTCTCACTCTTTCCAGAGAATTGACCGCAGAAAACGACGCGTTACTCATCTTTGACGAAATCCAAACCGGGATGGGAAGAACGGGAACGTTATTCGCCTTCGAAACATTGGGCTTTACTCCGGATGCGATGACACTCGCGAAAGGACTTGGTTCGGGTTTTCCGATCGGCGCGTTGATCGTAGGAGAGAGATACCAGGATCTTTTTACGTTAGGCTCTCACGGCTCCACCTTCGGGGGAAACCATTTAGCCGCGGCGATCGCGTACGAAACCATTCGGATCATCCATACGAGAGAAATTCTTAACAACGTAAACGTCTGTTCGGATGTTGCGTTTTCCAGATTGAATGAAATGAAAGGAAAGTATCCCGTCATCCAAGACGTAAGAGGAAAAGGACTTCATATCGGTGTCGAATTGGCGATTCCTTCCAGACCGGTTGCGGAAGCCTTGCTGAAAGCGGGACTCGTAGTCAATGCAACGGCGGAGAACGTAATTCGGATCATGCCTCCTCTCACGATTTCCACGGACTTTTTAAATCAAGGTCTGGATATTTTCGAATCCGTAATCAAACAAAATTAACAAGGATCCAAAAAAGAATGAAGAACGTAGCTGTACTTTCCGGAGACGGAATCGGTCCGGAAGTAATGGAGGTAGCACTCTCCGTTTTGAAAAAAGCTCTCGGCGCCAAGGCTTCCGAGTTTAACTTTAAAGAAGGATATGTGGGTGGAATCGCAATCGACAAGACCGGGCATCCCCTTCCACCCGAAACTCTCAAACTCTGTGAAGAATCCCAGGCGATTCTTTTTGGAAGTGTGGGCGGCCCAAAATGGGAAACCCTACCGCCGGAAAAACAACCGGAACGAGGAGCTCTCCTCCCACTTCGCAAACACTTCGATTTGTTTGCAAATCTCAGACCCGCGATCATCTATCCCGAATTGAAGAATGCTTCGCCCGTTCGCGCCGATATCATCGGTGACGGACTGGATATTCTCATCCTAAGAGAATTGACGGGAGGAATCTACTTCGGACAACCGAAAGGGAGAGAAGGATCCGGGCAGGAAGAATTCGCCTACGATACGATGAAATATTCCAGAAGAGAAATCGAAAGGATTACCAGAGTAGCATTCCAAGCCGCTCGTAAAAGAAATAATAAAGTGACAAGCATCGACAAGGCAAACGTCTTGACGACTTCCGTTTTTTGGAAAGAAGTTGTCATCGATCTGCATCAGAAAGAATTTTCTGACGTCCAATTGAATCATCTCTACGTGGACAACGCGGCGATGCAGTTGATCGTAAACCCGAAACAATTCGACGTGATACTGTGTGAGAACATGTTCGGCGATATTCTTTCGGACGAGGCCTCCATCATCACCGGCTCGATCGGAATGTTACCTTCTGCTTCCTTATCGGAATCAGGCTTCGGATTGTATGAACCATCGGGTGGTTCCGCTCCCGACATCGCAGGAAAAGGTGTCGCGAATCCGATTGCTCAGGTTTTGAGCGCGGCTCTGATGTTGCGTTATTCTTTTTCCATGGAAGAAGAAGCTGGCAAAATAGAAACAGCGGTTCGTAAAACGATCGCTACCGGAAAAAGAACCAGAGACATCGCGGAGTCCGGATCTACGGTCGTTGGAACAAAAGAAATCGGTCAGATAATCGAATCCTTTCTCTAAAAAGAGGTTAAAGTATGAAAGCAGGTGTAGCTCCGAACGGAAGACCTTATCAGGTATTGATTGCCGAGAACTCAAGATTTCAGGCCAAACAACTCGCTCAAATTTTAGAATCGGAAGGATATCAGGTCATCGGATTTGCGGAAAACGGAAAGGAACTCGTTAAACTCTACGATGAACATCGATTAGTCGATTTGATCACATTGGATCTGAATCTTCCAGTCATGGATGGATTCGCTACTTTTTTTGAGATCAAAGAAAAGGGCGTTCTTCCCAGAATCGTTCTGGTGTCCGAAGAGAACACACCAGCGGTCCTCAAATATCTCGTGGACGAGGGAGCGATGGACTACATTCCGAAACCGGTAAAACGGGAGAAGGTTTTGGAAAAAGTCAACGCGGCGATCAAGAAAATTCCAAAAGTCTAATCTTCATTCCAAATCAAATTCAGATTTCTTCCGAGGTCCTTTTGGCGATGACTGAAGAAATCTGAATTTTTCTCCATCGTACAAATTCCGGAAGAATCGAGATTCACTCGAATCCGATTCTTTTCCAATCGAAATCTCAGAAAGGATTCCAAATCCAAAAGACTTTTCCCTTCGAGCGAAGACTTCAAACAAGCAGAATATTCGGAACGAAACAGGGACGCAACGTCTTCCCCCACTTCGTAGCGGATTCCGGAAGCACAGGGTCCGAGAAAACCGAACAAAGAACCGTCAACGATTTCGTTTTTAGAAAAACATTCTAAGATCGTTTTCTCCGCGATTCCGGCTAACGTTCCTTTCCATCCCGAATGCACCACTGCGAATTTCTCGCTACGGGATGACCAAAAAAAGATCGGCATACAATCCGCCGTCTTTACACAAAGTATTTTTTGGGATTCTTCTCCGATCAAAGCGTCCGCCATTGGAAAGGCAAATTCTGGGATTTCGGATGCAGGGAGAATCGTATCTCCGTGCACCTGATTCAAAAGAAAAATCGAAGATTCTTTTTGTCCGGTATATTTTGAAATTTCCTTTCTCTGAGAATTCGGTTCCAGAGAAAGATTCGGAAGTTCTTTTTTCCCGAGGATCAAAATGCGGATTTTTTTTCCGTTTGCGATCGGGAAGGAATGAGACAAGGCCATCGAAACCGAAAGTAAATCCGCCTTAGAAACTGACGAGTGTTAAAGTACGTGATCTAAAGAAACCCTTCTCCGAGACTGGAAAAACCAGATTCATGAAACCGAATTTCGCTCAAAAACCAAAGGTCAAGATCTGCGGAATCCGAGATCTTGAAATCGCTAAACTTTGCAAGGAAGAAGGCGCCGATTTCGTAGGACTCAATTTTGCCCCTTCCAGTCCGAGAAAGATCGATATCGCGACCGCACGGAAGATCATTCAATTCTATAAGTCTCAAATGGATTCTCCCCAGGTTGTTTTGCTCTTTTATAAAAATTCTCCAGAAGAAATTCGAACGATTCGTAGCGCCCTTTCTCATGATTATGTGCAATGGGTCTGGGACGATCCGGAGCTTGCGTCCATCTATCGAATCGAACTTCTCGGAGAAAACCAGATTTGTTCGTATCGCGTCGACAAACAGATCTTAGATGGGGATTTGAATTCCGTCCCGGGAGAATTTCTGATCTTGGACAGTTATTCCAAGGGCGCGGGCGGCGGCACCGGAGAAAGTTTTAACTGGGACTTCGTCTCGAAAGTCACGAGAAAGTTTTTGCTCGCGGGGGGCTTGAATCCGGAGAACGTAGCTTCGGCGATCGCAAAAGTAAAACCCTTTGGAGTCGACGTTGCGAGCGGAGTCGAATCCTCTCCCGGTCAAAAAGATCCGCAAAAAATAATCGATTTTATCAGGAACGCAAAATCAGTCTTATGAGTTTAGAAACCACAGGAACCTCCGCTGAATACTGGAGTGATCTCGCAGACGCGCTCAACACTCCAATGATGAAACAGTTTCTTGCGATCAAGAAAGACTTTCCGGATACGATTCTCTTTTTTCGGATGGGTGACTTTTATGAAATGTTCTTAGAAGACGCAAAGGTTGCCTCTTCGATCTTAGACATCGCACTTACCAAAAGACAAAACGCGGTGCCTATGTGCGGGATTCCTTATCATTCCAAAGACAATTATATTTCCAGGCTCCTCAGTGCGGGAAAAAAAATCGCAATCTGCGAACAATCCAAATCGGACGATCCCGGTTCCAAACTCATGACGCGGGATGTGGTACGGATCATCACACCGGGAACGGTCATCGAAGAGAACCTTCTTTCCGGATATCAGAACAACTATCTCGCGGTTCTCCATCTTAAAAAAAGTCTGATTTATTTTGCGATGGCGGACTTTTCCACGGGAGAATTATTTTATTCTTCCGCGTCGATCACCGGTTTGGAACGACTGATCGCCGAACTCGAAAAGTTTCGTCCTTCCGAAATCTGTGTTCCGAAATCCGAAGTTTCTTTTTTCAAAGACCTCGAATACTTTAAGAATCGTGAATTTACTTTATTGCCGGATCAGCCCGAAGTTACGGAAAAGGACCCCTTCCACATACTTTCTTTGTATTTAGACGAATACATCCGAGAAACCTATCGGGACAACAAACTCATCCTTCGAGAACCTCGAATCTTAAGTTCCGGAAAATTTTTGGAAATGGATCGGGAAACAATTCTCAATCTGGAACTCGTGGAGAATGAAAAGGAAAAAAATCATACCCTCTATTCTATATTCAATTTTTGCAATACTGCAAAGGGAAAAAGACTTCTCAAACAGAGAATTTTGTTCCCGGAATGTGATCCTCTGATTCTCTATTCTCGTTGGGAAAAACAAGACATCCTCTTAAAAACGATTCTTGCACCGTTCGTTTCGGCGCTCAAGGATATCGGAGATCTCGAACGGATTCTCACACGTTTTCGAGGCAATCACGCGTATCCGAGAGACTTTCGCACCATCGCGAATTCCATCGCAACCGGAATCAAGTTAAAAGAAGAATTGGAAGTTCTTTCCTATCCTTTTTTGATTCCGACCGAAAAACTAAAATCTCTTTCCGAATGGATCGCTTCCAAACTGAATCCAAACGACGACCTACCCGTCATATTAGGAAACGGTCCTTTTCTTCGTTCCGGATTCTCCGCAAAGCTGGACAAGGCAAGAGAAGCCGGCGTAAAAGGAAAGGATTGGATCTTAGAATTGGAAACCGAGGAAAAAAAACGCACCGGTCTAAATACATTAAAGATTCGTTATAATAAGATCGTAGGATATTTTATAGAGATTTCAAGGGTACAAGCGGAACAGGCTCCGAAAGACTATCTCAAAAAACAAACGTTAGTTGGAAGCGAACGATTTACGACACCAAAGCTCGAAGAAATCGAAAGGACGATACTCGAAGCCGACGAAATCATCCAAGAGATCGAAAGAGCGGAATTCAATCTAATGGTCGAAGAAGTCCTCAAAAACGCTTCCTTTCTTTTGGAACTTTCGGAAGAGATCGGAGACTTGGATTTTCAGATCTCGACTTTGACCGCAAAGGACAAGTTCGGTTGGATTCGTCCTCAACTTTCCGAGGATCGTTCTCTGGACCTCGTCGATTCCAAACATCCGGTCGTGGAAGCGACCCTCCCACCCGGTCAGGAGTTTACTCCCAATTCTCTCTATTTGGATACGCAGGACAAAGCGATCGCGGTTCTCACGGGACCGAACATGGCGGGTAAATCGACTTTTATGAGGCAGATCGCCTTAAATCAGATTCTCTTTCAGATGGGAGCGTTTGTTCCGGCGAAATCTGCGCGACTTCCGATCGTGGATAAACTTTTTACGCGCATCGGCGCAGGTGATAATCTCACCGCGGGAGAATCCACATTTTATGTCGAGATGAAGGAAACCGCCAATATCTTAAATCACTGCACTGAAGATTCTCTGATTCTTTTTGACGAGGTTGGTCGAGGAACTTCGACTTATGACGGGATGAGCATCGCCTGGGCGATCTTAGAATATCTGTCTTCTCTTTCGATCAAACCAAAGACGATCTTTGCAACTCACTACCACGAACTCACCGAGCTGTCTCGTTTGAGCGGAATTTTCAATCTTTATCTGGAAACTCTGGAAAAGGACGACAAGGTTCTTTTCTTACGAAAGGTTCGCGCGGGAAAAGCCAAAAAGTCTTTCGGGATTTACGTGGCAAAGATCGCCGGAGTTCCGGAACCGATCGTAAAACGAGCGGCTGAACTTCTCATCGAACTCGAATCCAAAAAGAAGGAGATTCGGATCCAAGAAGCGCAACCTATGTTGTTTGTCGAAGCGGAAAAGAAAGAAACTCGTTCCGAGACGGAAGAATCGATTTTGAAACTGAAATTGGAAGAGATGACCCCGATCGAAGCCTTAAAAACCCTCGAAGACTTTCAGAAAAAATTAAGAAAACAAAAATAACAAAACGTCCATAGGCGCAAAGTCCACCCAATTGGTGATCAACTTTTTCAAACCGTCTTTTGCGTGAAAACCGATTCCAATCCCGGCTTCGTTTAACATCAGAGCGTCGTTGGCACCGTCGCCCACCGCAACCACTTGTGAAGATTCAATGTTTTCTCGATCCCGAATTTCTTTTAAGAATTCAAACTTCTTGACCTTGTCCACGATTTCTCCGGTGACAAAGCCGGTCAGAATTCCATTCTCTCTTTCTAATACGTTTGCGCGAACTTCTCCGATTCGATGTTCCTTTTGAAACATTTCCAAGATATCCGTAAAACCTCCGGAAAAAACCGCCGTTCTACTTTCCCTTTCTCTTAGACCAAAGAGTAATTTTTCAACTCCGATATTCAGAGAGAGTTTTGGATACAACTCTTCAAAGATCGTAGTAGGAAGTCCTTTGAGGTGAAGACATCTTTTTTTAAGGGCCTCGTGAAAGTCCAGATTCCCTTCCATCGCTTCCTTGGTAACGGAGGCGACTTGATCGTAAACTCCCGCGAGCCGTGCGAGTTCATCGATCACTTCCTGTTGAATCAGTGTGGAATCCATGTCGAAAGCAAATAGACTCTTCTTTTTGGAATCCAAGAGTCGATCCACTTGCAAAACGTCCGAGTCCTGTTTTGCAAATTTCGCCCGAAGTGCAAAAAGTTCCTGAACCTCCAACTTTTTAGAAATGTTCCATTCGATACAACTCCAATGTCCGTTCGTTCGGGTGCGAGCGGAAGTTAGCAGGAATGAATCTTCCGGTCGAATGGAAACAAAACTTCCCAACCCCAACAGGAGTTCTCTACGAATTTCTTCCGGATTTTGAGTGAGAATTAAGAGCAAAACGATTTCACTACTGCAGATAGGGAGTCAGGATCGGTTTCAGCTTTTGAACCCAAATTTTGTAGGCGTTTTCATTGAGATGAATCTTATCCTTTTCGAGCCAGAATTCTTGTCTCAGAGCCGGCCTCTCTTTTTCGCGAAGCCATTGCCAATTATCTAAAAATACTACGTTTTTATAGGTTTGTGCGATCGAAATCCAAGTTAGATTGAGAACAGGAGAAACGTTGTTGATACTCTGCGTTCGCACCGGTGGAATCCCGAGAATGACGACCTTTGTATTCGGATTGACTTGATTGATTTTCTCCAGAATTTTTCCGAGATTCGTTTCAATGACGTTCAAACACTTCCCTTGAATGAGGTCGTTTCCGCCGATTTCCAACACGATCGCTTTTGGATTCAGAAAAAGAACGTCTTCCTCGATTCTTTGCAAGAGGAGTTCGGTGAGATCTCCTCCGATTCCACGATTTACCGCTCCCGGAAATTCTTTTCCCATCAACTCGCTCGGAAACAATTGGATCAAAGAATTCCCGACGAATACTACATTCGCTGTTTTGATTCTCTGATTTTCTTCACGATACAATCCTCGCATCGTTTTCCAAAGAGAGTAGTATTGTTCGAATTTCTCGGAGGAACGATACCCGGCTCCAGACCAACATTCAAAGTTGGAGCTGGAGTAATCTGTATATGATTTTTTAATCAGGACGGAGCAGGAAGTGAAAAGAAAGAGCAAGGAAAAAGTAAAGAGATACCTTACCAAAGATCTATCACTGCTCCTGAGGTTCTTTCATGTGGAAACGTTTGTGCCAATCTGCGATTTGAGCTTGGAGATAATCTTCTGAATCGCAAATTCTAAACTCAATCGGATTGTTAGAAGCAGTATCAATGAGCTTAGCTTCTATGTAACCGTTCTTCAGCTTATTGATTTCTATTTTATATTTCATCCATTCACTCCAGTAATGTCAGATTTTTAGATGGTTTCAGGCTTTCAAACCGATTCTAAAAAAAATAAACTTACTCTTTCTAAAATTTTAAAAAAGAATAACCCAGGGTTCCGACATTTCCAAATTATTTTTCAAATTTTTTACTTCAGTTTTTTTGAACAACAAGGCGCATAACGTATTCTTGTTCGATAAAAAAGAAAATTCCGTTTCACTTTGTACAAGAGCCAAACTATCTCCGGCATTCCGCTGTTACACGAAGGATCGTCGAAATCCGAAAGGCCATTAACAGTCCACTCTGTCTTCTGACTCAATTTAATAAAAAAAAGTTGCCGGGAAAGCTTAAAAAATGTCTAAAATACCTTTTTTTCGGGCTTTTATGACTTTAGAGATTTCTTAAATTTATACAATTCCGGGAAATTTTTTTCCGAATAGAGAGCTTCCATTTCGGAATCTTCGGGGAGAACTCCGCCGTCGGCAAGCTCTGGGACAAATCCTGCGTCCCGAATCATCCCGATCGTTTCCACCATATCCGATCCTTTTACGTTTAAATAACCGGAGGAAAACAAAGAATTCGCGGCAAAAAGTGCGGTTGCCGATAGACTTCTGAGGTGCCCTTCTCTTCCCGCCGCGATTCGGATTTCGGAATCCGGATTTACCAAACGGAAGAGACAAAGAATTCTTACACAAAGTTCCGGTGTGAGAACGCTCGGGTTTTTGATCGCGTGACCTTTTACAGGAATGAAAAAATTCACAGGGATCGAAATCACACGGAATGATTTGAGTTCAAACGCAACGTCGACGAGGTCGCGCAGTGTTTCTCCCATTCCTACGATCACACCACTACACATCCCGATTCCCGCTTTGGAAACGGAACCAAGCGTTTCCGCTCTTTGCGCGTATGTATGCGTGTCACAAATTTCAGGATAGTGATTTTGTGAGGTATTGAGATTATGATTGTAACGATCGAGACCGGCCGCTTTTAAGAGTTGCGCCTTGTCTTCGTCCAAAAGCCCCGCAGAGAGACAAACTTTTAAACCCAACTCGTCCGTGATTTTTCGAATGGTGGAAGCGAGTTTTTCGGTCGTCGGTCGGTTCGGCCCGGTACCGGAAGTCACCATACAAAAACGGTATGCCCCATTCTCCTTCGCCCTCACCGCATCCTCGTAGATTTCGGTTTCGGATTTCATCGGATATTCCTGTACGCCGGAGTTTGCATTCTTCCTTTGAGCGCAGTAACCGCAGTCTTCCGGGCAATGACCGTTTTTGATATTATCTAAGATATGAATACGAACCTTGTTTCCGTAATAGCGATTTCTTTCTTGAAACGCTCTATCAAGACAGCTCGTCAGGGGAAGGGTCCCATCCAGAATTTCCAGAGCCTCTTCTTTGGTGATTACGCTTGGAACTTCGGAGAATATTTTTTCGGCAGTTTTGAGTGTTGCAGACATTCTTCAGACAGGTTCGAGGGGAGGAGTTTTCTTGAAAAGTCTAATTCCCCGAATAAATTTCGACCAAGGTCTCGCGGATCGCTCTGAAAATCTTTTCCAAAGAAGAATCGGATATCACATACGGCGGAGTGAGATAAATCACATTTCCGAGCGGTCGAAGAAGAACCCCCTTCTCCAAAAATTTCTTCTTCAGAATTTTATTTCCAGGATACGTATAACCGCTCTCCTGGCCCACTTCCAATTCTAAAACTCCAACGGCTCCCATCACTCGGAGATCTCGAATCCGTTTCGGAAATTCTTCCTGAATCTTCTTTAGGCCAACCTTGAGTTTTTTTTCCAAGCTGGCTACTTGTTCCAAACGACTTTCTTCAAACATCAGCTTTGTGGAAACGAGGGCCGCCGCACATGCAATCGGATTTCCGGTCATCGTATGCCCGTGATAAAAAGCCTTTTCTGGTTCCGGGCTTTCGAAGGCGGAATGAATTTTTTTCGAGGCCAGGGTGACCGCAATCGGAGCCGCGCCTCCACTGAGTCCTTTTGCCATAGCGATTAGGTCCGGTTTTATCTTTGCCCTTTGGTATGCAAAAAAGGAGCCTGTTCGCCCAAAGCCGGTAAAGACTTCGTCGACCAGCAAAAGAGCTCCGTATTTTTCGGAAATTCTTTCCAGCCGTTGTAGGACTTCTTCTTTGTAAAAGATCATTCCTCCCGATCCGAGAATCAAAGGTTCGATTACGATCCCGGCGACTCGCTTCGGATTTTTTTCAAAGAACGTTTCGATTTCGTCCGCACATTCCGTTTTGCAAGAATCCGATTTTTTCCCAACCGGACAAAAGCTACAATTCGGACTCGGAAATTCCTGAGTTGGAAAACGAAGTCCGGAAAAAACCCGATTAAAAAGGGAATCTCCTCCCACGCTCATCGTTCCGATCGTATCTCCATGATACGACGCATTCCATTTTAGGAATATGTTTCGGTTTGATTCTCCACAATTTTGAAAATACTGATACGCGAGTTTGATCATAATCTCTACCGCGGTCGATCCGTTATCGGAATAAAGCACTCTGTGAAACAATCCTTCCGTTACGTGGAGCAGTTCTCTCGCGAGATCTTCTGCCGGGTCGTGCGTAAAACCGGCGAGTAAAACGTGATCCAATCGATCGAGTTGATCCTTCATCGCTTGAATGATCTTCGGATGATTGTGACCGTGGATGCTGACCCACCAAGAGGAAATCGCATCGATATAAGAATTTCCGTCATCGTCGTAGAGAAATTCTTTTTCTGCTCGAACGATCTTCAAAGGGCGGTCCGGTTCATATTGAAGAGTATAAGGATACCAGATCATTGAATCGCTTCCTTCAAGATAGAATCCGGATCAAATCGAAGGAGACAATCTTTTCGAAATTCTTCCCGACTCAGTCTTTCCTTCGTATGAAAATAAAAAAATCCCAACATAGGGACTCCGCTCCATTCGAGGATGGTTCTTATATTGTCTTCCGTGGTTTTATCGGGGGTTCCGATAAAAAAAACTCCTTTGAAGGCGAGATTCCTTTTTTGAATCGCTTCCAGAGAGAGAAGGGTCTGGTTGATTGCACCTAAAGAAACCGGAGCGGCTAATATCAAAGGAATTTCGGATTGTCGAACGACATCGATCGTCAAGGTCTTTCGAGTCAATGGAACCAAAAGTCCACCCGCTCCTTCCACGATGAGCTTCTCTTCCCGAATGCTAAAAAGATGTCGCGCCAATTCGTCGGTATCGATTTCGGTTCCTTCTAATTCTGCCGCGTAATGGGGAGAGCCCGCGAAGGCAAAAGAATAGTAATTTTTTAAGAATCTACTTTCATCCAAACCCGAAAGATCCATCACGGAGGCACGATCGCTTTCTTCTCCGGTCTGAATCGGTTTGAAATATTTGAGACCAAGCTCCTCCCCGTATTTAGCGAGAATCAAAGAACTCAGAAAACTTTTTCCGACATCCGTTCCTGTTGCTGAAATAAAAACAGACATCAAAATTCCGGTAATAGAGAAATCAACTTTTCTAATGTAGAATCCGTCGTATCCGAATGAACACAAATTCGTAAACGAGGAACAGGGACCGTCGGTGGGCGAATCGCCTTTACATAGAGTCCGTTTTCCCTACAAAGCGCGGCAGTGTCCAAAACTGCTTTTTCGGAAGGAAAAAGAATCGGTATGATTTGCGATTCCGACTTGGTCTTCGGATAGTTTTTAGTCTCGACCCATTCCCGGAGGCGATTCGATTTCTGAAAGAGAGTTATCCTCTCTTGATCCATCCTTTTCAACAGAGCGATCGAAGTGGGAATGGCGTGTGCAATCGCCGGCATAGGCGCTGTAGAAAAAATGAATGTTCGCATTTTGTTGATGAGGAATTCTCTTCCGATTTCGGAGGTTCCAATCCAGGCGCCCTCCAATCCGAGTGCCTTTCCGCTCGTGTAGGTGATAAAATCCACTTCTTTGATTTTATCCTTTCCGAGAACCTGGGAGACTCTTCCACAACCTTGTTTTCCAAAAACGCCGATCGAATGCGCGTCGTCCAAAACAAGAACCGCTTCGTATTTATTTTTTAAAAAAACAAGATCTTCGATCGGCGCCAAATCTCCGTCCATGCTAAAGACGGTTTCAGATACGATGATTTTTTCCTTCTTCTTTGATTTGCGGAGCGATTCCTCCAAGTGATCCAAGTTTAGATGTTTATAATATGTTTTCTCCGCGCCGGAAAGACGAACTCCGTCCAAGATCGAAGCGTGATTGAGACGATCGGTAAAAATTTCGGTCTTTGCGTTCGCGATACAAGAAAGAAGTCCGAGATTCGCGGCGTAGCCGTTTGCGACAAACAAAGCGGTTTCCGTTCCCGTCCACTCCGAACAAGCGGCTTCCGCCCGATCGAAACTTTCTCGATGACCGTTGACCAATCGAGACGCGCCGGAACCGGCTCCATATAGGTCCAAACCTTCTTTGAGACTTGCGATGAGTTCAGGATGTTTTGTGAGAGAAAGGTAATCGTTGGAAGATAAATCAACCCCGAAAGGAACTTCCAGGGTTCTATATAAGAAATCCCTTTTCAGGGATTTCAGAACAGAAGAGGCCTTCTGAATGAATGTTGACGGATTCAGATTCTGAAAGCCTCTCGACTAAAGTTAGAGCATTTCCTTCACTTCATTTCTTTCGGAAACGAGCTCGTCATGGGTGATCTTGAATTTCTCTTTTGCGAAATCGTTCAAAGGAAGACCTTGTATGATCTCCACTGTTTTTCCGTCGGACTTCAAAGGAAAACCGAAGATCAGACCTTTTTCCGCGCCATACGATCCGTCGGAAACAATCGCGGCGGAGAAAGCATCGCCTGGAGCTGTCGGAGTGATGATCCCACGAACAGTGTCCACGACTCCGTTTGCGGCACTCGCCGCGGAGGAAGCGCCTCTTGCTTTGATGATTTCTGCGCCTCTTTGTTGAACGTTCTTGATAAAATCACCTTTCAACCATTCGTGATCGGAGATAACATCGGTCACCGGTTTTCCGGAAATCTTTGCGTTGTAAAAATCCGGATATTGTGTAGAAGAATGGTTTCCCCAGATTCCAAGATGAGTGACTTCTTTTACGGGAACTCCCGCTTTACCGGCTAACTGAGATTTTGCTCTGTTTTCATCGAGCTTAGTCATCGCAAACCAACGATCTCCTGGAACACCTTTTGCGTTGTTCATCGCGATCAAACAGTTCGTATTGCAAGGATTACCGACGACGAGAATTCTTACGTCGTTTGCCGCGTTCTTTTCGATCGCCTTTCCTTGGTTCACAAAAATCCCACCGTTGATCTTGAGGAGATCTCCCCTTTCCATTCCGGCTTTTCTAGGAACCGATCCAACAAGTAAGGCCCAGTTGATATCTTTGAAAGCAACGTCCAAGTCCGAAGAGACTGTCACTTTTTGAAGAAGAGGAAACGCGCAGTCTTCCAATTCCATAATAACACCTTTTGCCGCAGGGACCGCCGCTTCCAATTCAAGCATTTGAATTTCTACCGCAGTATCGGGTCCGAACATTTGTCCGGAAGCGATTCTAAAAAGTAGAGAAT
The DNA here is from genome assembly GCF_003545885.1 of Leptospira stimsonii. Taxonomy (NCBI): domain Bacteria; kingdom Pseudomonadati; phylum Spirochaetota; class Leptospiria; order Leptospirales; family Leptospiraceae; genus Leptospira; species Leptospira stimsonii. The sequence continues at coordinate 218,007 of NZ_QHCT01000002.1, forward strand.
ATCCGATTTGTCCTGCAGCGCCTGTAACAGCGACTTTCACTGTCTTACTCATATTTGGCCGACTCCTAAGTTTTTGATTTTAATTTTTAAGTTCTTGATCGATCACTTTGGTAAACGCTTCCAATGGTTGGGCGCCTTCCACCATAATTCCGTTGATAAAGAATGCGGGAGTTCCGCTGACACCGTATTTTTCACCTTCCGCCATGTCCGCTTCCACTTCTTTTCTCACCGCGGCGTCGTTCACGCACTGGCTAAATGCTTTCATATCCAAGCCGGACGTTCTTGCCAGATCCAATACGCGATCTTTTGGAAGATTTCCCGAATTCTGAAAAAGAACATTGAAAAATTCCCAATACTTTCCTTGGGGAGCCGAGCAGTTTGCGGCGATATGCGCAAACATTGCGTTTGGGTGAAAGGAAAGAGGATAATCTCTAAAAACCCAACGAATTTGGTCCTTATACTTCGCTCTGAGTTGAGAGTTCACGTCTTGACTCCGTTTGCAATAAGGGCATTCGAAATCGGAAAATTCGATCACGGTGACCTTTGCTTTTTCAGGACCTAAGGAAGGATTGTTTCCGGCGAGAATCGAATCATCCCTCATCGGAGGAAGTTCTTTTACCTTTACGGAAATCTTATATTGATTGCGAAGTTCTCCAAAGATGGAGTTACGTGCCTCTTCTTTTTTTTGAGAAAGGAGATGATTCTGAATTTCCGCCTTTACCGCGTCAAAGGACTTTCCTTTGAGCGCCGGAGAATTCTTATATTGCTCGTAGATCTCGCGCATCTCGGCGAGAGTCGGTTCTGGAACGGTAGGTTCCATGAGATCCTTCTCCGAAACGTTACGCTCTTTTGCGGCTAAGGCAACAACCTTCTTACTCGCAAACTCGGAAAGCACTCGATACAAACGATCGTTGGTCTCCGAATGAAATTTACGAGCAATCTTCGGATTTTCCTTTTCCACGTCCTTGATGGTGTATGTCCTTCCGTTGATCTCGGCAACGCCGTCCGGAGAGAAGTAGGAAACGACCAAAGGAGAAGTGACTGCGATATAAAGTAGAAAGAGTGCTGTGATCATTAGAAGCGGTCTCGATTCCTTTGCTTTGAGTTTGGCAATTATGTCTTGCATGGAAATATTTCCCCCGATGGCCTCGTTGAACCGAGACTTGGTTTCCCTACTAGCCAGGTTAGAAACCTCGGGTTCGCTGGCAAACGATAAATTCGAGGAGTCTTTTTAGGCTTCCCAAAATCCAATCAAGGCCCACAGGATTCCGTAGTTGGGACCAAATTTAGAACGGAATGGAAATTTTTTGGAAAAAACCCTAAAGTGAATCCCCTATTACCGATATTGAACATAGAGACTGTCTCTTTTCCAAAGAAAGCGGACAGAGATCCAAAAGGAGGTACGGGTTTATGAATGTAACTGGATTAACGCTCCCAACGTTTTCGTTTTCCTGGCCCCAGCCTGTAAAAGAAGCAACCCAAGGAAACAAAGAAACGAACAACCAAGAAAAGGAATCAGTACCGGAAAACGTTCCACTTCAAAAAGCGGAAAAGAACGAAATCAAACCGGAAGAACTCGTTATGAAACCTTCACCTGTTTCCTTTGAAGAAAGAATGAACCAAGTGATCAGCCCGGAGCAAATGAAAAATCTGCTTTCGATGATGGTTCGTTCGAGAATGAGCGACGATTCGTCCGTTCACAAAATCGATGTAAGACGATAGAGGAAAATTGTTTTTCACTCTCGGACTCATCTACACCGTAGGTTTAGACATTCTTTTGATACTCATCGGTCTGGCCGCTTTTGCCGGCCTAGCCTTTCTATTCTTTCAAGAAATTATTTATCCTGCCTTAAAAAAACAAAGTTCCGGAGCGGGAACTCCTCCGGAGGAAGGAGATCGTTTTGTCCTAGTCGTCTCCGAAAGCCAGAGGAATGTTCGTTTCAGCGTAGGACAAAAATCGGGCGATATACACACCTATTGTAATGCGATCTCGGACGACCACCTCGTATTCAATTTTAAGAAAGCGAAAGAATCGGAAGACTACGAGATCCAGATCATGCGAAATGCACCCGTTCTTTTCAAACCTCCCGCCATGCCGACCTTCTCCAGAATGGAATCCACGGAAAAATTAGATAGTTACGAAGTGATCGGAAAAAAAGCGGATTTTAGAATTTCAGACAAGGTAAATAAGGAAAGGATGACTCAGTATTTCGAAATCAGCCTCTCCTCCGAATTCTTTATCAACAATTTCGGTAAGGAAAGAATGAGATTTATCTTTACGATATCGAGAATTCATCCTGGCCTAAACAGAAGAACTCCGATCAAAAAAGGATTGTATGCCTTCGGAAAAGAAGAGAAGGAAGACAAAGAGGAAGAAGAATAAATTAAGAATTTTTAATATTCTTCTCAGATTCTATAATTCCGTCGTCTTCCACTTTTAAAGAAAGGATCTGGCAACCGAAATGAGTTTGGTCGCAGAACTCGGAAACCTTTTCCTTCAAAATCTGCTCCACTCTTCCCGCCTTTTTACGTTCGCAAAAAAGTAGAACGGATGGTCCGCTTCCGGAAAGCGAGTAGCCGATAAGATTCTTCTTAATTTTTTCCAAGAGAGGATTGAGCTCGAATTCGGAATGCATCCGATACGGTGTGTGAACCCGATCTTCCAGAGCTAATTTCAAGAGTTCCATATTTCCGGAATCCAAAAATTCCATCCAAGTAGCGACTCGACTCATATTAAAAATCACGTCTTCAGTGGAATAAGTGCTCGGAAGAGTTTTCCGCGAAAGATGGGTGGAAGTTTCCAAATCGGGAACGAGCAAAAAACAACGGACTCTCTTTGGAAATTTCTTTTTTACAAATTCGAGCCTGGCTCCGTTAAAATAAGCGAACACAAACCCGCCTAAATAAGCGGGAATCGTATTGTCGGGGTGACCTTCGATCTGAGCGAGATGAAACAGAAATTCGTTTTCTTTCGGAATCGGAAGTTTCGGATAAAAGTGTTTGTGCGCGAAACGTCCAGCGCATACTCCAGCGACGGCGGCGCTCGCACTCGAACCCAAACCCCCTTTCATCGGAAGACGTAGATCCATCACAAGAGAATACGGAATCGGTTTTTCTCCCGGAAGAAATCTTTGGAAGTAAGAACGATACGATGAAATGACGAGATCTTCGTCTGGGCCGAAAGGCAAAACGTCCGCTCCCTTTACGGAAGTATTGAATTCTCCTTCCGGAAAAAAACGAAATTGAAATTGGTTGTAAATTCGAAAGGCAAGACCGAAAAGATCAAAGCCCGGCCCAAGATTGGCTGAGGTTCCGGGAACGGTGATGGAATACTGTCGGATCGATGTCATCTTTTCAAAACCATCTGATTCCGATTTTGAACCCGCTTTGGACGATAGAAACCGACGCCAGGAAGGAACCGAATCGTAAAAATTACGACCACGATTTCTCTCCAAATCAAATCGTCATTTGCTTTTCCATTTTAGAAATTCGGATTTTTGAAATTCGGATTTTCGGAAAGACAGGATTGTGCAAATTCTATGTCGAACGGACTTGAAGTCCGATTTCAACCGTGTTTTTCGTAGAATCACTTTGTCCGAAGATGAAAACAACGAAAGGAAATCTCCCGGAAAAAGAGTTTTCCCGATAAAACGAGAGTGAATTCTGCCTGATTATGCACTTCGGAATCGCGGACTTACTTGTACTTCTATTATACGTCATTCTCGTTTTATTTTCCGGTTGGTTTACATCCAGGAAGAAGGACAAAGATTCTTCCTCTTACTTTCTCGCAGGTAGAGAACTCTCTTGGATTCCGCTTAGCTTTTCCATTGTCGCGACGGAAACTTCCACACTTACGTTTCTCAATATTCCCGGACTCAGTTATTCCGGAAATCTCACTTTTCTCGGATTGGGTTTGGGTTTTGTTCTCGGAAGAATCCTTGTCGCACAACTTTTCATTCCGATGTATTATCAATCCGGTTTTATTTCCGTTTACGAATGGGTCGGAATCAAATACGGAAAAGTTTCCCAAAAGACGGTGACCTATCTTTTCAAACTCACAAGAATCTTAGGAGACGGAGTGAGAATGTATGCGTCCGCCATTCCGGTCGCAATCTTACTGGAAGTGTTTCTCAAACAATACGTTTCACTCGAAGTAGGAACTCTTCAGATCGAAATTCTCAGTCTGCTTCTGATCTCCGGAATTACGATTCTTTATACCGTTCAAGGCGGTTTTCGTTCGGTCGTATGGGTCGACTCGATCCAGTTCGTAATCTATGTAGGCGGAGGAATTTTCGCTTTTTTTTATCTGGGTTATCTTTTATCGCAAAGAGGATTCGATTTTTTGAATGTGTTTCAGTCTGCTTCCGTAGCGGGAAAACTAAAAATTTTAGAATGGAATGATTTTTCTTCGGCGTATTTTTTTCCCACCGCGATTTTAGGCGGAATTCTTCTTACCTTAGGAACTCACGGGGTCGACCAGATGTTCGTACAAAGAGTTCTGGCATGCCGATCCGAATCGGATGCAAAGAAGGCGATGGTTTCCTCCGGAATTTTTGTATTCTTTCAATTCGTATTGTTTTTGAGCATCGGAGTGTTGTTATTTTTTTATTACGCGGGAGAGAATCTTCCCAAGGATAAGGTTTTTTCCAAATTCATTTTGGAAGAAGTCCCTTCCCCGATCACGGGTTTTTTACTCGCGGCCATCCTCGCTTCCGCGATGTCCACTCTTTCGAGTTCCATCAACTCCTTATCGCTCACGACGAAAGTGGATTTGGGAATTTCAAAATTCGGATCCGCAACCTTGAGTTTTTTTTGGGGATTGATCCTATTACTCAGCGCCCTTCTTCCACTTTTCCTCACCGCGGGAAAAACAGGTTTGGTGGAATTGGGACTTTCCATCGCGTCTTACACGGTGGGCCCGATCATCGCGATCTTTTTAACGGGAAGAATTTCAAGTTTTTCTTATATGCAAGAATTGAAAGATAGATCCGCGGCGCTTTCGATCGCTTTGACTCCGATTCTTACCCTGCTCTTCGGTAAATGGACCGGCTTTGGTTTTACTTATTTGGTTCCTTTCGGAATCGGAACCTGTCTTCTGATCGGCTTCATTTTATTAAAAATTCAGAATCGTTTTTCTCTTCAAAAATAGATTCAAGAATTCTTTTGTATTCGGACGCTTTTGTAAAGTGGATATAATGATCTCCACCCGGGATTCTATAGAATTCCGAGTTTGGAAAAAATTTACGAGCTACGACGATATCTTCCTCTAAAAAATATTCCGAAGCTCCGCCGATCAGAAAGTGAGTTTTTTTCGAATACGGACTCTCCGTATATTTTTGAAAAAAATCCTGAAGTAATCGAGGAGATCTTTCGATTCCTTCCACGTTCAACTTCCATCGATAACCGCCGGATTCCATTCTTTCCAAATTCATTTCCAAAAAGTTTCGAATGAACGCATTCGGGAGAATCTGAGAAAGAACCGCGTCGATTTCCTGTCTCGTTTTGAATTTCGAAACGTCGGTTCGAAGACAGGCGAATTCAAGTTCGTAACGCAAAGGGTAATCTTTCGGAACGATATCTTGGATCAAAAGAAGAGACGGGATTTCCGGATTTCGAAGAGCGAATCCCATGCTCACAAGTCCGCCCATCGAATGTCCGAGTAACACGGGTTTGACGATTTGATTTTTGCGAGTCCAGGCTTCCAGGTCCTCGACCATAGATGCGAGGGAATGTTCGGAAGAATGCGGTGAATCTCCGTGATTTCGAAGATCGAGCAAGTAGACGTCCGCATACCGAGCCAAAAAGTCCCCCACGGTCTGCCAGTTTTTTGAGGAACCGAAAAGTCCGTGAAGAACTAAGATAGGGCCACAAATCGGTGCGGAAAATTTTTGATTTTGGAATGGGATTTTGCGAGAATAAAGATCTACTGCAGACATTCTTTCTGGATCACTTTTAAAAATTGGTGATATTTTTTTCCGTAACGATACGGTAAGTTTTGAAGATCTTTTCGGAAAGATTCGAAAATCTCCTTTTTAGATGGATCCTTTCCACAGGCTATCGTTTCGGGATCTTTCGTAAGATTTTCCAATCGTTTGGAAATCTGCGCGGCAAAGACGGTCGCATAATTGCCGTTTGGCTGAAGTTGGAGGTAGCGGATCTTTCGTTTTCTCTCATCGTTCAAAAAACAGAACACATCTTTTTTACATTGGGTTTCTTCCGTATATTTTACGCCTAAAAAAGCCGCAAAATCTCCGGGCCCTTTGTCCTTAAATTCCTCTCCGATTTTCCAAAATACTTCCGGATTGACTTTGGAAGGTTTGCCTCTTTCTCCCGGGATGATCTCACCCGGATTTTTGGAAAGATAGTCTCCAAGTTTGGATTCCTTCCGTTTGTTATCGCCTTCTTGCAAAATTTCTAATATTCTTTGAAGAACGACCGCTCTTCTGATTTTTAGATAGAGATATTCGTCTCCGTGATAGATTCCGTTTTCTTCGAGAGAACTTAAATATTGATAAACGGATTCCAACTCCGGAAGACCCGTATTTGTGGAATACAACATTCGATCGATGGAGCGAACGACGATTCTATAACCGCCCTTTTCCTGCATATTGAAAAGCGACTGCGTGGAAGCCCAGCCGCTGAGTCCCGCTCCGTCGGAGACAAAGCGAAAATTCTTCTCGCTTTGTTTTTCCTTTTCGTTTTTGCTCTGGACGATTTCACCGAATCCGAGTCTTCTGAGGATTTCTGATTGTTTGTCCGGAAATAAATAGAGAGGAGCGTTCGGCTTCAAAACCAGCCAATCTCCTCCCCACAAATACGGAGTTACGGTAAAAAAAGCGAGGATCAGTACGATCCGTCTCATCGTTTACTTGCTCAGATCCCTTATCATTTCCGCGATTCTATCCACTCCGCGTTTGATATCCGTTTCGCTCATCGGATAAGATAGCCTCATCGCATTGTCTTCTCCGAAAGCGATCCCTGGAACGGCCGCAACTTTATACTTTTCTAATAGAACATTACAGAAAAGTTTACTCAACGACGTTTCGGAAGATTCTTTCCTGAGTCTTTCAAAACCAGGAGTTTTGTAGACTTCGTTCAGATACGGAAAAACGTAGAATGCCCCCTGCGGATTCTTGCAATGTACTCCAGCAATCGCATTTAAGAGGGAAACGATGATATTTCTTCTTTGTTCAAAAGCCTTTCTCATATCCTCGACACAGGCTTGATCCCCTCCAATCGCGGCTTCCGCCGCGGCTTGGGAAATGGAAGAAGGATTGGAAGTAGACTGGCTTTGGATCGTTTCCATGTTTTTAACGATGCCGATATCACCCGCTCCATAACCGATTCTCCATCCAGTCATCGAATACGTTTTCGAAACTCCGTTGATTACAAAGGTCCGTTTTTTGAGTTCGGGAGAAATCATGGCGAGATTGGAAAATACAAATCCGTCATAGACGATCTTTTCGTAGATATCGTCGCTCATCACGTGAATTCCGCTAGAGAGGATGACCTCGCCTAACGCTTCCAGATCTTTTCTCGAATAACCTGCGCCCGTCGGGTTGGACGGAGAATTGACGATCAGACATTTTGTCTTCGGTGTAATTGCTTTTTTCAATTGTTCCGGAGTGATCTGAAAATTACTTTCCGGCGTCGTTTGAACGATCACAGGCACACCTTCCGCAAGGCGCACGATATCCGCATAACTCACCCAATATGGAGCAGGAATGATGACCTCGTCCCCCGCGTTTAACGTCGCAAGAAAGTAATTGTATATAACCTGTTTTCCTCCGGTTCCAATAAGGATCTGGTTCTTTTCATAATCGAGACCGTTGTCTCTTTTGAACTTGGTTACGATCGCCTCTTTGAGCTCCACAGTACCGGATACAGCCGTATAACGCGTCATTCCCTTATCGATCGCCTTCTTCGCGGCGTCTTTGATATGGGACGGGGTTTCGAAATCGGGCTCGCCCGCTCCGAAACTTACAATGTCCTCTCCCTTTTTTTTAAGCTCGTTCGCTTTCGCAGTAATGGCGAGCGTGGGAGAGGGCTCGATGACGTTCAGCCTTTTTGCGCTGAGATCCATGCTGTTCCTCTTTTTGTGTTTCTTAATTTTATAACAATTCGATCGATCGGTTTTGTCGAAAAGAATCAGGCGTTGTTCAATTGAAGCTGAGCCAATTCTTCCTGCGCTTCTCGGAACTGATCCAGAGTATAAATTTCATACTCGTATCCTTGTTCCGTGAGAAACAACTGACGATTTTGTCCGAATCTTTCTTCGTTCGTATCTCTCGAAATCAAAGAATAGAATACGGCCGTGTTGTCGTGCCCTTTCGGTCTCAGGATTCGTCCCAATCTCTGCGCTTCTTCTTGTCTGGAACCGAACGTCCCTGAAACCTGAATCGCAATGTTTGCATCCGGTAAGTCGATGGAAAAGTTCGCCACCTTACTGACCACGAGAGACTTGATCTGTCCCGAACGAAATGCATCATACAGAGTTTGTCTTTCCGGAAGGGGAGTTTTTCCCGTAATCAGAGGAATATTAAATTTCTTTGATATTTCTTCCAGCTGATTGATGTATTGCCCGATCACGAGCAAATGTGACTCGGAATGTTTTTTCATGATGAGTTCGATCGCCTTCATCTTCTCCGGATTTTCCGAAGCGAGTCTGAACTTCTCGCGGTCGTCCGCGATGGAATATTTCAAACGAAGATCGTCGTCCATGTTGACTCGGATTTCCTTACACTTCGCTTCCGCGATCCAGGACTTACTTTCGAGTTCCTTCCAAGGAACGTCGTATTTTTTCGGACCGATGAGCGAGAACACGTCTTCTTCGAGACCGTCTTCTCGAACCAAGGTCGCCGTTAAACCGAGTCTTCTTTTTGCTTGGAGTTCGGAAGTCATTCGGAACACCGGTGCCGGAAGTAAGTGAACCTCGTCATAGACGATCAGTCCCCAGTTGTTGGCGCTGAAGAGGTGAAAGTGGGTAAAATCCCCGCCCTTCTTCTTTCTGTGTGTAAGAATGTTGTACGTCGCAATCGTAATCGGACGGATTTCTTTGACTTCACCGGAATATTCTCCGATGTCTTCCGGAGGAATGTCGGTTTTGTCGAGGATTTCATTTCTCCACTGACGAATCGAAAGTGTGTTCGTTACCAGGATCAGAGTTTCCGCTCCGACGATTTGCATCACTCCGATTCCGACGATGGTTTTCCCCGCACCGCAAGGAAGAACCACCACACCGGAACCACCTTCATTCCCACCACCGGCGTGAAACACTTCCACACAGGCTCTTTGGTAGTCGCGCATTCCGAACTTCTTACCGCTGATACTTTCCGGTCTTAGATTGAAACCGTATTTATTTCCTTCGTCGTAACCGGCGAGATCTTCGACAGGGAAACCGATTTTGATAAGTGCCTGTTTGATATGTCCACGGTATTCTTTTTTGATATAGATCTTATCCGGGAATGTGGATTCGATGAACGGTTGCACCGCTCTGTGATTACCGATCTCTTGGAGAAATCCTTTTTCATTGGAGATGATTGCAAGTTCTCCGGATTCTTCTTTGACGAGTTTTACTTTTCCGTAACGGCTGATCTGTTCACGGATTTCGTTTACTATATTTTTTGGAACCGAGTAGCGTGAGAATTTTTCGAGACATTCTACGATTTCATCCGCAGACATCTTGATCGAGGCGGCGTTCCAGAGAGAAAGTGGTGAAATTCTATATGTATGGAGGTATTCCGGGCTTTTTTCTAGTTCTGCAAATTTGGAAACAATGGTCTGACAGGCCTCAAACTCGGGGTTATCGACCTCCAAAAGCATGGTTTTATCACTCTGAACGATTAAGGGTTTGCTCATTTGTGTCTGGTTTCCTGTTTGTTTAGACTGAAAATCGACCCCTTTCTGTCAAGAAGAATGCGAACATAAGGTTTTTTCCTTTCGTATCGAAAAGAACTCTTCCAAAGTTTTACAACACGGAGAGAGAAATTTGAAAACAACCGCTTTTTTCCTCTTCCGGAAGTAAGGTCGTCAAAGAAAAACCGTGTAAATACGCGTTTCCCGGTGCACTCATCGGTTCGATCGCAATCCTGTTTCCGGCAAAGTCCGTGTAGATTTGCATGTAAGAAAGAGGTATCTCTGTCGAATCATCCGCGTAAGAATGAATCGCAACTTGATAGGCTTCGTTTCTCACTTGTAAAAGTACGTTCGGCTCCTCTCCATAAAATAAGGAATCGAGCTTTGGTATCTTCTCTAAATCGAATACGTCGGTTTCCACTCCGTAGATCGGATAAACCGGAATCAAATCTTCTTGTAAAGGAATCTGTTTCTTCAAGTTAGACCGCAGTTGCGCCGAGGAAGATTGAGAATGGATCCGAAAATACGGATGATAACCGTAACAAAATCGAAACGGTATCGAATTCTCATTTTGAAAAAAAGTGCGAAGAGTCAAAACCTCTTCTCTGGAAATCGTATGCAAAGAATATTCTTCCCGAACTCGAATCTTAGCTAAGGGTGTAAGAGAAACGGATTCGTCGGGAACCAACTCGAATAAAACGGAGTGATCCGTTCTATCGATGACACTCCTTCTCCAGGAATACGCAAGTCCATGCGAAGGGTAACCTTTTGCGTCCTTTGTTCCCAAGTCACGCAAAGAAATCGTTTCTTCACAGAGCTGAATGGTTTCTGCGGTGTGACGATTGACCCAAGGAAACATCAAATACGACCCAGAACTAAAAAATCGTTCCGTTGAATCGTATCCCGCGATGATCTCTAAATTTTTTTCGGTGACGGGATGTTTCCAGATCCAGGAAAGAATCTGGTTTCCGGCTTCGTTGAGTTTCAATCTGGAATGTTCGCTTGCAATTTCAGTCACGGCGGACAAGACTTCCACGAAAGCGAAAATATTTCCAATCAAATTTGAATTCTTTTTTAAAACCAGGGTCATAGGAAAGGAATTGAAAGCCTGCTTTGTTAGCGGATACTGACGATTCCATAGGAGAATTTCTTTGAAAGCACCGATTCTGACTTGGACCTATTCCCTTATCCTGACACTCTTCGTAACGAATTGTTATATCCCCGTGAACGCGAATCTCGGAGGTCCGGGTAAATCCGCCGAACTCAGGGAAAAACTTCTGACCGGAAAAAACGAAGATAAAATTCTAATCATTCCGATCGACGGAGTCATCAGTGACGAAGGCGAAAGAACCTTTTTCGGCGGACAAGAAGATTCGATTCTTGCCGGAGTCAAAAAACAACTCGAACTCGCGGAATTAGATCCCGAAATCAAAGCAGTCATTTTAAAAATCAATTCTCCAGGCGGTTCCGTCACTTCCAGCGATATCCTTTATAGAGAAGTTCTTCAGTTTAAAACCAAAAAGAAAATTCCAGTGGTTTCACTTTTTATGGATACGGCCGCGAGTGGAGCGTATTACATCGCGATGGCTTCCGATCTGATCATAGCCCATCCGACCACGGTCACCGGTTCCATCGGCGTGATTCTTTCCGGTATCAATTTCAAAGAAGGCCTCGATAAGCTGGGAATTAAGGACCAGTCGATTCGTTCCGGCGGAAACAAAACAATCGGATCTCCCTTGGAAGATCTTACTCCCGAGCAAAGGAAACTATTGCAATCCATCGTAGACGATCTGTATGAAAAGTTTTTTGAAGTTGTGAAGGCCGGTCGTCCCGGAAAAAATCCTACCGAACTTCGTAAGATCGCGGATGGAAGAATTTTCACCGCGTCTCAAGCGTTACAACACGGCTTGATCGATAAGGTCGGCTACTTCGACAACGCGATTCAGGAGACGATGGCACTTCCGAATTACCGCAAAACACCGGGGAATACGAGTCCGAGAATCATTTACTATTCACAGAGCGTGGAAAAACGGGCCAACTTCTATCAAGTGCAATCACCGGAGTTAAAAATCGATTCTCCGATTTCGAAAATTCTCGGGACCGGAAAACAGGTTCGTTTTCTTTATCTCTGGTCTTATTGAGAATATTAGAATTTTAGAATCTACTTTTCGGAAATCTGATGTTATTTAATTCTTTACCCTTTCTTTTCCTATTTCTAATCACGTATTTGATCTATTGGAACGTCGACGGGCCCTGGAAAAAAAGGGTCCTTCTCGTTTCCTCGATCATCTTCTACGGATATTCTCATATCGCGTTTTTGATTCATTTTCTACTCGTGATCGGAATCAACTACTACTTCTCCGCAAAACTCTGGGAAATTCGAGATCGCGGAGAATCCACGGGCAAACTTCTCAAATGGGTGATCTTATTAAACGGGATCAATCTCGCATTTTTTAAATATTATTATTTCGTAATGGATTCCATGAGTTCTCTCACGGGAATGGAACTCTGGCAAAAACTGGGAACATCCGTTGAAATTCTTCTTCCTCTCGCAATCAGCTTTTATACGTTTCAATTGATCGCTCTCCAAGTCGATATCCACAGAGGTTTGATCCCGAATCGAATCAGTTCCGGAGACTATTTCCTCTTCATTCTCTTCTTTCCTCAATTGATCGCGGGTCCGATCATGAGATCCACAGACTTTCTTCCGAAACTGGATCATCCGGCAATCGATAAGGACAGGATGAAACTCGGGATCTTTTTATTGATCTTCGGTCTTTTCAAAAAATCAGTCCTCGCAGATTCGATTGCGGGAATCGTCGGCCCGATGTATCTCGAACCGAGTTCCTATCACGCCGCTTCCATCTACATTGGGATGGTTGGATTTGCCTGCCAGGTTTACTGCGACTTCTCCGGTTACACGGATATTGCCAGAGGTTCCGCATTCTTACTCGGATATGATATCCCGGAAAACTTCCGCGGACCGTTTCTTTCCGTTTCTTTCCGCGAATTTTGGGGACGGTGGCACGTAACGCTTTCCACATGGCTTCGAGATTACATCTACATTCCGTTAGGCGGAAGTAGACAGGGAGAATTCAGATCCCAGTTGAATATGTTTCTCACCATGTGTCTGGGAGGACTTTGGCACGGGGCTAATATCGCCTTCGTTCTTTGGGGAGCCTATCTAGGATTGATCTTGGCGGTCGAAAGAATCGTAGAACCGAGACCGGTACCCGGCGTTTCCAATAGTCCATCCACCGCGACTCGAGTTCTAAGAAACATATTTACTCTCAATCTATTTATCTTCTCCGGGATTTTCTTTCGCGGAGGCTCCGCCGGCAAAAACGCGGTTCCGTTTATGTTGGATTTACTCAGCGGATATAAGAATCTTTTTGCGGGCCGAGTCCTACCTCGTTGGGAAGAACTTTTGTTATTTATCCTTTTGACGATCGGATTAAACGCGTTTCAGTATTATCCTCAACTCATGTCCAAAATCGAAAAAAAAGGAATGATTTTGATTCCGATTTTGAGCGTCATACTTCTTCTGCTTTTGGGTGTATTTGGCGACGGCGGTGGAGAATTTATTTACTTCCAGTTCTAAGTCCTTTCTCTAATACGAAGGGGACTTCTTAAGAAAGGAAAAAAGGGGGCGATCTTGAATCGAAAGAAGAACCAACGTCTACCTTTTTTCCTGATCGTTCCCGTGCTGTTCTTACTCCTTGCGGATTGTTCGCCCCGTTGGATTCGAGAACTTCCGATCGACTCATCCGGTGGAAAAAATGAAAACCTCATACCAGGCGGGCTGTACGTACGGAATCGTCCCGAACGTTCGCACAGGAACACCCTCTTCTATAAAAATGTAGTTCAGGAAAGAATTTTCCTAAATCCTGAAAACCATACGTTTGAAAAATCGATGCGAAGAGAAGTAAAGGATAAAAACGAGTACACGACCTATATCGTAAGCGGAAAAGGAAAGTATTCCGTATCGGGAAATTGGATTCTACTGGAAACTTTGGAAAAAGGAGAAGTTGAATTTCAGGGAAACGCGGAAGCATTTGAAATCGTTTACTCGCCTTTTATTCATAAATTGTTATATCACTATGATTCTTCGACGAAAACTATCGTCCCATTGTTATACGAGTCCGGGTATAAGGAAAAAACTTTTGGACTCATGGATGGGGTCAACAAACCGTATTTAGAGGATCAATATTTCCAAATCGCCCGGAAAAACTTTTTAAAAAAAGAATTTCAGTTTCACGCCTATTTCTACAAACCATGAATCTATCGGAATACATCAAAAGATACTTTCAAAGAGTGGGGTGGTTTCTTCCGAGCCTAAATCTATTATTCTTGATATTGATCGCGGTTTATCTCGAAAATTCAAATCTAAACACGAAAGAAAGGATCATTTTTTATCTGATCTCGATCGCCCTGCTCTACTTAATCAATTATATTTCCTTTATACTCTTTCTAACGAAGAAGTTTTTACCGTCCGAGGAAGTCCGAGGTAAGATGATGAAACGTTTCCGAAAAGGAGACGATCGTATGCAGACCTACCTCTTTCCACTTTCGATCGACGACGACCACTACGAAATCTATGCTCGAACTCTCACCTACAATCCGATAGGCGGCGACTTCTATAATTTTCTGACTGATCTTAAGGGAAATTATTGGATTGGAATCGGAGACTCGGTCGGACACGGATACTTGGCCGGAATCTTTAGCATGATGATCTTTCAAAAGATGTCTCTTCTCGTTCATCTCTACTCGGAACCGTACGACGTAATCGAACAGATCAACGAAAGTCTAACGAAAAGGACGCAGACGTATCCAGCGATCAATTCGAGCCTATATGCTACCTTTCTTTTGATCAAAGCCGACCGGGACGGAAACGTTCAACATTCGGGTTTACATCCGAGTTTCGTTCACTACAAAAGTAAAACGAAAGAAAATGAAATCGTGGAAACGGACGGAAAGTTCATCTCCACTACGATGAATTCGAGTTTGAAGAACGTTCAGGGAAAAAGTCACTTTCGATTGGAATCCGGAGATATCGTATTTTGCTTTACAGATGGTCTTTACGAACAGAAGAATAAAGGAAACCTGTATTTCGGAGAAAGCCTCTTTCGATTCTTAGAAGACGTTCCCAAAGCCGATCTGAAAAAAATCGCGGACAACCTTTTTGCGGAAATTCTGATTCATACCGGAGGAAGAATTCAGGACGATATGACGATCCTGATGATTCGTAAAAAATAAATGTTAGAATTGACGCCACTCGAAACAAAGATCCTGGCAAACCTCGCCCTCGAAGACAGAGACGCCCGCAAATTAGGAAGAATCCTCCAGGATGTCGTCCTTGTTACTGGCCTAAGCGAAGACGAACTTTTAGAATTCATACCGTTCGGTCTGGAGGAAGAGATTAAAATTTTAAAAGTAGAATACAATTTTACCGTTTTTAAAAGATCTCTGATCTCAAAATTGACAAAACGAAATTATCCTTCTCCCGGACTTTCCGCTCCGATCCCCGAGACAATTCACCCTTCCTTCTAAGAATTTCGGAGCGTTTTGTTGATTCGGGCCGCAAAATGGAAATCAGGAAACAAACGATCCTAAAGTTACATTAAACAGCTATGCCTTTTCAAGAAGGAAAGAATTATTTCTTCATTCTCGCCAATCCGGATTCAATCGTTCGTTTCACTTCAAAGGTAGAACCGTTTTACGATTTTAGCAAAAAGGAAATCGAAGATTTACCCTTTTTGTTTGCGTCACCCGGAATTGTTCCCCGTTTTTTATACTCTGTAGATTGGAATCGAACCCATTATCCGAGCAAGACGATCGACTCGCAGACCTATCTGAGTTTTGAGAATGGAAGAATCCGTTCCAGCATGGAGCGATTCCTGCAAAACACCATCGAACTCACGAAAGAAGGTTCGTTTCCGATAAATCAAAATCCGTATCTACCACTGGGAAAATTTCCGATTCGTCTTTCCAGAGCGGAAGGCGAATTTACGACGATCGGTACGGTTGTTTCCGGAAATTTCACCTTATATCGTCAAAATAGAAACAAGACGATCTCTACACGTTATCTGTCACTGAAGGACATCGTAAACCCGGAGTTATCCGAAGCGGAAGTGGAAAAGAAGATAGAATCCCTTTACTTCGACCAAAAAAGTAAGAACTACCTCTTTCGCCTCGTGAAGATCCTTTTTGCGGGAACACCGGCGGAAGAACAAACGATCGTGTCCAATCTTTTCAGTCACGAACCGGAGTTCGCGGTCTTTCTTCGAGACCAAATTTTCAAAATAGAAATCCTTCCCTTGATCCACGGACCGTTCTTAAACAGAATTTTGACCACTATGGACGAACGAATCATCCGTTTTTCTTATCCGAAACTTTCCCCTCCCGTGAAAGCGATGATCGAAAAAAACATCTCTAAGAATAAACTGAAAAACATTCTAGATTCTCCTCCCAAAAAACCGGAACTTGGAGAATCCTTGGAAGAAACGATAGAAAAAGAGATCTTTAGAAATTTTTCGAGAAAGATATATTATGAAACCGGAATATTTCCGATTTACCGCGAGAGAATCGACGAATCCAAATTGGATCCAAGTCAATCGATCGAAACCCAATTTCAGAGCGTTCAACGAACAGAAAGATTCAACTTACAAATCGAGGGAACTCCGGCGATCGTCCTCTACGCAATAACGGAAAATAAAATTCTTTTTCAGGTTACGGAATGGATCGAAATCGTTCGAATGGACAATCTGATTTCGAAACGAGAACGGGATGAACAATTCTTTCTTAAAATTCCACCCGGAAGAATTTTAGAAATCCCTTTCTTTCCGGAATTCAGGCTCCTATGCGGAGCCGGAATCACCTCGGAAAGAAAAACATTCGAATTTTGTTTATTAGGCTTTGATTATTGATCCGTCCGGATTCTTTTCACTGAATCTTTCCAAACCTGAATCTCTTTTTCTCTCTGGGCCGTTTTCATCTGAGGAGAAAATTCCTTGCTTGTTTTGAGTTTTTTCTTGAGGTCGCTGACGGAGGGAAAAAATCCTCTTTCTAAACCGGCAAGAAAAGCCGCGCCTAACACGGTCGTGTCGACATTTGCCGGACGGATCACCTTCTTTCCTAAAATATCGGCTTGGTATTGCATCAACCAAGAATTTCCGGTCGCGCCTCCGTCCACTTTGAGAACTTTTAACTTCGAGCCGGTATCATTCTCCATTGCTTCGACGAGTTCATAGGATTGAAGAGCGATCGATTTGAGTGCGGCTCTTGTGATCTGTTCCGCTGTCGTATCGCGAGTTAATCCAAGGATCGCTCCTCTCGCGTTCATATCCCAATACGGAGCGCCTAACCCGGAAAAGGCGGGGACAAACACGACCTCGTCCTCTTTTTTAACCGAAGCCGCCAACTTTTCGGAAACCTTGGATTCTTTAAAAAACTTCAGATTGTCTCGTAAGAACTGAACGACGGCTCCGCCTATAAAGACGGATCCTTCCAAACAATACACCGTCTTTCCTTCCGGACCACAACCGAGCGTCGTAAGAAGATTATTCTTTGAAATCTGAAAATTATTGCCCGTATTAAAAAGAAGAAAACATCCTGTTCCATACGTATTTTTTGCTTCTCCCGGCTCCGTGCAGAGTTGTCCAAAAAGCGCTCCTTGTTGATCTCCGACAAGAGAAGAGATCGGAATTCCATCCGGAAGTCCGTTTACCTTTTCGGTCCTTCCGAATAGGGAACTCGAGTTATGCGCCTCCGGAAGAATCGCTTCTGGAATTCCTAATATCTGCGTGAGTTCCCGATCCCATTCCTTCTTTTCGATGTTATAGATGAGAGTTCTACTCGCATTCGTATGATCCGTCTTATGCGACTTTCCGTTCGTCAATCGATAGAGTAAATACGTGTCGATGGTTCCAAACAAAACCTTTCCTTTTTCCGCCTTGGCCTTCACACCTTTAACGTTGTCCAAAATCCATTTGATTTTGGTTCCGCTAAAGTAAGCATCCATCACAAGTCCGGTCTTTTTACGAAACAAAGGTTCGAGTCCTTTTTCCTTGAGGTCCATACAGATTTCGGATGTTCTTCTACACTGCCATACGATGGCGTTGTAAACGGGTTTGCCGGTGTCCTTATCAAACAGTACGGTCGTTTCTCTTTGGTTTGTGATTCCGATCGCAACGGCGTCGGACGGTTTGAGCTTTCCGTTTCGAATCGCTTTGAGAATGAGTTTCTCCGTTTTTACCCAAATCTCTTCCGCATCGTGTTCTACCCAGCCGGCTTTCGGATAGTGTTGTGCAAATTCCGAATAGGCGCTGGAAATCACGTTTCCTGATTTGTTAAAACAAAAGGTGCGAATACCGGTGGTCCCGGCGTCGATTCCGATGATATACTCACTCATAGATGATTCTCCCAAAAATTTAAGAATGAAAGATGGAATTCAATTTCAGACGGATGTGATTCGTTCTTATACTTCGAGTTCCAGACCCTCATAGGCCATGATGATCTGTAACTGATTGTCCGGATCGAACATCTCTTTGTATTTTAACGCCCGCAGATAAACGGCGTCCAACTTTTCGTCGTCGTACGAAGGATCGTGATGAAACATCACGAGCTTTTTTACGTTTGCTCGGAGCGCGATGTCAGTCGCCATCGAAGCGGAACTGTGTCCCCAATCGATCTTCTGCAAAGATTCTTCAAACGTATACTGCGTGTCAAAAACAAGAATATCGGCGCCTCGAAAGTAATTCAGATAATCCTGGATATTCTCCATTTCGTCGAGATTGAATTCCGCATCGGAAGCGAAGATCAAAGACTTTCCGTCTTCTTCAAATCGATAGGAAAAACTTCCTCCGGGATGGCGAACCGATTTTGAAATCGCAGAGATCGATTCCGTCACGGGAAAGGCCTTTCCTTCCGGGATGAATTTAAAATTCTTCGTTGCCCGAAATCCTTCGTAAGGAACCGGAAAATGAGTAAAACTGTGCTGATATTTGAGTCGTTCCTCTAAGTTGTCAACGGAACTCAAAATTTCGAACACGTTACCGGGGGAATAGAAAGGTACAAAGAAAGGAATACCTTGGATATGATCCCAGTGTGTATGAGTAAAAATCCACTTCGCCTTTCCTTTTCCTTCCAAAAAGCCTTCGTGTAAGATCGAGTTGCCGAGCTCTCTCAAGCCCGTTCCACCGTCGATAATCACAAGATTGTCTTTTTTATCTCTGATTTCGATACAGGTCGTATTTCCTCCGTAGGTGCTCCAGTTGGAAAGAGAAAGAGAATCTAAGAACGTATCAATCGCATCCGGGCTTTGGATATCGGCAGGCGTCGCTAGGCTGAGAATTTTTTGTACTTTGCCCCTGATGGATTCTCCTCGAACAGAGGAGGAAATGGAACCTCGTACACCCCAAAATTTTATGCGCATAATTTAAAAAAACTAACCTGAAAAGAAGAGGATTTTTCAGGAAAATGTTGTCTAAAATTATCATTTCCTTCAGGATTTCCAGCTAATTCTTTTTTATTTATGAAAAATTTCTTCTTGGTAGAGAACGGTTGGAAAAAAATTTTGTTTACCGAGTACACGGATCGATTAGGATTCAAATAGGTTCCGAGCAAAGCAAACGTGGAAAACTTCAACACCGAAATCCTCACCGAAGGAACTACCTGCACGATCCGCATTCAAGGGAGCATCAGTCTTAAAAACGCATTCGCTCTCAAAGAGTTGATCATCAAGAAACACGGTGAAGGTTTTTCCGATATCGTCTTAGACTTTGCGGGAGACGCTTACTTGGATTCCTCAGGAATCGGAGCTATTTTCAATTCTCAGAAATATGTAACGGAAAGAAACGGTTCCCTCAAACTCAAGAATATCAGTCGGGACGTGATGACGATCTTAAAGATCGCAAACCTCGACAAACACTTGGATATCATCCGTTAGGTTCTCATTCTGGAAGTTTTTCAGATCTACACGCTTTCCCCGCTTCGAAATTTCACATACATTCTAAGAAATCCGGATACGTCCCAAACTCTTTCGATCGATCCATACGATCCAAAGCAGATCGAAACGTTTCTGGAAGAACGTGGTTGGAATCTTGACTTTATTCTCAACACGCACGAACACGCGGATCATACAGCCGGCAACGAAGCCCTGTTTCACAAATACAAACCGGTCGTATATTGTCATCCCGGAGGAATCGGAAAAATTCCTCGTGCAACATACCCACTCAAAAAAGGGGATCGAATCCTAACCTCCTCCGATCGTTATCTGGAAATCTTGGATACGCCGGGCCATACCTTTTGCCACGTCTGTCTTTTTCTTGTGGAGCATGGAAAGCAGAAAGCGATCTTTACCGGGGACACTCTCTTCAACGCGGGAGTCGGGAATTGTTATCGTGGAGGAGATTCTGAAATTCTTGCCCAAACGGTTTTGGAACAATTCTATCCTTTGGAAAACGAGATTCTTCTTTATCCAGGACACGACTATTTAGAATCCAATTTGAAATTCACTCTTTCCTTAGATCCTTCCAATCAAGAAGCGATCGAAACATTGGAAGAATCCGGTCGTTTGGTAAAGGACCGGGAATTCCTGACGACCAATCTTGGAAAGGAAAAGAAGATCAATACCTTCCTTCAGTGTGTTCATCCTTCCGAAGATTTAAAGGCAAACGTACAAAGGAAGTCCGGGCTCAAATTTAAGGAGAATGACCCGAAATCCTTCTTTGTATCCTTGCGTTCTTTGCGAGATCATTGGTAAAAAAGAATCGGAAATCGTTTGCCGGAAAACCCCACTCTTGGAATCTGTAACCAGGACGGTTCTTTTTTTGATCCTAAATCATTTCGCGTCATTTTGTAAATCGACGAAAGTGGTACGGATCCGGGTTAGAATTCCAACGACCTCCATTCTCCCATTGGATCGGGTAGTCTCATGAAACAATATGATATCATCGTAATCGGAACCGGAGGTGGAACTAAGTTGGTCACACCTCCTTCGAAACTCGGCTACAAAGTCGCCGTGATCGAAAAAGAAACTCCCGGTGGCACCTGCCTCAATCGTGGATGTATTCCTTCCAAGATGTTAATTTATCCGGCTGAAATTCTTACTCTCGCAAAACATTCCGAAAAATTTCAGATCACGTTTCCGGAAAAACCGGTCGTCGATTTCAAAACTCTCGTGGAAAGAATTTCGAAGACGGTAGATGAAGAATCCGCATCCATCCTTCCAGCGTACGATAAGAATCCGAACATCGACTACATCCAAGGGAACGCCCAATTTGTCTCCGATCGTGTCATCCGTGTGAATGGAGAAGAATTGACGGCCGAAAGAATTTTTATCGCGGCCGGCGCCAGACCCTCCCTCCCGAACATACCCGGATTGGAAGGAACTCCTTATATGACAAGCCGCGAGGCGCTTCGAAGAACCGAACTTCCGAAGTCGCTGATCGTAATCGGAGGCGGTTTTATCGCTTTAGAATTGGGTTTCGCCTATTCCGCGTTTGGTTCCGACGTCACCTTCTTGGTTCGGAATCGAATGCTCAAAAACGAGGACGCAGACATAGTCGACGAATTTGAAAGAGTTTTTACGAAGGAACAAAAAGTTCTACTCCATTCAAACATTCAAAAAGTAGAATATAAAGAGAACCGTTTTTTTCTGGACGTGACGATAGACGGAAAAGAAATCCGATTGGAATCGGAAGCCCTGCTCGTAGCGACCGGGATCAAACCGAATTCGGATCTTTTAGGCCTTACAAACACAAACATCCGAACGGACGAAAACGGTTATATCCAAGTCAACGAATATTTGGAAACCACGGCACCCGGAGTCTACGCGTTAGGCGATATCATCGGAAGATATTTTTACAGACATTCGGTCAATTTCGAAGGCGAATTCTTGTTTCGAACCCTCTACCAAGAGAAAAAAAGAACTCCGATCGAGTATCCGCCGGTTCCTCACGCCGTTTTTACCCACCCACAAGTCGCAAAAGTCGGCAAAAGTGAAGAGGAACTCAAAGCATTAGGAATCGATTATATCGCCGCCAAAAATCCTTATAGCTCCAGCGCAACGGGTATGGCGAGACTTTCGGATTCCGGTTTTATCAAAATTCTCGTGGAGAAAAAAACGAGAAAGGTTTTGGGAGCGCACGCGATCGGGGACGAGGCGTCGAACGTGATTCATCTTTTTATTCTTCTGATGACGATGAACGGAACGATAGACGATCTTCTGAAGATGATTTATATCCATCCTGCGTTACCCGAAATAGCGCGTAACGCGGCAAGAAAGGCGAACGAAATTCTTCAAACAACATAAACGATGGGAATCAAAAAAAAATATGAAATTTGCTCTGCAAATTGAAAACTTAGTAAAAACCTATTCCGGCGGGGTCACGGCTCTCAAAGGAATCAGCTTAAACGTGGAAAGTGGAGACTTTTTTGCGCTCCTCGGCCCGAATGGTGCCGGCAAATCGACGACGATCGGAATCCTCAGTTCCTTGGTAAACAAGACGTCCGGAAACGTTCGTATCTTCGACGCTGACATCGATGTCGATTTAGCAAAAGCGAAGTCATACATCGGAGTCGTTCCTCAGGAATTCAACTTCAATATTTTCGAAAGAGTCGATCAAATCGTGATCAACCAAGGCGGTTATTACGGATTGGATCGTAAGTTGGCCGCCGAACGCGCCGAAGGTTATTTGGCCCAACTCGGACTTTACGAAAAAAGAAAGGAAGCGGCCGGTCGACTTTCGGGAGGAATGAAACGAAGGTTGATGATCGCAAGGGCACTCATTCACAATCCGAAAATTCTCATATTGGACGAACCGACCGCAGGTGTGGACATAGAACTCAGACGTTCTCTCTGGGAATATCTCCAAAAACTAAACGCCTCCGGAATCACAGTCATCCTGACCACTCACTATTTGGAAGAAGCCGAAAGCCTTTGTAGAAATATCGCCATCATCGACCAGGGAAAGATTGTGGAGAATACATCGATGAAAGACCTTCTCCAAAAACTGGATCAAGAAACCTTTATCTTGGATTTTACTGGCCAACTCAATTCTCATCGAAGCGCTCCCGGCATCGAAATCAAACAGATTGATAATTCCACGCTGGAAGTTTCGATCTTCGCGGAAGCTACTTTAAACGATCTTTTCAAACTTTTGGATCAGAGCGGAATCAAGATCAGTAGTATGAGAAATAAGTCCAACCGTCTCGAAGAACTCTTCCTTAAGCTGGTGGAGAAAAAACTATGACCTTTAACGAAAAATACAACGCATTCAAAACGATCGTCATCAAAGAAACCGTTCGAATTTTAAGAATCTGGGTCCAGACGATTATTCCTCCCGGAATCACGATCACCCTTTACTTTATCATCTTCGGAAAGTTAGTCGGTTCTCAGATCGGAAACATCGGAAATCATACGTATATCCAGTTCATCGTTCCGGGTCTCGTAATGATGTCCGTGATCATCAATTCGTATAACAACGTAGTCTCTTCCTTTTTCGGAGCGAAGTTTCAGAAGAATATCGAAGAACTCCTCGTCTCTCCGACTCCAGCATCCTTGATCGTTCTCGGTTATACGGTCGGGGGCGTCATCCGCGGAATCCTCGTAGGAATTCTCGTGATCGCGATTTCTCTATTTTTTACCGAATTAGAAGTTTATAATTTTCCGATGTTGATGGCCACCGTGATTTTAAGCTCCCTTCTTTTTTCCTTGGGAGGATTTTTAAACGCGCTCTTCGCCAAAAAGTTCGACGACGTGACGATCATCCCGACGTTTATTCTTACCCCGCTTACGTATTTAGGCGGAGTTTTTTACTCGATCCAAATGCTTCCTCCGTTTTGGCAAAACGTCTCCAAACTCAATCCGATCCTTTACATGGTGAATGCGTTTCGATTCGGATTTTTAGGAGTCAGCGATATTCATCCAGGGTTTGCACTTCTTATGATTGCAATGGCGACCTTGGCTCTTTATCTGCTGTCCGTATTCTTACTCAAAAAAGGAACCGGAATCCGAAATTGATTCCGAAACAAACATGGACATTCAGGAAGAGATAAGAACGCGACTGGACCGTGAATTCCATCCTTCGAAATTGGAAGTGGTCGATTTCAGCGAAGAGCACTCGGGCCATGCCGGAAACCCGACCAGCAGGAAAGAAGGAACTCATATCAGGATCGTTTTGTTTTCCACTGCGTTTGCGGGTAAGTCTAAAGTGGAACAGCACAGAGAGGTATATTCCATTCTGAAACCCTGGATCGACCGCGGACTTCACGCGATCGTTCTCGAAACCGGAGAAAACGAGTAAATTCGGATTGTAACAAAAACGGGATCGAAAATGCTAAATCTAAGAACTCGGAAATCGAACGATGGAAGGGATTCGGTCTAAAGAAAGAACGATGACAATCGATGAAATTAAAAATAAAATAGAATCCGGTCTTCCCGATTCTAAGGTAACGATACTCGATCCTTACAAGGATGGAGTACATATCAAGGCAGTTGTGATTTACAAAGGATTTGAAGGTAAATCCATTTTAGAACAACATAGAATGGTCTATGAAACTCTAAAAGAAGAACTAAAACAAGAAGTGCACGCGCTTGCACTGGAAACGAGGACACAAGAATGAACGAAGCGGTAAAACAGAAGATTGAAGAATTAGTAGGCTCCGATAAGGTTTTCCTTTTTATGAAAGGAACCCCTGATGCGCCGATGTGCGGATTTTCGGCGGGCGTTGCCAACGTTCTCAGAAGTTTGGGAATTCAGTACGGCTCCTTTAACGTTCTTTCCGACGAAGTGATTCGCCAAGGAATCAAAGACTTCGCGAACTGGCCGACGATTCCTCAACTCTATATCAATGGAGAATTTATCGGCGGTCACGACATCGTAGTCGAGATGGCGAAGTCAGGTGATCTTCAGAAAAAAGTGGGAACCATCCCCGCATGATGAAGCTCTATCACTTTCTTGGTTGCCCCTACTGCGCCTATGTTCGTGATGAGTTCTCGAAGATGGGACTTGTTCCCGGAAAAGACTATGAACTCGTGGAAGCGAGCCGGGGAACCCCCGGCCGCGACGAGGTAGTCCGTCTTGGTGGAAAAAGTCAGGTTCCTTTTCTCGTGGACGACTCCACGCAAATGTACGAGTCAAGGGACATCGTCACATACGTAAAACGAAAAAGAGCTTCTTAGAAGCCCAGTAAATTTAATATCTTATTTCCAACGTCCCTGTTTTTTCCTTCATACGGATAGTTATGGATGTAAAGGACGGGGTTGAAGTTCAATTCTAAAATTCGATAATCCCCTTTTGTTTGCAAATCCTTAAGAATGATATCCACTCCGCAAATCTTTGCTCCGACCGACTTCGCGGCCTTCACCGCAAGATCTTTATAGTAAGAATTCGCAAGATCCGTTACGTCGATCGAATCACCGCCCGTGCTGATATTGGAATTCTTACGAAGGAAAATTTTTTCTCCGTTTTTAGGAATGGAAACCTTCGCAAGACCGGATTGTTCCAGAACGTCGAGTTCCGTATCTCCGAGTTGAATTTTTTCAAGGGGAGTAACGTGTCCAACTCCTCGTCTCGGATCTTCGTTTTTTAAGGCGACGAGTTCTTCGATCGTATGTCTACCGTCTCCCGTAACGTTAGCCGGAATCCGATTACAAACGGCTACGGTTTCATCACCGATCACTAAAAAACGATACTCGTTTCCTTCCGCAAATTCTTCCACGATCACGGATTCTGAATGATTGAAGGCGATTTTAACGGCTTTTTTTGCGTCGTCGATCGACGCATTCGGTTGAAGAATCGTGATTCCGATTCCGAAGTTCGTGGTCACGGGCTTTACAACCATCTTCTTATCGATATGCGTTTTCCAGAATGAAAGCGCGGAATCCGGTTCCCCAAAACTGTCACCGGCCGGAACGAGAAGACCGGCTTCGTCCATTACGATTTTCGAAATCGTTTTATTCTCCATTACGAGAAAGGTCATATAGGAATCGAGTCCGGTTTTCGAGGCTTCTTTGACATACTGAACGTGTCCGGAAGAATTTTTTAACCGAAGAAAATGATTCTTTCGATCCAGAATTTCAACTTCGAGACCTCGGTTGAGAGCATCGCGAATTACGATTTGAGTTGAGATCTCCAGATCTTCAAAATCCTTTAGGGTGAAAATATCGGGCGAGAGAAATTCTCCCGATTTCAATTTCAGTGATTGCATAGTTTGACTGTGGGATAATGGGTTTGAGATTCTTCTTTCTCTAATTGTTCTTTTTCCTGAAAGGATCTTTGCGATTCCTTTTCGATCTTCATAAGAGTTCCCGGAGAATATTCCATATAAGAAAGGGCTCTTCTATTTTCTCTCGCGAGTTCCATTCCCTTATCTCTAAATTCGATCCCACGTTTTAGAATTTCGCATAACAATTTTCCGGAAGGAGTTTTCTCCGGATTCTTCCATTTTTTGATCTGAAAGTCGATTGCTTCCTGATACGTTTTTCTTCCCGTGTGTAGATCCAAAATTTTTGCGTAGTGTCGTAATGATTCCGAATATTCCGCTCCCGTCTGTTGAAAGTTCTTTTCGGAATTTCCGACTCTCACTTTGAGTTCGGGATTTCTTCCTTCCCAAATAACCTTACTCAGATTTTCTTTCTGGATTTCGTTCTCCTCCGCGTCGATGGAAGGAGACGGAGTCAAAAGAGAATCCAGAAGAATCAACTGGGTGAACGCGAGATTGTGTCTACAAACCCCCAAGGGAGAATACGGATCGATGTCCAGGGATCGAATTTCTATGTATTCGATTCCCCTTCTTAAAAGCGCGTCCAGAGGCCTTTCATCACCTTTGGGAACTTGTTTCGGACGTACGGGGGAATAGAATTCGTTTTCGATCTGAAGATAATTCGGATTGAGTTGAGCATCCGGTGATTTCGGAAAAGATTCATATTTCTCATACGGCGTGTGAACCGCATAACACATCCGATCGACATATTCCGCCAAAGAATTATAATGAATTCCTAATGTATCTTGAACCTTACTCGTGTAACCGATCTCGCTCATCCGAAGCGAAGTCGCATACGGAGAATAGAGCGTAAAATTCTTATGTTTTTCAAACTTGAAATCCCCGGGATTGGGGAGGAAGGTGGAATCAAAAACGGAAGAGGAGCCGGTGAGATAGGTTAAATAGTGAACCCTTCTCATGAAGTTTCGGATCACGTGCAAATACAAAGAAGAGATTTCTTCCTTTGTAAAATGGGACACGTCCTTTCCTAAAAACTGTCTCAAAAAAATATTGGAAAAAGAAAAGTTATAGTGAACTCCGGAGATCGTTTGCATTCTTCTTCCGTATCGAAGTCCCAGTCCATTGCGATAGATCGTCTTCCATTTTCCGCTCGCCGAACTTCCGTATTGTCCGAGCGGGATTTCGTTTTCATCCGCCGGGAGAATCGGTGGCATACTAAAAGGCCAGATCAATTCGTTGTTTAATTTTCGGATCGTATATATATGCAGATCTTGTAATTCTCGAATATTGGCTTCGATTCGAGGACGGGGATGTGTGGCGTATTCGAGTTGTGGTTCCGCAAAATCGGTCTTGATGTAATGATTGGTAAGACTCGAACCGAGATGTTCCGGATGGGGAGTTCTTGCAAGGGTTCCGTCTGGATTGACTCGCATACTTTCCTTTTCCAATCCGTGTTTTGCTTTTACAGCGTGACGGAGAAGAATCTCCAGTGAAACTTCGTCGATCTTAGATTGAGTAAATTCTTTTGTTTTCAAAGTCCGCCTGTGGCCCCTTCTCCACGTGGATCGGAAGCTCCATAGAGCATTCCGTTCTCTCTTTTGACCGAAAATAATTTCGCAAAGTTCGGAGCGATTCGAATATCGTGTTTCCTCGAGGAAAGCCCATCGAATACGTTTCTTTCGTTCACCGACTTTTCGATAAAAACCGCGTCCGGAAAAAATTGATGATGCACTCTACCCCGTGCGACGGATTCATACAAGGTCAACCGAAAGTCCAAATTATAAACCAAGGATTGTAAAACAGCATTCACAATATAAGAACCACCGGGTGCTCCCGTCGCCAAGAACGGCTCGTTGCCTTTGAAGACGAGAGTCGGAGACATACTACTCAGCGGAGTTTTTTTAGGCAGAATCGAATTCGCTTCTGCACCGATCAGACCGTAGACATTCGGTTCTCCTGGAGCGCGACTGAAATCATCCATTGTATCGTTCAGGACAATTCCATAACCTGGAACTACGACCGAGGCTCCAAAACGAAAATTGATCGATTGTGTCGTTGAGACCGAATTTCCATCCTTATCCATCACGGAAATATGAGTTGTTTGAGGAGATTCCACACCAAAGTTTAAGTCTTTTAAAAAAGAAGAACTGCTCGACGCAAGTTTGGGATCAAAGTCAGAAATCTTTTCCTGCGCATATTTTTTGGAAAGAAGACGATCGATCGGAATTTTCGTAAACTGCGGATCCCCGCCGAGAATCGCGCGATCTGCGTATCCTCGGCGCATCGCCTCCGCCATAAAATGATAATAACCCGCCGCGTCCTTATCGTACAATTCCTTCAGAGGTTTGGTTTCTATCATCGATAACATCGTAAGAAGATGAACGCCGGAAGAAGGCGGAGGCATCGTATAGATCGTATAACCTCTGTAAGATGATTTTAGCGTATTCTTTTCGATCACCCGGAAATTTTTTAGATCTTGAGAGGTGATCAAACCTCCGTTCTTTTTCATCGCACCTACGATCGAACCCGCTATTTTACCTTGGTAAAATTCTCTTTCTCCGTTTTCGGAGATCAATTTCAAAGTGTTTGCAAGATCTTTTTGAACAAGCAGGGACCCGACTTCGGGAACCTTCCCTTTCGGAAGAAAGATTCCCTTCATTTCCTCGTCCATGTCTTTCGATGATTTCTGAATCGCAGTAAATAAATCCGGATAAACCGGAAATCCATTCTCCGCTAAACGAATCGCAGGCGCGATCACCGCTTTTAAGGAAAGTCTACCATATCGTTTGTGGATCTGAATCAAACCCGCAACGTTACCCGGAACACCTACCGCTCGAAATCCAAAAAGAGAATCTTCCTTCGGTTTTCGTTTGTACATATTACGGGAGGCCGCGCTCGGTGCCCTTTCACGAAAATCAAACGCGATCGGTTCCGAAAATTCTTTCAGATAGAGGACAAGAAAGCCTCCTCCTCCCAATCCGGTAGAATGAGGTCTCGTAACCGAAATCGCAAAAGAAGTCGCTACAACGACGTCGACGACGTTCCCACCTAACTTTCCCACTTCGATTCCCGCCGCGGTCGCTTCGATCGAATCGGAAGCGATCATCAGATTCTTACTCTCGCTAAAATAATCGGTATGCTTTCTTTGATTAGAAGGGGTTACGAGTAAGTCTGTGGAAACCTTCCTCCCTTCAATCGAAAGAGGAACGTCCTTACAGGAAAAGAGGAGAAGTATCAGTATGATACGTGCATAATTTTGTTTCATCGGATCCCGGATCGATTTTTTAATTTAGGATTTTTTGCCGTGAGAAAATTCCATTTCGATTCCCTCTTTTCCGGCAACGAGTTTCGCCCTTCCGCCCGATTTTAATTCTCCAAATAGAATTTCTTCCGAGATTCTTTTTGAGATATGAGTGTCGATCCATCTCTGGACGGGCCTAGCTCCGAACTCGGGTGTATACGCTTTTTCAGCGATGTAGTTGAGAACATCATCCTGAAATTCCAATTCAATTTGTTTAGAATTCAGACGCTCTTGTAAAAGAGCAAGCTGTTTTGCAACTACTTTGGTTACATTTTCCTGACTGAGAGAAGAGAACTCGATCACCGCTGTGAGACGGTTCCGAAACTCCGGAGAAAATTGTTTTTCGATCGCCTTGAGACTTCTGTCTTCCAAAAGGTCATTTCCAAAACCCACTGGATTTGTAGAACGTTCCCGAGCTCCAGTGTTAGTGGTCATCACGAGGATCACCTGACGAAAATCGGATTTTCTTCCGTTGTTGTCCGTAAGTGTTGCGTGATCCATAATCTGGAGAAGAATATTATAAATGTCTTCATGAGCCTTTTCGATCTCATCGAGCAAAAGGACACAGTGAGGATTTCGATGCACCGCATCGGTCAATTGTCCGCCTTGTTCAAAACCTACGTAACCGGGAGGAGATCCAATCAATCGGGAAACGGTATGTTTTTCCATGTATTCGCTCATATCAAAACGAATGAGTTCCACTCCGAGAATCTCCGCTAATTTACGAGTCAGCTCGGTCTTTCCAACCCCGGTCGGTCCCGCAAAGAGAAAACTACCCACGGGTTTTCCCGGTTCGGAAAGTCCGCTTCTGGAAAGTCGAATCGATTGTACGAGTTGATCGATCGCGGAATTTTGTCCGTAGATCTTGGCTTTTAATTCTTCGTCTAAATTCTTGAGCTTTTCACGATCGTCGGCTTTGACGGTAACGGAAGGAACTTTCGCTATTTTAGAAACGAGTTCTTCGATTTCTCTTACCGTCACGGTTTTTTTCCCACTCTCACGAAGCCGAACGCGAGCACCCGCCTCATCCAAAAGGTCGATCGCCTTGTCCGGAAGTTTTCGATCCAGAATATAACGCGCGGACAACTCGGCGGCTTGTTCCACTGCAGGGGCGGAATACTTCACCTTGTGAAAGGTTTCGTATTTTCCCAAGAGTCCTTTTAAGATCTCTATCGTTTCGGGGATCGAAGGTTCGCCTACTTCCACCTTTTGGAATCTTCTGGAAAGAGCATGATCTTTTTCGAATATAGTTTTGTATTCTTTGTAAGTCGTCGTCCCGATACAACGAAGTTCACCGCTGGAAAGGGCGGGTTTTAGGAGATTCGAAGCGTCCAAAGAACCGCCGGATACCGCGCCAGCTCCGATGATCGTATGGATTTCGTCTATAAAAAGAACGTGATCGTCTTGCGCCGTGATCTGAGTGACTACATTCTTGAGTCTCTCTTCAAATTCTCCTCGGAACTTAGTCCCCGCGAGTAAGAGTCCCATGTCGAGAGAATAAACTTTTAGGTTCTTCAACGGTTCCGGAACATTTCCGTCCACGACCATTTGCGCAAGTCCTTCGACGATGGAAGTTTTACCGACTCCCGCCTCTCCTACAAAGATAGGATTGTTCTTTCTTCTTCTGCAAAGAATGTGAATTGTCCGATCCAGTTCGTCCGCGCGTCCGATCATAGGATCCAACTTTCCTTCTCTGGCCTTCGCCGTAAGATCCACACAAAAGGCTTTGAGAGGATCGGAAACTTTTTCTCCTTCTTCCCCCAGAGTTTCTTTTTCTCGATTCTGATTGTCTTTGCGAATTCCGTGAGAGATATAACGAACGACGTCCAATCTGGAAATATCCTGTGAGCCGAGAAAATACACTGCGTTGGATTGATCTTCTCTGAATAAAGCCGCGAGAACATCTCCCCCATCCATCTTTTTATTGCGAGTGGATTGGACGTGAAACTCGGCGAGCTGTAGAACGTGTTGAACTCCGATCGTATAAATCGGATCTACGTCTCCGGAGGTTTCCGGAAAGGATTCGAGTTCGCTATCGAGATATTGACTCAGATCTTTCTTTAGTTTTTCGATATCGGCTCCACAGGCTTCCAAAACCTCTTTTCCGACTGTATCATAGGTCAACGCAAGAAGGATGTGTTCGAGAGTGATAAATTCGTTTCTTCTTTGTTTTGCTTCTTCCCAAGCCTTTCGTAAGGTCCGTTCCATTTCTTCCGTAAGAATCATGATTCTTCTTCTCCTTCTTCCACTTCCATCGTACAATGAAGTGGGTATCCGTGTTGATCCGCCAATTGTTGAACTTGTATGACCTTGGTTCGCGCCACATCGTGCGAATAAACGCCGCATAACGCTTTCCCGGTGATATGCGCCTTTAACATGATCTGTTCGCTTTCGGCTCTCGTTCTGTGAAAGACTACCTGTAAAATCCAAACGACGAATTCCATCGGAGTAAAATCGTCGTTGAGTATGATAACTCTGTATTTGGAAGGACGTTTGAGTTTGACCTTCTCCTTGGTTAACGTCTGTTCTTCCGTGTCGAATCGAAAGATCTCGCTCATGGATCTAGACTCCCTTTCTCTGCGATCGCGTTGTCTCGGAAGAATGTTTCGTTTGAAAATTCCTTGAGCGGAGAGTGCTCGTTTGTTTCTTGAATCATTTCCTGCATGTGCAGTCTTTCTTCTTTTAGGAAACGTTCAATCGCATTTCGAGCGCCCGGATGAAAAATCCGATGCGAACTATAAGTCGGCATCGCCGGAAATCCACGAAGAAACTTGTGTTCTCCCTGAGCGCCCGCCTCAAAGACCTTGATTTTCTCACGAATCGCATAATCGATCAATTGATAAAAACAACATTCAAAATGAAGGTGAGAATGGTATTCGAGACAACCCCAATATCTTCCGTATAAAAAATCACCCTTTCTAAGGTTGAAGGTTCCCGCAATCGGTTCCCCGTCCCGGGACGCAAGAACCAAAACGATCCGATCTCGAAACGTAGCAAACGCGGAATCAAAGAAGGCGCGATTGAGATAAGCGGAGCCCCATTTTCTGGAATGTGTGTCCTGATAAAAACGCCAGATAGCATTCATATCCGGCTTGGAAATCCGGTCTCCTTCGATAATTCTGATATCAAGTCCGTAACTCCGAACGATCTCACGTTCCCGTTTGATCTGCATTCGTTTTTTGGATTTCATCGCGCTCAAGTAATCGTCAAAGCTTCCATAACCTGGATTGGTCCAGTGATATTGGTGAGAAAGTCGAGTCGCGAAGCCGAACGTTTCCAGGACTTCCGATTCTTCTTTTTCTAAGAAGAGAAAGTGAACACCGGAAAGTCCTTCTTCTTCCGAAAAACGAAGGAGCTCCGGAATCATATAAGAACAAACTTCTTCCAGGCTTAACTCATTCTTATGAAGAATTCTTTTTCCATTTGCCGGAGTAAACGGAATCGCCACGAGACCTTTGGGATAATAGCTCAATCCAGCTTGAGCGAAGAATTGGGCCCACTGAAAATCGAAGATATATTCCCCATAGGAATCGAACTTGAGAAAAAGAGGAATGACCGCAGAAAAACTCCCTTCCAATTTGAGAACAGAATACTTCTGAATCCAAGAAGTGTTCGAGCCGATAGATCGGGAAACTTCCAGGGAATGTAAAAAGTCGTATTCTAAAAACGGATTTTTAGGATCGGAGATGGAATTCCATTCTTCCTTGGGAATCGAGGAAATAGAATCTAAAAATTCTACGCTGACGCCGTTGGAAAGAGGAGAAGACATGCTATATCTTGGACTCGTTTGGTTGCAGTTTTGTCAGAGATCGAGGGAAAAATGCTTTCGAATCTTTTGAACCGCGCGGTGGGTGATTACCTTGATATTTGATTCGGAAAGCCCGGTTTTTTCCGAAACTTCTCTCACGCTCATTCCGTCGAGTTTGAGATGAGTCAGAATCTGCTTCTGCCTTTCATCCAAGACGGAAAGCCATTCCCTTAGAATTTCCCGCGCCTTTTCCGGTTCTTCCTCTTCGACCGGTTCCGGAGAGGCGAAGAGTTCCAGATTGTCCGTGGTAAAATAGCGATCGCCGACCTTTCTTTTTCGGAGATAATCGATGGTTTTGTAGCGTGCGATCGCAAAAACCCAAGGGGCCGGGTGACGTTCCGCGCGATACGAATCCCGAGCCTTATGGAGTCCGATTAAGATTTCCTGGACCAGATCCTCTCGGTCCTCGGCATTGTTGATACGTGGAGATAGATACGAACGAAGGACTCCGGTTACAAGTCTCAGAAATTTTTCATACGAAGTTGGATCCCCTTCTCGAGCCTTTGCGAGGAGATTTGTACATTCTTCCCAGATTTCTTTTTTAGCTGACATGTAACTAATTGCTTGGGACCTTCGAATATAGAAACAGTTGAACCCGATTCCATTCCAGCTTGAAGCAGGAAGAATTTATTGTCCAACCATTCTTTAAAATTGGAAAATTTCCAATATTATAACTTAGAATATGTTGAGTAAAGAACAAAGAACCGAATCCTTAATCCAGAAAATGGCGGCAGAACCTCCTTTGAGAAGAAACGTCTGGGGATCTTTTGTCGTCTTGTTCCCGCTTTTAGGGATCGGCTTGATTCTCCTCTTTTTATCACTGTACCCGATCACAGCACCTATGATTCATATTCCAACTTTGTTTCCCGATTTTCTTTGGATCGGAATCGTTGGCTTCAGTGCGTATTGGATTCTTTTTCAATTGAGATTTCCGGAAGAATCGTTTTCGAAATCTTCTAAACTTCCGATTCTCCTTGGTCTGATTTGGGTGCTTTACTCAGGAGGATTGTATGCCTGGGATATCATAGAAGATCATGAATTCAGCCATCACGTAGGTAGGTGTTCGGCGACTATTTTTTTCTCCAGTATTCTTCTGTGCGGAAGCGGACTTTTTATTTTGAGAAATGGAAATCCGGGAAACCCGATTTTAAGCTCGGCGGTGCTTTCGATTTTTAGTTTAGCCCTTGCCAACCTTTGTTTAAAATTCGTTTGCGGCGATCAATCCTCCTATCATATTTTCTTTTCCCACGTTCTTTCGAGTTTATTCTTATTCTTTATCAGCTTTTTTGTATTTAAGAATATCTTAAAGTGGTAATGTTTATGGAATTCAAATTCGAAAAGAGTTCAAATTTTCAGATTAAAAATATCGTTTTTAATTTTTTGTATTTTTTTACATTGGAAATCTGTAGGAATTCCGACGTTTTTCCGTAAAATTTCGCGCGCCCCACCCTGAACTTGGGTGGAGGGGTGGGTGGCGGAAATCATCGGGAGACTTTTCGGTATCAGAAGAAACAGAATTCTGCAAGAAAAATTTCATTTTGTAGGAGCTCTAACAAAAGACTTCTCTCGCTTCCGTGCCTTCACAACTTGTAGATAAAGAAATTCCGCTCTTCAAGAAAAAAACAACAGAAAGAATCCAAAGTTCCGTATATAACAAATATCGTAAATTCTCAACAAAAATTCTTTAGCAAATACGTAGCCGAAAACGTAGGATTCAATTTAAGATCCATTTTTCATTCCACAGCTCATTAATTGTTCCGACAAAGTAACTCGGAAAAAAATGGATCGCAATCAAACTCTGGCGCTTCAGCCCAAACGTTTCCTGACCAGAATCCATCTCCATCGCGACCGGGTCGAAAGAGTTCCGACCAATCTATCGACGAAGCCATCTTCAGTAGCGTCGTGACCGAAAGCGTCTCCCAGCAAACGAAGTCGAAACAATCTTAAACCGAATCGATGTTTACAAAAATTCCCAAGCGGTTCGAAACACTTCCCTTTCTTCGGCAAATTGAATCAGTTTAGAGAGAAATGCGTCCGAAGAAAGTGTAGAACTGTCTCCTATACAAAGAAGAAGATCCCTCGCCCTTGTCATTCCCACGTTGATCCTTCTGGATTCTTTTAAGAACCCGGATTTTCCTTCTTCGTTGGAACGGACAAAACCAAGAAGAATACAACGGTTCTCCCGTCCTTGGAAGGAATCGATCGTGGAAACTCGAATCTTCGGAAGGTTTGACTCTTTCAACTTTTCGGAAATCAATCGGACTTGAGCGCGGTAGGGAGAAAGGATTGTGATCTCTTCTTCGGACCAACCGTGTTCGCTTAACAAAACGCAGATCCGAATCTGTAGATCCGCTTCGAACGGGTTAGTCAAACTTTCTTCTACGGATACTTCCTCGCTGTCCGTTCCGGCAGTATCGATCCATTGGAAAGAATGGAGAAACGGAAAGTCTTCCGGAAAATCGGAAGTCCTTTCCTCCAACGGGCGACCGGATTTCAAAAGGTTAGAATAAAACTCTTGGGAAGAAAACTCGGCAATTTCGTCCTTCATTCGGTACTGAGTGTCGAGAAGAAAAACGCGTTCGGAGTCTGCAAGTCTCTCAGCGGCCTTTTCAAACAATGTCTCTTCCAGAGTATTCTTCTCTGAAAACAAAGTGGGCGGCAATTGTTTGTGGTCTCCCGCGAGAATCACGCGATCCGATTTTAAAATTGGAATCCAAGAGGCCGGCTCGAGCGCTTGCGAACACTCGTCTAACACACAATAATCGAAAACTCTTCCATCCAAAATTCCTTTCGCTGAAGCGACCGGAGTCGAAACGATCACAGGATGAGAGGAAACGAGGCTGTCGATCAGACCGGACTCGATCGTTCGAATCGTTTTTTTGAGTTCCTTAACTTCCTGAAAAAGAGACTTTCTTTCTTCTCTTTCCTTTTCTCCAAAGTTTCTTTTGTATTTTTTTGCTTGTTTGGAGATTTCTACAACTTCCCTTCTGTATTCGCTTAACAATTTGCCGTCGGGATGATGGAACAATTTATAGTCCAATGTCGAATGGAGAGCCGTCTCCGAAACTCTGGCGGGATGTCCAAGACGTAAAACAGGAATTCCTTTTTCGGAAATGGATTCCACAAGAAGATCGCAGGCGGAATGTGTCGGCGCGGAGACGAGAATTTTTCTTTCTTCCGCAACGAGTTGACTTACGATTTCGGTTAACGTTGTAGTTTTCCCGGTTCCGGGCGGACCGTGGATGATCGTGACGTCTTCGGAAAGAACGGCGTGTAACACCGCATTCTTCTGAGATTCGTTCAGACGAGAATTCATTCTTCCCTGAACTCGAGTTTTATCAGCCTCTCGTAGGGAGATCTTATCCGCTTTTCCATATCCGAGAAGAAGTTCCCGATTCGTATACAATCGACTTCCTTTTTTCGCGTCGGTTACGATATCCAAGGCACGAAACATTTCTTTGTAAGAAGTTTCATCCGGTAACAGATCGAGATGACACTTTCCTTCCTCGACCCATTCCGGCACTTCGTCGATTGCGATTCGGATTCTTTCTTTCTGAAGGGAAACGAGAATGGTGCGCGCACGATCCTCTTCCTTCCCGATTTGAATCGGTGCGCCCGATTGAAACTTGGACGGATATTCTTCCTGTTCCGGAAATCGAAAGGTAAGAATCCAACTCCCGTCTCGACCGATGGATTGTTCTTCGTAGACAAGAGGGTATAACGTGATTCCGAGTTGAATCCGTTCCGGCAAAGAGCGGGAAAGCCAATCTTTTGAGAAAAGAGTTTCTTCTTCTTTTTTTTCCCGCTCGAGTTCTTTGCGAACGGCTTCCAATTCTTCCAAAGAATCGGAAAATTTTTGTTCCTTCAAAACCGGTCCGGAGATAGGACTACGATTCTGTAGACCTGAGATTTTTGATCGTCCCTGGTCGGAAGACTTTCCGCAAATCGGATCGCACTCGCAAGCGTAGTTCCCGTTGTTGTGCCCGCGAAGATTCCTTCTTTTTGATAGAGATCGGATTGATAGAGAAGCGCTTGTTCCCGGTCGACGCCCACATACTCATCCACAATCTTTGGATCAAAGGATTCCGGAAGGTGAATGGAAGTTTCATTCTGCACCATCTTTCGAATGAACCTGGATTTCTGACTCACACCCATGATCACTCGAATCGAAGACTTCTTGGATTTTAAAAAACGTCCCGCTCCGGAAAGAGTTCCTCCGGAACCGCCACCCGCGACAAACGCGTCCACGTTGCCCGCGAGGTCTCTCCAAATTTCAGGGCCGGTAAAAAGATAATGTGCGTTTGTATTGGCCATATCCGTGTATTCGTTTAAGATTACGGTGCTTTTTTCTTTCTCTTTGATCTCTCTCGCTTTTTTCAAAAGAGCCTCGTCCCAATTCCCCTTTGCTTCGGGAAGAATTTCGACGTGAGCACCGAACGTCTGGAGATCCTTGATCTTTTGAGGATCGGTGTCCCCGGCGACCAAACAACGAAATTTATATTGTCGAATCGTACTGATCCAAGCCAGACTCAGCCCTGTGGAATTGTATCCGGGTTGGATAATCTGACCTCCCGGTTTCAATTCTCCTCTTCTTTCGGAGGAAAGAATCATGGAAAGAGCCGTTCTGTCTTTCACGGAACCGGTAGGATTGCAGAACTCAGCCTTGAGATAAAATTCCACATTGGGAATATGAGAACCGATCTGATTCAAACGGATGAGCGGAGTGTTTCCGATCATCTGAAGGATCGTTTCTTTTACCGGCTTTGCAACGCTGAGTTCCCGTCCAAACGATTTCTGAATGTTATTCAGAGCGCCAAGGAAACTGTTTCCAAACTCGTCGATCGAACGGGAGATTTCATCAAACATATGATTTGTGCAGAATTATATAGCGTACAACCAAGGTTCAACTTCTTTCTGCTTTTTTTCAAACTCTCCGATTTTGGATTCGTGTTTGAGAGTAAGCCCGATATCATCGAGTCCGTTGTAAAGACAGTATTTTCGAAAAGAATCCACTTCGAAAGTGAACACTTTTCCGGTTGGTCCGGTAACGGTTTGTTTTTCCAGATCGATCGTAATCTTCGCACCCGCCTGAGAAGAAACGGCCTGAAATAATTCTTCCACTTCTTCGGATTTTAAAACCACCGGAAGCATTCCGTTTTTAAAGCAGTTATTGAAAAAAATATCCGCGTAAGAAGGAGCGATGATACAACGGAAACCGTAGTCTTCCAAGGCCCAAGGAGCGTGTTCTCTGGAAGAGCCGCAACCGAAGTTGTCTCTCGTTACTAAGATAATGGCGCCTTTGTAACGATCCTGGTTTAAGGAGAATTCAGGATTGGGCTTGGTTCCTGCGTCGTCTAAATATCTCCAGTCGTGAAAAAGATGAACCCCGAATCCGGTTCGTTCTATCTTTCTCAAAAATTGTTTTGGGATGATCTGATCCGTATCCACATTGGGTCGATCGAGTAAGGCCGCGATTCCGCTAAGAGTAGTAAATGCTTTCATAATTCTTAATTCTATTCCTTATTTCCAGTTTCGGATATCCACGAAGTGACCTTCGATCGCCGCGGCCGCGGCCATTTCCGGACCAACGAGGTGCGTTCGACCGCCCTTCCCTTGACGACCTTCGAAGTTACGATTGGAGGTGGAAGCGCAACGATCTCCCGGTTCGAGAACGTCGTCGTTCATCGCAAGACACATGGAACAACCCGGATTTCTCCATTCGAAACCCGCCGCAGTGAAGATTTTATCTAGACCTTCCTGTTCCGCCTGACGTTTCACTCTTCCCGATCCAGGAACGACGATCGCTTGCACTTTTGAGGAAACTGTTTTGCCTTTGATAGTGGCCGCCGCCGCTCTCAAATCTTCGATTCTGGAATTCGTACAGGACCCGATGAACACTTTGTTGATCGTTACTTCTTCGATCTTTTGTCCCGGTCTTAAATCCATGTATTTCAACGCGGATTCGATTCCGATTTTTTCAACGGGATCGGTCGCGTCTTTTGGATCCGGCACAACACCCTTTATGGAAATCACTTGGCTCGGAGAAGTTCCCCAACTCACCATAGGTGCAATTTCGTCGGCGTGTAAAATCACGGTGGTATCAAACTTCGCACCTTCGTCTGTGACGTAGTGTTTCCATTTTTTAACCGCGAGATCCCATTCCGCACCCTTCGGAGCAAAGTCTTTTCCTTTGATATAGTTGAAAGTAGTTTCATCGGGAGCTATGAGGCCGGCTCTTGCTCCCGCTTCGATCGACATATTGCAGATCGTCATACGAGCTTCCATGCTGAGAGCTTGGATCGCGGAACCACGGTATTCGATTACGTAACCGGTGGCTCCGGCCGTTCCGATCTTACCGATGATCGCAAGAATGATGTCTTTTGCCGTAACCTTATCGGAGAGTTTTCCGTCCACGCGGATCTCCATAGTCTTCGCTCTTTTCTGAACGAGGGTTTGAGTCGCAAGAACGTGTTCCACTTCGCTCGTCCCGATCCCGAAAGCAAGGGCTCCGAAAGCGCCGTGAGTGGACGTATGAGAATCTCCGCATACGATGGTCATCCCGGGATGGGTCAGACCCATTTCCGGAGCGATGACGTGAATGATTCCTTGGTCCGGATTTTGAAAGTCATAGAGACGGATTCCGTTTTCATCGCAGTTTTTTTTCAAAGTCTGCATTTGGATCGCGGAGATCGGATCGGCGAGACTCATGTCTCTGGTTCTTGTGGAAACGTTATGGTCCATCGTTGCGAACGTCGCTTCCGGACGGCGCACCTTTCTTCCCGCGATTTTGATTCCTTCAAAAGCCTGGGGGCTGGTGACTTCGTGGATGAGATGACGGTCAATATAAATGATATACGATCCTCCATCCAGTTCCCCGACTAGATGGTCTTCCCAGATTTTTTCGAACATTGTCTTCATTTTGGATTCTGTCTCCCCGAAAGAAATTCTTTCGGAATTTGTGGATTGGATGGAATTCTCGGAAAGAGAAAGAGCGCATCCGTCTGTATTTCCATCGTTGGGAAATCGGGTCTTTTCGTCTACCCGGATCTATTCTAAGCGAATTGGAATGAATTTGGAAGAATGAAAATTCTTATCTCGCGCGAAAAACGAAGACCGTCTTCCCCAGACTGATCTCGTCGAAATCATAGAGGACCCGTGGTCTTAGAACCTTCTTCCCGTTGAGATACGTTCCTGCGTCTGAGATAAGATCATAGAGAACGAACCGATTTTTAATCTTTCGAATTCTCGCGTGGAGTTTACTCACATTCGGATCGGCGACCAAAACATCGGACAAATCTCCGGCGCCCAAGGTCGTTTCGGCTTTCCGAATCGGAATTTGTTTTCCCGGAGTTCTTCCTTCCTTCTGAATCAAGGTCGCGAGGTCATAGGCTTCCGCCGCCTCGAACTCGGATTCGTTCACGGGAAGAGAACGAGCCACATACACTCCTTCCGGATTTGCATAGGGAGAAGAATGAAACTGATCTCCGTACATTCTTTGATAAACTTCCCGTTCTTCCCCTCTCGCGTGGAACCTACGTTCCGCTTCTCCATTGGTAGAGCCTACGATTTCTTCCGGTTCTTTTTCCTTTTTGAACAAGAGCAAAAGTCCGATCAACGTAAGAATGACCAAAAAACCGATCGTGGGAAGAAACACGCCCGGACTCAAAAAAACAAAACGAAGCTGTTTTATCGCGCCGGGTTTGTACGAGTAGGTAAACTTTCCCCCTCGACTGGATTCCCAATCTCCCCGTAGAAAATCCCCTTCTCCTTTCCAAAAGTCGTCTTGAAACGGAGAATCATACTGAATCACTGCGGGATGTTTGTGGAAGTATTCCAAGTCCGTCAAAAAGCGGGAAACGGAATCGGGAGCGTCCAACTCATACAATTCTCCTCCATAAATTCGAACGAGTTCTTGGTTTGCGAAATTGCGCTTTCCTAAAACCTGAATGGGAAGACCGGAAGTGGACAAACCTTGTCTGAGTCCCGGAGGAAGTCTGTAGTCGAGATCGGAAACCAAAAGTGCAAGATAGGATTCTCTCGTTAAAATCGTATTCAATTTTTGGAATACAAGATCCAGGTTGACCCCCGTATTCCGATTGCTGAGAGAACCGGGAACCCGTGCCTTCAGGAGTGCGGTTTGTCGATCCAGATCCTTTTCTACGACGAGGAGATCGTCCGAAAAGAAGATAAAGCTAAAATGATCTTCTTCTCCGCTGGCCTGAATGATTTTTTGAATCAGACGAGTGTTGAAATTGTTTTCTTCCAGGCTCGTTCCGGACTGAACGAGGAAAACAGTATGAACCGGTCTGGCGCCTTCTTTACGTGTCACCTTCGGACGAAGAACCGTTCGGTTTTCCGAACCGCGAGATTCTCGGATGAGAAAGTTTTCTCTTTCGATCGGGAATTGTTTTTTATCCCGGATGGAAAGTTGAATCGACGGAAACGAGGACGCGTCGATTTCCTCCATTATAAATGGGGATTTCTGGGCAAAAATCGGAAAGGTAAATAAAACCAGTGTTAGGAGGACTGCATAACCCATCATTCGCTCGAGTAGTTTCTAAGATCAGCTTCCCTGTTCAAACAGTTTTTTTCCGTATTCGGAACTCGGATTCAAATCTCCGGTTTTTCCGCGGGAAACGACCTCGGCCCATTCTCCTTGATAGAGGATACTCATAGTATCGGCGATTGCCTTGACGATGGAGATTTCGTGGGTGATAAAAATGAGAGAAAGTCCTTTTTCCTTTCGGAATTTCATGAGAAGTTTTAACGCTTCCGCCTCGCTGATCGAATCCAAAGCCGCAGTCGGTTCGTCGGCGACGACGATCTCCGCCCCCGAATATGCGGCGAGAAGGATCAGAATCCTTTGTCTTTCTCCGCCGGAAAGATTTCCAGGAAGTCCGTCAAACGCGCGTTTGGGATCGTGTATGTAGATCGATTCCAAAAGAGGAAGGACTTTTTCCTTGTTCGCGAATTCACGATTGGTTAAGGAGAATGCTTCGAGAATTTGAGATCCAGTCTTTCGATACGGATGAAATCCCCAAACAGGATTCTGAGGAACGAGAGCGATTTTTTTGCCACGAAGGGGCATCCATTCTCTTTCCGTAAAATAACGGGCGTCCATTCCCAAAAACTGAAAACGATCCGATCTCAAAAAAAGTTCCGGATCGGTCATTCCTAAAAGACAAGAAGCGAAAGTGGATTTTCCACTCCCGGATTCCCCGACGATACAATGAACCTCCCCCGCTCGAAGCGTGAAATCAATGCCTTTGAGAATCGGATGACCGGGTGTGGAAACCTTCAGATTGGAAATTTCGATTACGGGAGAATTCACAAACTGGATTATTCGAGATTGAAAAGATTGTATTCGACGATGCTACAGAGGATATGTCCGATTAAAATATGAGATTCTTGGATTCGAGCGGTGACCTTGCTCGGAACGATCACGTCCAAGTCCGCCAGATTTTTCATCTTACCGCCATCTCCGCCTAACAAGGATATGGTTTTGACTCCTCGGGTTTTCGCTTTTTCCAATGCAAGAAGAACGTTTTTGGAATTTCCACTCGTGGAAAGTCCAATGAGCAGATCTCCCTTTCTACCGAAGGCTTCGATTTGTCTGGAGAACACTTCCTCATAACCGTAGTCGTTCGAGCACGCGGTCAACACCGCAGAATCCGCAGAAAAAGACATCGCGGGAAGAGCTTTTCTTTCGTTCCCGGATTTATAACGAACCACGAGCTCCGCGGCGATATGAGAAGCGTCGCAAGAAGAACCTCCGTTCCCGCAGAGAAAGACAGTGTTTCCCGCCTGCAAAACCTTGGAAACAAGCTCGCCCGCTTTCGTGATATCCTCTAAAATCAAATCGATACATTTCTGTTTGGTGGAAATAGAATCCCGGATCTGACCGAGAGCGATTTCTTTGACGTCCATCTTAGGTTGTACCCCTTTTTTTTCGTATCTGTTCCAATACTCGGAAGAATTCCGATTTTGCTTTTTCAAAATCTTGAAGCGAAAGATTTTCCGAATAAGGAGAATTTTCTTTTTGATTCCCGCTCACGTTTAAAAAATACAATTCGT
The DNA here is from genome assembly GCF_003545885.1 of Leptospira stimsonii. Lineage (NCBI taxonomy): Bacteria > Pseudomonadati > Spirochaetota > Leptospiria > Leptospirales > Leptospiraceae > Leptospira > Leptospira stimsonii. Next base: position 261,272 of record NZ_QHCT01000002.1, read on the forward strand.
CCGAAACGATCGACTTCATTCTTTTTGTGGAATTCGACTGGAAGAATTGTTCGAAATCCGGACCCATATAAACGAGAAGAATCGCAAGAAGGCTCGGCTTCAGACGGATGAGAACCTGCTGTTTCCAAATCGGTTCCCAGATGTAAAAGTCTTTCCAAGATTCTTGGGAAGAACCAGATTCTCCGTATAAAACCTTCAAATCTTCAGCGATCCCCTCGGGTTGAAACCGGGAAAAAACGCTTTGTAGATCCGTGTGTTCGTAGGAAAGAATTCGGTTGAGTTCCGCTTCCGGAACAAAGACAACGCCGGAAATTTTTTCGCCTTGTAAGCTCAAAAAATTTCCCGTGGAAACGACGAGAGAATATTCCCGACCACTTTTTTCCTTTCCTTCAAGACGAAACAGTTTTGGACCGTTCTTTAGAATTTTATAATATTTCGTTTCATGAACGATTCCGTTCGCCTTCTTCCGTGTTACAAAAAAACGATCCGCCTTTTCCCTAAGTTCGGAAAGTTCCCGTTTGTATCCGTAACTTTCCCGAACGGGTGGCGCCTCTTCGGCGTGAACTTTTTTCTTTTTCCTTCTCCGAAAGAAGGAAAGGAATTTTTTAAAGAAAGACTTAACTCCCATAACCCTCTTTCACGTTAGACGGCCTTTCGATGATCTTTTTTTCGAGCTCGTATTGTTTAGCGTCTTTGAGAAACGTGGAATATGCGGACGAGACCGCAATCACCCAACCGGGAAAGCCGTCTAAAAAACCGAATTTAAAAAAATAGGTTTCGATGAATTTGGAAAAGGGTTTGTAGATCGTCCTAAGAATTGAAAAACGTTTTCCCTTTCTCTGTCTCGTCAGAGCGACAATCGAAGAAAACTGGTTGATCGTATTCACCTGGTGAGTGAGGTCGCGAAAACTATAGTGGATGATATCCCCGGAAAGTTTTCCGCCTTTTCCTTGGATGCTGATGTAATCGTGCGGATTTTCGCCGACCCAAAGGGCATTTCCTTTTTTAAAGATGCGATAACGAAACTGAGGATACCATCCGGAATAACGGATAAATCGTCCCATGTGAAAAGTAAGACGGGAAACTTGAAACCCGTTACGATCACTTTCGATCGGATCTTCTTTGAACTTACGAAGAGAACGTTGTAATTCGGGAGAAACTCGTTCATCCGCGTCCAAAGAAAGAATCCAGTCGAATTTGCAAAGTCCGATCGCGTCATTCTTCTGTTCGATATGACCTTTGAATTTCTGTTTGAAAAATCGAACGTTCGGATACGATTTCGAAATCGTTTCGGTTCGATCCGTACTAATCGAATCGAGAACCACGATTTCATCGGCGATCTCCAGACACGATTCGATACATGCACCGATATTTCTTTCTTCGTTGTAAGTGATGATAGCGACTGATAATTTTTTGCCCCGAGTGGAAGGAGCAGGATCGGTTTTTTTTTCCGTTTTCTTTTTCTTGGCTGGAATAGTTTTTCCCATCTGTTCGATTGATTCCCGGAATCAGTTCTTTTTTCTAATGGTAGAATGAATTCTTTCTCTGTCATTGGTTTTTTAAGGGAATTTTTAAGAACTTCCGAGGAGCAGACATTGAAAGAAGGATATATCAAGAATGGGGAAAGACTCTCCCTGATTTCTCTTTGTTTGTTTTTGCTCAGCTTCCCGCAGTCCGTGAGTGTATCTCAGATTTTCGCCGGACTAATGATTGCGAGCACTTATCCCCTCTTGTATTTCAAAAAAGAATACAAGGGATATTGGAAAGGAATACGAAGTTTCTTTCTGATCTTTTTCGGAATGTATCTTCTCACGCTCTTTTCCTCCTTGCTACAAGCGGATTCGTATTCTCCCTTTTTTAAAAAATTCATCAAACAATCCGAATTCGGGGATTTTTGGATGCTCTTGGTTCTACCGGCTTCTTATCTGATCGCGTCCGAAAAAAAGAATCAAAAAACTCTGAACCGGTTTCTCTACGCGAGTGCTACGATCACAATTCTTCTCGGTCTGATCAGTCTATTTTCGGAGGTAAGAATCGGGAAGTTCGTCGCCAACGGATTTCGTTATGCACCCGGCGATCGTCTTCAACATTTTTCGGGAAATCTTGGACCGATCAAACTCTATCTTCCGATCGGAATGATGAATACGCACCTAACGTATGGAGGACTCTTGGGGCTAATTCTTCCGGGGCTACTTTTGGATTGGTTTCAAAGAGGGAAGGAAAAGAAGAATCTTTTGTTTTACGCAAGGACCGCGCTTCTTCTCGGCGGGTGGATCGTCCTTTTTTTCAACCAAAGCAGATCGATCTGGTTGGGAGTTTTTGTCCTTCTCGTCATCGCAGGGTTACACGGAACGTTCTCACTCAAACAAAATATACCGGAATTTACGGGCAAAACCAAATGGATCTTTGGGATCGGGCTTCTCTGTCTACTTTTCTCCGGCGCGTATATCTTTCGAAACAACTGGTTGATCCAAAGATCTGTGTCGCAAATATTCGAAGTTCATAATACGGAAAATCAAAGATACTATATCTATAAGAATACGATTCCTCTTGTGAAAGATCATCTACTTCTCGGAGTCGGAGGTGGAAATTACAAGGATTCTCATTGGAAGGAATCGACAAAGATGATCGAAGGACAAGAACAACTCTGGTATGAACTCTATATCACGCCGAGGGGACACGCGCACAATGACCTGCTTCATTTCGTTGCAGTGGGAGGAATCCTCTCGGGAATTTTGTTTCTTTCGTTTTGGTGGAAGTTATGGGATCGTTTTTTTAGAATCGATCCGAATCAAAACGGAAGTCTATCTATTTTGACGATCGGAATCCTAAGTCTCTATCCGGCCGGATTTTTTCAGTGTTATCTTTTGGACGACGAGGTTCTTCTTCCTTTCTTTGCCTTCTGTGGAATCTTCCTCGCGGGAACAAACAAGTTTTCATCGGAGCCTCCGTCTGATTCTTCTTCCCCTTCGAAAATGCAAAAAAAGACCGAAGACGATCCGAAACGAAAAAATGCCGGAGAAATCGCCGAGGATTCGAAGTTCTTTCGATTTCGAGGAAAGTTTTCCTTTTCGATCTTCGGTGCGATCGGAATCCCACTTTTCCTCTACTGGCTTTTTTGGATTCCCCGATTGAATCTAAATCCTCTGGAAGTCTATAACCGAAGGGTCCGGGCATCGGATCCGAACCTCGTAAAAACGGTTCAGAAGAATCTTCTAAAACCTAATTTTTCCGAAATCGGAATTCAAAACCCGGCGACAAACATCACGGTCGAGCAAGCGTCTCTTCCATTTCAAGTAGAAGGTTGTCTAACGCATCGATTTCCCAATCCGCCGGTCCCTCGAGTGATTCCGTTTAGTTTTACCATTCACGTTCCGGAGAATGCTACGAACCCACCCAAAAAGGTGGAAATCACGATCGTTTCTCGGGATTCCTTCGATCAGGATCAACTCTATTGGGCACAAGGAGAAGCAGATCTGGGAAAAATCGAACGTTTCTTACAACCGGGCAAAAACGAGGTCCTCATCCCGAATTTCCTGTTGAACACCTACCCGAAAGAATTTCCGGACGGAGTATTCTTCCGAGATTTTAGAATTTTGTTCTCCGGATTTGAAAAGGAAGGAAGAGCGGATTTTCCAAAGTTGGATTTCGGAAAGATCTGCGACACGGTGATTCCGCAGACGAGATAGAATTTGCAAAAGGAAAACCTTGGTACCTGGAGCGAGACTCGAACTCGCACGAGATTGCTCTCACAGGATTTTAAGTCCTGGGTGTCTACCATTCCACCATCCAGGCAGATACAAAGTGACAGGCGTCGCCCGGATTCGAACCGGGGATCAAGCTTTTGCAGAGCCATGCCTTACCACTTGGCCACGACGCCGTTAAAAGGTATGATTTTAAGAGAAAGTATGATGTCAATAGAAAAGTCTTTGTAGTCAGTCTTTACGCATCGTTTTACTGTTTCAAACCGTTTGGCCCAAAGAATCTACCGGATGGGGGAAATTTTTATGAGTCAAAGAAGAAGCTACTTTTATCAGATGGATTCTCGTGGCCGAATCTTCCACGAAGGCACCGAGTTGAACGACCCACACTTCCTGGATTTTTTCATTTCCAGAATTCGTAAAAATGAAACTGGAGTTCATCCGGAATATCCTTACCTCTCTCTTTGTGCAGGCGAATGGAATTTTATCCAACCAACTACCACGATCTTCGTATTCCGAAAAAGGGAATCGGAAAAACTTTTCTATTCTCCGGGTCGATTCGTTTTGTTCCAACCGGAACAATTGCGAATCCAAGGAAATTCTTTGCTCCACCCCGCACCGCAAGAAGAATGGGGTTCTTTTTCGAGCGAACTCCTTCTGGAATTCTCAAAACGAATCGAACAAAGGGAAGATGATCTTTATTTCCAAGAAAATTCGATGGAATTTAAGATTCAAGTTATCCCGGAATTATCGTAACGACTCGAATTCTCCAAAGCAGATTCAAAGAGAGAAAGGAGATTTTTCCAAACCGTTCTTTCTCAGCGTAATACCACTCCAAAGCTACTCCGAATTCCATCCGGTCAAATTATCATCTCGCAAGAAAATCAAATCGTAAAGTTCAATCAAACACTCCCTTTCTGTTACTTTATATAATTTGAATATTCAACTAAATGAAACTCATTTTTTTCACCCACAAGCTTTGGAATAGAATTCTTCTTGCCCCGAATCCTCCGACGGAAAACGATAATCCACTTTTAAAACAACGGAGGTAAAATGTTATCCCAAGAAGATTTAGGCGAATTCAGCGGACCATTGTCGATCAGCATCGCCACGAGGAATGCGGATCTTAAACCACATTTTGCGAGAGGATTTGGAATCCGATACAACGAAAACAAAACGGAAATTACGGTGCTTGTCCCTCAGGTTGTCGCAGAGGCCTGCTTGGAGGATATTCGGGAGAACGGCTTGATCGCTACAACCGTCGCCCACATGTCTTCTTTCAAAACGAGACAGTTCAAAGGAACTGTAAAACAAGTGAGTGATTGTTCCGAAGAGGATTACGAACTCATGCATCAAATCCGACAAGCGGGATCGGAAACCAGCTCCCTATTTTTTGGACCGAAAGCGGGAGAAGGTTGGGCCAAATACAAAATCAAACCGGCGTTCGCGATTACGTTCGAACTTTCGGAATTGTTTGAACAATCGCCCGGAGCGAAAGCGGGAGAAAAATTGAAATGATCTTAGAAGAAATCCAACCTTGTTTGCAAGGAGTTGTACCGAGTATCATGGTTACGTCCTCTAAAGAAGGAATTCCGAATGCGACCATCGTAAGTCAGGTGTATCAAGTCGACGAACGTCATGTGGCCATCTCGAATCAATTTTTCGGAAAAACGCATAAGAACGCGGTGGAAAATCGTCACGCACAACTTCAAGTTCTAAATCCGGAGAATTTGGAACCTTGGCTTTTAGAAATCTACTATCAGAGAACGGAAACAGAAGGAGATTTGTTCGACGCGATGGAAATGCAACTGGAAGCGATCGCTTCCATGTCCGGAATGAGCGACGTATTCAAACTCAAGGCCGCGGACATCTTCGAAGTTCGTTCCGTAAAAAATCTCATTGAAGCGAAGGAGACCTAATCGTGCCGAACGATCAGGAAATCGAAGATTTCAAAAAACAATTCGTCGAGAACCAAAAAGGAATCGAAGAATTAAATCAAAAGCTTCACCGTAAAACCCGCGAAGTCGAAATCATCCAATCTATTTCTGCGGAAATCCTGAATACGCTGGATCTCGACCAAATCTTCGAGAGAATCATGAAGGTGATGGACGAGGTCTTTGGTTTCAAACACGCCCTCATTCTTATGGTTCAGGACGGAACCGAAATCCTTAAAGTAGTCGCAAGCCGAGGCTATGAAGAAGTCGGAATCGGAGCCAAAGTGGAATTCGGACAGGGAGTCATCGGAGTCGTAGCAAAACGAAAAAAGATCATGCGAATGGTCGGAATTTCCACACAAATGCGTTATGCGGGACAGGTGGGTCAATCGATGGGACGGGAAGAAAAAAAAATCGAACTCCCCGGCCTGAAAGACGCCAAAAGTCAGATCGCCATCCCACTTTTAGTGAAAGAAAGATTGCTCGGAGTATTCGCGGTGGAAAGTTCCGAGATGAACGCCTTTAAGTTGTTAGACGAAATGATATTGAGCATCGTGGGAAATCAGATCGCGGTCGCCATCGAAAACGCGTCCGCCTATCACACACAACAACAACTTTCCGAAGCGTACAGCCGTTTCGTTCCCAAAGAAACCCTTGCTCTATTGAGCAAACGATCCATCTTAGAAACCCAACTCGCCGATCAAACGGAAGGTCTGATGACCGTGATGTTTTCCGATATTCGCGGCTTTACGACCCTCTCCGAAAAAATGACACCCGGTGAGAACTTTCAATTTATCAACGACTATTTGGGAAGAATCGCACCTGTGATTCGAGAACACCACGGTTTTATCGATAAATTTATCGGGGACGCAATCATGGCGATCTTTCCGAGTCGCGCGGAAGATGCGGTGGAGGCCGCGTTAGCGATGAGAAGAACTCTTCGAAAATTCAACGAAATCCGAAAGAGTCAAAACCAAGAAGCGGTCGATATCGGAATCGGAATTCATACGGGTCATCTGATGCTGGGAATCATCGGTCACGAGAATCGAATGGAATGTACGGTGATCGGAGACAGCGTAAATCTTGCTTCGCGAATCGAAGGTCTGACGAAACAATTCGGTTGTCCGATCGTTGCAAGCGAAGTCACGATCGCCTCACTCAAAGATCCATCACGGTTTTCGCATGAATTTTTAGACGAGGTGACGGTGAAAGGAAAATCGCAGGCTGTGAAAATGTATAAAATTGAGAGCGAGGATTGATCATTCCCACTCGATCGTTCCCGGCGGTTTGTTCGTAAGATCGAAAAAGACGTAACGAATTCCGGGAATTTTAAGAACTTCCATTTTGATTTCCTTGAGAAGTTCTCGTTTCATCGGAAAAAAATTCGCCGTCATCGCCTCTTGAGATTCCACAGGACGAAGAACGATACTTTTCTCAATCTCCTTTTCTCCGATCGGAAGAAGGACGACCGGCATTTGCCAGATTTGATTGTAAAGCCCCGCTTTGAAGATCAACGATTCTACAATAGAATCCGCTTCCCGAAGAAGATCGGAGCATTTTTTATCCAGTTGCATTCCTGTAAAACGAAAGGCCAGATTCTTCACATCCTTCTCAAAAGGAAGAAGAACGACCCGATTGATAAAGGAGAATTGATTGGAAAGATGAGTTGCGACCCGGTCCAGAGTTTTCCAATCCGTATCGATGTCGTTTAACACGACGCAGTTGGCATAGGATCTACGATCGCCCTTTACTCCGACGCTCGCGACGGGAAGAATTTTTCCGGACAACCCGTTCTGTGTGGAAAGATAAGAATCGATTTCTTTCTGATCCGAATCGGTACTCGTTTTTTCAACGGCGAGCATTCGAACGACAAGACCCGGACCGGGAAAAGGATGGCGACCGACCCACTCCGGTTCCAGACCGAGAAGCAGACCTAAATCACGAACCTCGTCCTTATAAAGATCGCGAATCGGTTCGATCACCTTTCCTTCTTCGATGAGTTTTTGGATCGCTTCCACTCGATTGTGATGGGTCTTAATCGTATGAGAATGTTTAGTCCCGCCCGACTCGATCGTATCGGGATAGATCGTTCCTTGACCGAGGAGCCAATCTCCGTGTTCCAGATCCAATTCTTTCACAGCACGATCTCTCGCTTCCAGAAAAAGATTTCCTACGATCTTTCGTTTTTCTTCCGGATCCGATTTTCCCTTTAAACTTTCGTAAAATAGATTCGATTCGTCTCTCACTGTTAGGTGAATCTTCTGCGATTTGAGTTTGTCTTGCAAAGGGAGAACTTCACCCTTTCGCATAAATCCGGTATCGATTAAAAAACCGAGAACTCTTTCGGTTCCAAGCGCCTTGCAGAGAAGAAGATAGGAAACCGTGGAATCGACTCCGCCCGAAACGAGCATAAAAACTTTTTGTTCCGGCTTTACGGTTTCTTGAATTTCTTTGATTTTTTCCTTGAGGAATTGATCGATTCCCCAAGTGCGAGAAGCGCCGCAGATCTGGATGAAATTCTCCAGAAGCACGGAGCCTTTTTCGCTGTGACTCACTTCCGCATGAAATTGAATTCCAAAAATTTTCTTGGAAGAATTTTCTACGACCGCATATCCGCAGTCTTTGGAAGACGCGATTCTGGAAAAACCCGCCGGAAGTTTTACAACCTCGTCTGCGTGATTCATCCAGACTTGTTCCCCACCCACAAAATTCTTCAATAAAGAATTTCCGTTTTGTGAATGAAGTTCCAAGGAAGCCGGACCATATTCTCCCGTTCCGGAACGTTCTACAACTCCACCTAAGAGCTTCATGATGAGTTGATGACCGTAACAAATTCCTAATATAGGAATGCCGAGGTCGAAAAGTTTTGAAGAAATGCTGGGAGAATCCGGTTCGTAGACGCTTTCCGGTCCTCCGGAAAGAATGATGCCTGCGTATTTTTGATAACTGGAAAGAGGTTCTTCGTTGGAAAGAATTTCCGTATAAGCGCCGAGTCTTCGAATCCTGGATGCGATCAGGTGAGCATACTGCCCTCCGAAATCAACGACGGCAATTTTTTTTTGGATTTCCATTCCACCCCTCAGAGAACTTTGATAGAGACTCGGATTCAGGAAAAAGAATTTTCCTGGGGGAAAGATTGAAAAGTCTGGTCATGAAAGGAACAATCCATGGAAACAATCAATCCAGAGACCTACGACGGAAGACAAGATCATATCCCGGCCCTAAAAACTCCCGAAATCGAATCTTTCACCAATGTTTACGAGGGAAAGGATTATACAATCGATTTTACGGTTCCAGAGTTCACGGCGGTTTGTCCTAAGACCGGCCTTCCCGATTTTGGAATCATCGAAATTTCCTACGTTCCCACAAACCGTTGTATCGAATTGAAATCTTTCAAAGAATACATTCTTAGCTATCGAAACGTTGGAATCTTCCACGAGTTCGTAGTCAACAAAATCCTGGATGACTTGGTCAAAGCGATCGATCCGAAATATCTGAAAGTGATCGGGGATTACAATCCACGCGGTGGAATCAAAACGATCGTAACCAGAGAATACAAAAGAGCATAAGGGATTTTAGGACGAAAATGGATTCAGTTACCTTCTTAGGTTATCTCGCTTCTCTTTTGACTACGGTCTCCTTTCTTCCTCAGTTGATTCGGATCGTCATGGGCGGAAGCACAAAAGACATCTCGAGAAACATGTACATCGTCTTTGTTACGGGAGTTGTAATGTGGTTTGTTTACGGATGTCTCAAACAAGATTTTCCGATCATCTTAGCGAACATATTCACGTTCATTTTTACTTCGATCATTCTTTATTTTAAACTGCGAAACGACGCGAAGGGAGAATGAGGAAAAAACAAGTTCTTTTCCAAGCATCCTTGTCGTAGGTCCTACAAAAAGGTGTGATTTTTTTTGTGGAAAAAGTTTTCTTTTTATGATACGAAAAATTCTGAAAATTATTTCCCGCCTCCTCTCCTCCTCCACCCAATCAGGGTGGGGCGCGTGGCTTTCACGGCAGAAGTAGGAACTACGACTAAAAGTTTTAGTAGAAGATAATGCTTTCTTGAGCCCAGACTTTAGTATATTCAGTTTTTAGAATTTAGAAAAATAGCATTTCGAACTTATAAGCGAATAACCTGTGCGCTTCCATACAATCAGTCGTTTCGGATATTTTTGCGAAACGTTGCGTTGTAACCTTCCAGAATCGATTGCATTTGAAGGTGATTTTCGGAAAAGGAAAGTCGATCAGAAAACTCTCCGACTTCGCTTAACAACGAAATCGGAGATCCTAAAAAGTTTTTACTGAGGTTTGACTTGGTCTTTGAGAGATTTTCTGGAATTTTCCAAGGCTTCTTTGTCCTTATCAATTCCTGACTTGATATTCTTTCTTTCTTCGTCCGCGGCGTTTTTAATCGCTTCTTTTTCCGCCTTACCGGATTCTTTCACTTCATCGATCATTCTTTTGTTTTCTTCTTTTGTCGAATTGATCAACTCTTGGTTTCTCTGTTTTTGTTCTTCGAGGCCTTGGAGAATTCTTTCTTTGTTTTCCTTAAAGTCTTTTAAGATTTCTTCGATCCGTTTTCTTTGTTCTTCCGTTACGGATTGAACGGTTGCAGAGTCCTCTTGGAGTTCTTTCAGTTCCTCATCGGATAATTTTTCTTCTTTCTGAATTTTACCGTCGGAGGTAACTTTTTCTCCGGCGTCCGCAACATTGGTTTGGTCGGGGTTATCGTTGTCGACGACTTCCACGGAACCGTCAGACACGAGCGTTTCCGATTTGTTTCCTTCCACTTCTACTTGGAAATCGGTTCCACGAACCGCCGCGGTAACAGTCGGAGTACTGACCTTGAATCCGGAAGATTTGTCCAGCTTGGTCCCGACTTTGGAAAAGATTTTTCCTTTGTTCAGACTCAAGTCCGCGTAAATTTCCGCATTCTTGGAATCCACATAAATCTTGTTCAATGTAAGAATCGTATTTTCCTTTACTCGGATGATCACGCCGTCCATCAATTGAACGTCCGCATACGAAGCCTTTCCCGTTTCAATTTTGTCTTCCGGAAGAATGAATTCGGATACTCCAACCTTCTTTTCTTTTCCGGCTTTATCCGTAAGTTTCACGGAACCTTTGATAAAAGTAAAAACACCGCCCTGGAGGTCCTCTTTTTTAGATTTGCTACAGTCGATTGCGAATAGGACGATCAAAGCCAGGCATAAACCCTTTTGAATCATTCTGGTTCTCCCATTTATAAATTCTTTCCAGGCAAGGTAGCACGAAATTTATTTCTAGTCCAGAGTTTTCCCTCTTTTGAATTTGATTGAGGAAGCGATTTCTTCAGAATTCTTCTCTAAGTGGCATCCGAAGCGAAAAGAACCAAAGAAAAGGAGTTGCCGTCTAAGGAGTGATTAGAAAATTGATCTTGGAACCTGTTTTTAAGCGACCGGGAGACCAACCCAGGAGAATCGAAGCCTATGGCGACTAAAATTGCGTATGTAGATAAGGACAACTGCACTTCCTGTAATCAATGTGCGGACAATCTTCCGAAATACTTTCAGATGGATGACAATGATACTTCGGAAACTCATATCGGCGGAGAAACCATCAACAACGCGGCGATTCCCGAAGAAGACTGGAAAATCGTTCAGAAAGAAATGGACGAATGCCCCGGTGAATGTATTCAGTGGAAAAAGTAATTGAAATCTTCTTTCCTGAAGAAATGAAAAAAGGCGGCCTTTTGAGCCGCCTTTTTTGTGCACGTATATTCAGGCGAAATCGGATCGATTTCAAATATTTTTGAATTCCACTTCCTTAAAAAAAAATGGAGGCAGATAAATCTTCCTTCAAACAAATTCAATTCTAAACTGTTCTTGAAATCGGACTTCAAGTCCTTTCAAAGGAAACTACGGAAGAATTTTCTCTTCGGCCAGAGCTCGTTTGAATTTTTAGAAAGAATCTTTTCTTAGATCAGTATTCTTGTTCCGATCTCGTAGATCCTAAGAGTTCGTCCGGAATGTCTTCCACTCGATCTCCTATCTGAATCGCGAGCCTGCTTCCCACTCTTCCCGGAAGACATTTGAATTTTTTCCTTTCTCCGACTTTCACGGTCATCTCGGATCTCGTAGAAGTGTTTTCGAGTTTGACCACGTCTCCTACGGAAAGATTCATAAAGTCGTTGATGGAAACGTCCACGGAACCTACTTCCGCAATCAGTGGAATCGCAACTTGATCCAAACGTTCTTGGATTACGGCGCGGTTCTCGTCCAGTTCCCCTTTTCGAATCGAAGAATACCAGTATTGCGCGGATAACTTATTGATGATCGGTTCGATCGTGATATAGGGAATACAAAGGTTCGTCATCCCTTCCACTTCCCCGATTTTGGTTTCAAGTGTGATCAAAACCACCATGTCGTTCGGAGGAACCACCTGAGCGAATTGAGGATTCGTTTCGATGTTTCCCAGACGAGGTCTTAAGTCGATCACAGTGGACCAAGATTCTCGCATGTTTCCGAGAATTCTTACGATGATCCCTTCCATAACGCTCATCTCGATCTCCGAAAGTTCTCGGGAAATCTTGGCTTGTTCACCCTTACCGCCAAACAGACGGTCGATGATCGTAAACGAAATCGAAGGGTCGATCTCCAAAATCGCGGAACCTCGCAGAGGATCCATGTTGATGACCGCGAGTGTTGTCGGGTTTGGAATCGAACGGATAAATTCTTCATAGGTCAACTGATCTACCGAAGCCACGTGCACCGAAACGAGGGCTCGGAGCTGAGCGGAAAGACCGGTGGTCGCGAGACGAGCGAAGGTCTCGTGCATCATCTGCAAAGTACGGATCTGGTCTTTTGAAAACTTATCCGGACGTTTGAAGTCGTAGATCTTAACTTTTTTCTGTTCGGAAACGGAGGCATAGTCCGACTCGTTTACTTCACCCGAACTGATGGCGCTGAGTAGCGCGTCAATTTCATCTTGTGATAAAATCTCTGTCATTTTTTTACCTTCGCTACTAAGTTAGACACTTTCCAAAAGCCTCCCTGTTCGTCGGGAACTCTTCGGAGCGTGTATGTGTATTCGTATTTGGAACGAAGACGATTCAACCTTCTTTCCACAAAGACGGTGACTTTCGCCAAACTCGGAGAAACAGTCTCCACGCTCTGAATTCTATAAGAATCCAGGAGCCCCGCTCTGGACTCGGTCAGATACTTTTTAAAATTCTCAAGAAGAAAGTCTCTTTCCGATTCTTCGGAACGGTTGTATTCTTCCGAATACTGATCATAGGCTTGGATGTATTCCGGAAAATAGATCCATTTGAAATGATGAGTCCAATTTTTTTTCTTCTCCGAGCCGAGAAAAAGATGAATCACCTCTTCGGGTTCCAATCCGTCCACGGTGGGATCTTTTTCCGGAATCGCAGAAAGAACGGGTTCCTTGTGTTTTTCCTCGTAAAAGAAATAAGGCTGATTGCGGGAACGAATAAAAAGAGCGGGCATTTCCGTGATATTCGGATGAAAGTAAGCGGTGACGAAATATTTCTTTCCCGGATTCAGATCAAAGCGAGCATTCAAATCGATTTCTTTCGAAAAGACCTCGTCTTTGTGTAGGATGATTTCTTTGATTTCCTTTCCTTCCAGGGATTCGATCGTATTTCTTCTTTTTAAAACGGGATCGATTCTTCTTTCCTCGTCTCGTTCCGGAATCTGATTTCCGTCCTCGTCTCGAACCACGATTCGATACGATTCCAAATCTCTTCCGGAAGGAAAAATTCTTACCACTTCGTTCCCCGTGTTGGTGATGGACATCTTTATGGGAATCCGGTCGTTTTCGCGGAAATGGATCTTCTTCAGATCCAAGGAAATCATTCCTTGTTGTCTGAGATAATTTTCAGAGACGGATCCTCGAGCGTCCCGTTTTGGGAAGGCCCAAAGAAGCCATGGAGTCAAAAAGATTACGAGGAGAATCCGGATCATTCTGGTTTATTTTCGGCACTTTCTCCCAAAAGCTTTGAAAAAATCCCTCTTTTTAGATCATCCCGGGGCTTTTGCGTCCTCGATGATCATTTCTCCGATCCGAATCAGGCGTTTCAAAATGGATTCCACCTGATCGTAATCCTTATAACAGGCGATCAACTTTTCCATCGGAGGTTGTAAAAGAGAAATCGCTTTTGCGGAAAGAACCAGAGAACCAAGGTTGTCTTCGTTTAACAAATGAAAGGATTCGAGTTCGGATAAGAATCGGTTGATTTCCTTGATCAGCGCCTCGTCGGAAATGTCGTTCTTTTCGAAATAAGATTCAATTTTTAGAATATAATCGGTGAGGACCTGTTTGATCCTCGCTTCGTCGTCGGTCGGTCTTCTTTTCGCGGTCAAAGAATTGATGACTCCGTATTTCGACATCGCGGTTTCGTAATACGAGTTTACTTCCTGCCGTTTGAAATGAACGATTCGAAACAATCTCAGAATTTCCACCAAATGATCGGGAAGATTTTTCCCGTCGTTGGTTTCCATAATCGCAACCCGGCATTCGGACTCTTGCACCGCAAACGTAGAAAGTTTTTCTAAAATACGATTCGTGCTGGAGCCGGAGGTATAAGCCGCCAACTCCTTTACGACCGGAAGAAAACTTCCCATTTTGGTTTTGTCCGATTCGGTCGTCATTGTGCCGGAGTTGCCACCGCTCTTTTGTCTACGATCAGAACTTTTTTGATCGTGGTCTTCGAATTCCCCGCGCCCACGATCTTATCCACCACTTCACTTCCGGAAACCAATTGTCCGAAAACGGTATGAAGTCCGTCCAAGTGCGGAGTATCCACTTGGTTGATAAAAAATTGAGAACCGTTGGTGTTCGGTCCCGCATTTGCCATTGCGAGCGCGCCTTTTACCGCCCTGTGAGAATTGAGGGTTTCATTGTATTTGTAACCGATTCTAAAAAGAATTTCTAGGACCGAGAGTTTCTTTGCGTCTTCGAACGCTTTTTCGATCAATTCTCTTTTCGATTCCGCTTCCTCTCTACTTTTGATTTGGAGTTCGTTTGCAACGGCCCTTTGCAGTTGATATTGATAATAGGGCGCTTCTCCCGCTTTGATCTTGTCCAAGCCAAGAAACTTTCCGTTGATCTCGTCGTCGAATTCGTAGCCCGGGCCTCCGGTTCCATCTCCCCTCGGACATCCGCCTTGGATCATAAAATCCTTGATTACTCGATGAAATGTAAGCCCGTCATAAAACGGTTTTTTAACCTTTTGTCCGAAACGAGTCGTGAATTCTTTTTCTCCTTGCGCGAGGTCGATAAAGTTCTGAACCGTTTTAGGTGCATCCTTATCGAAAAGTTCCACTGCGATATTTCCCTGAGTCGTTAGAAAGATCGCGTAGATCGCCGGTTTATCCGGCAAAGGAATCACAGCGGTTTCCGGTTTTGGAACTACGACCGAAGAAGGCGAATAAGCAACGGGTTGATATCTGGATTCAGCAAACGGATTTCGATTGCAGGCAAAAAAACAAAGTAAAACTAAGATCCAAGAAAATTTTCTCATAACAGCCATTTTTCAGCTTCCTTCAAAGATTCCAGCGCAATTTTTAATTGTTCCTCTTGTCTTTCCCGAGAAGTCCCACCGTAGGAAATTTTCTTATCCGCAGAAAGAGAAAGAGAAACCGCATCTTCGTATTCTTTTCCTGCAAAATGTTCCGAGACGGAAATTCGATCCGATTCGGGAAGATCGAAAAGAGTCATTCTCTTTTGGACGCAAATTCCGACCAAGGTTCCAACAAGTTCATGAGCGGTGCGAAACGGAATTTTCTTCTGACCCACGAGATAGTCAGCCAAATCGGTCGCGGTCGCGAACCCGTTTTTCAAAGACGCTTCCGCGCGTTCCGGAACCCAGATCCAACCTTCGATCATCGCTTGGATTCCTTCCAAACTGATCTGAACCGTTTCGATCGAATCAAAAAGCGCGAGTTTGTCCTCTTGAAGATCCCGATTGTAAGTGGAAGGAAGTCCTTTCAACATGACTAAAATATGATTCAGATTTCCGATGACCCTTCCCGACTTCCCACGGATGAGTTCTGCGATGTCCGGATTCTTCTTTTGAGGCATGATCGAAGAACCCGTGGTCAAAGAATCCGGTAATTTTAGAATTCCGAATTCTTGCGAAGAATACAAGATGATATCCTCGCAGATCCGCGAGGCGTGAATCATCAATTGACTCGCGGCAAATAAGAATTGTAGAATATGATCCCTACTCGCAACGCCGTCCATCGAATTGTGAGACACTTTGGAAAGACCCAATTCTTTTTTTAAAAATTCCCGATCGGTCGGATAGTTGACTCCGGCCATCGCTCCCGATCCGAGAGCCAATTCTCTCGAAGACTGAAGAGCGAAGCGAAGAAATTCTTGATCTCTTTCCAATGCCCAAAACCAAGAAAGCAAATACTGAGAAGCACGAATCGGTTGCGCGACTTGAAGGTGAGTATATCCGGGGATGATAACGTCCACACTCTGTTTTGCTTTTTCGTATAAGGAATTTCTTAAGTGAAAAATCGATCTTAGAATTTCTTTTCCTTGGTTTAGAATAAAAAGTCGTACGTCTTGTGTGACCTGATCGTTTCTGGAACGAGCCGTGTGTAATTTTTTTCCGGTCTCTCCGATCAGTTCGGTGAGACGAGACTCGATGTGCATGTGAATGTCTTCGAGTTCCGATTTGAATTCAAGTTTTCCTTCTTCGAGTTCGGTCCGGATTTTCGCGAGAGAAGTTTCGATTTGTGAT
The DNA here is from genome assembly GCF_003545885.1 of Leptospira stimsonii. Classification (NCBI taxonomy): domain Bacteria; kingdom Pseudomonadati; phylum Spirochaetota; class Leptospiria; order Leptospirales; family Leptospiraceae; genus Leptospira; species Leptospira stimsonii. Next base: position 277,665 of record NZ_QHCT01000002.1, read on the forward strand.
AATTCTTCTTTGGTAAGAATGCCGATTTTTTGAAGCATTCTCGCATGAGCGATACTTCCTTGGATGTCTTCTTTATAGAGTTTGTGATCGAAGGAGACGGATTCTCCGATTCTTTCTAAAATGGAAGACGCTTTTTCCTGAAACCTTCCGCCCCAGAGTTTTTTTTCTTTTTGAGTCATACGAACTTGGTCAGTTTATTTTTTACGGTTCTTTCTGGAAGTCTTCTTCCAAACCTTGGATCCAGTTTTTCAAAACCTCCCTTTCCTCTTTGGAAATTTTTGCGTTCGGATGAAGAAGTACGTAATCACTCAGTGGCATTTCTCCATCTTCCAGGGTTTCTAAAATTTCATCCCCTTTTTTCGCCTTGTCCTTTTTACTCAGGGTTTCCCATTCCGAAAAATTCAACTCACCTTTTCCTTCTTCCACGTGATGATACAGATAAACATTGATCGGAAATACTTTCGTGTACCAAGGCCAGACGGTCAGATCGGAATGACAATCGTAACAGGATTTCCTCAATATCTTTTTTACTTCTTCGTTCGTCTTGATTTCATTCCGATTGGATCCGGTCGGAGCGTTTAGCGGGAGGAATTGGAGCAAAACAAGTGCGGTTAACAAAACAAGAAGAATTTTCTTTTTCATGGCCTTACCTTGGATCATTTCGATCCTTTGCCTTTTTTTTAAAATAGAAAAAACGGATTGAACTCCGAAAAAAATTTACGAATCTGTTCCACTCGGGAGAATGCGTCTTTCATGCCTGATTTTCTTTCCAACTTACCCGTGACGATCTGGATCGGCGGAGGAATCTTTTTGATTTTCGCCGAATTCTTTATTCCGGGAACCTTCGTAGCCCTTCTGGGAACCGCTGGAATTCTTACAGGAATTCTCGTTTACTTATTCGACTTCGGCCTTGGTTGGCAGTTGGGAATCTGGGCTTCCCTCTCGACCGGACTTATCTATGTAGGAAGTCAAACGATCCGAAAACTCTTTCCCGCACAAACCGAGCACGCGATTCCCGCGGACGATCAGATCGGAAGACTCGTCCCGGTCGTCAAGGATGTCCTTGTGGAAAGAAAGGGTGGAAGGGTTCTGTTTCAAGGAGTGGAATGGGACGCCGTTTCCAAGAAAAGTCGGATTCCTCAAGGAAGCCAAGCGAGAATCCTTAGCAGAGACAATCTGACCTTCCTCGTGGAACCTTTGGAACTTCCGGAAGAATGAATTTAAAATTAAAAGACTAAAAGGAGAATTTATGTCCGCAGGATTTATATTCACGTTACTCTTCATTGCGTTGATCTACTTGATTCGCAAAACGTTTATCATCGTTCCGCAACAGTATTGTTTTGTTGTGGAACGAGTCGGCGTTTTCAAAGGAGCTCTGGAAGCAGGGTTTCACTTTCTTTGGCCGATCATCGAAGTCGTACGATACAGACAAAATCTAAAAGAGATCGCGATCGACATTCCTCCCCAAATGTGTATCACTAAGGATAACGTTTCCATTTCCGTGGACGGAATTCTTTATCTCAAGGTAGTGGATCCGTATAAGGCGTCTTATGCGATTGAAAACTTCATGCTCGCGACCCAACAACTCGCTCAAACTACTTTGCGTTCCGAGATCGGTAAACTCATCCTGGATCAGACGTTCGCCGAAAGGGACGATATCAATTCCCACGTTGTGCGCGCTTTGGACGAAGCCACGGACCCTTGGGGAATCAAGGTCACCCGTTACGAAATCAAAAACATATCCCCTCCGAAAGAAATTCTTCATGAAATGGAAGAACAAGTAAAGGCCGAACGTGTCAAACGTGCGGAGATCACGATTTCGGAAGGAGAAAAACTTTCTCGCATCAATCGTTCGGTGGGAGAAAGAGAAGAAGCCATCAACGTCTCCGAGGGAGAAAAAATGAAAAAGATCAACGAAGCCGACGGAAAGGCCTTAGAGATCGAAGTCATCGCCGCCGCAAAAGCAAAAGGAATTCAAATGATTGCGGAATCCATTTCGAGAGAAGGCGGTTCCGAAGCCGTGAACCTGCAAATCACCGAAGATTATCTGACAGGACTCGGAACGATCCTGAGCGAATCGAAAACCACGATTCTTCCTGCGGAACTGGCAAACATCGCCGGAGTTTTCGAAGGACTTTCCAAAGTCACCGGCAAACTTCCCGAAATCAAAACAGGAAAGGAGGAAAAGTAATATGTTTTTCGAATCCGCACAAAATACCTTTGTTACCATTTTCTGGACCCTCTTCGGTATCTACTTTGCTTATAAACTCTACCGTTCGATTCGGATCGTTTCCGCTCAGGATTGTATCGTAGTCGAAAAATTCGGCAAGTACAGCAGAACCTTACACGCCGGCCTTCATCTTCTTTGGCCTTTTATCGAAAGAGACGCCTACTATCACACTCTGAAAGAACAAGCGACGGACGTTCCACCACAGACTTGTATCACCAAGGACAACGTAAAGGTGGAAATGGACGGGATTCTCTATCTCAAGGTTTTGGATCCGCATAAGGCGAGTTATGGGATCAACGACTATCAGTTTGCATCTTCCCAACTTGCGCAGACGACGATGCGCGCGATTATCGGAACGATGGATCTCGATGTAACGTTTGAAACGAGGGACGCGATCAACAGTAAGATTCTCGAAGTGCTGGACCTAGCGACCGAGTCCTGGGGAATCAAAGTAAACCGGTATGAAATCGTTAACATCACTCCTCCCAAGTCGATTCTGGAAGCGATGGAAAAGGAGAAGAAGGCCCAGATCACAAAGAAGGCGCAAATTTCCCTTTCCGAAGGGGATAGAGACGCAAGGATCAATCGATCTCTCGGTTTCAAAGAGGAAGCGATCAACAAGTCCGAAGGAGAAAAACAAAAACGGATCAACGAAGCGGAAGGGGTAGCAAAAGAAGTCGAAGCCATCGCAGTCGCAACCGCCAAAGGAATCGAACTCCTCGCACAATCCATCAACTCGAAAGGTGGAAAGGACGCCGTAAAACTCAGAATCGGTCAAAAGTTTATCAAAGAATTTGAAAAGATCTCGGGTAAAAAAACCGAAATCGTTCTTCCGATGAATCTTACGAACTTTCGTTCCATTCTGAATTCCGTTTTAGGAACCGCCGATTCGCCTTCGACCAAAGGACAAGAAGGTTAGTCCTTCCTTTTAAACGTCGGTTGGACCGTATTCAACTGGAAATCGGACGGAAAGTCCAGAACAAGTCTTTTCCAAAAGACTTGTTCTGTTGGAAAAAGAGATACTCGCCTCTTTTGAGGAAAAGACTTCAAAAATCGAACATCGAACTCGAACGAGAATCACCGAAGGGGCTTTTGCAGAAAGACTCGCTTTCCTTGAGAAATCGGAACTTCCAAAGTTTTTGAGAAGAGGCGGTTTGAAATGCGAATCGAGATCGAAAATAAAAAACCCGGCTTAAAGCGGCCGGGTTTTTATTTACCAGAAATTTAGAATATACTATTTTTCTAAAATTAGAGCCTTCTGCTTTGATCCACGATTTCCGTGATTTGGATTCCGTAAAAATCGTCCATTGCGACCAACTTTCCTCGACCCACCAAACGGCCGTTCGCAAGGATATCCAAATCCTCTCCTACGTTTTTATCCAATTCGACAACGGTTCCTTCGTTCAGACCGTTCACGTCTTTGATAAACATATTCGTTCTCCCCAACTCAACGGTGAGAGCCAGGTTTACATCCATGAGGAGATTTAGGTTTGTGGATTGAGACGGAGAAGATTGACGACTCGAAGATCGGGGTGCGGATGTTGGTGGAGCGGAAGGCCCAAGAGCCGCGGAAATATCCGCAAAAGAAGGAGAATCCGATCCGCCTCCTCCGCCAAAGGTATCACCGCCCCCACTGCCTCCGCCACCCAAGAGAGAATCCAATTCTCCGCTGAGATTGAAATCGGATCCGCTCGCACCTCCGCCTCCGGCCGGTGCATCTCCACCGCCGCCCGTCAAAAGTGCGTCTATGTCTTCCTGCGAGAGTGACCCTTCTCCCATTTTTCCTTCTCCTAACCGAATCCGATAGTAAAGAAATCGACAGAATCTAAGATTCCTACAAGAGTATTTTCAGATTCTTACGAGGTATTATTCGCTTGAGTTCCCCCTTTACACAAGATTCTTCTTCCGAAGATCGAACACTTTCCGAAGTGGATTTTACAAAAACGAAAAGTTTTCTCCACGGGGAACTGACCAACCTCGGATTTTCCAGTGCCGACCTTCCCATCGTTTCTTCCGAAAAAAAGGATCTAAAAATCGAATTTCAGGTTCCTTCGATCTCCAAGTCTGCGCTTTTGGATTGTCTTCAGATTCTAAAGAATCATATCGAAAATCTCAGAATTCATACCTTCGAACCCGGTTATTATTGCATTCAGGCTCTCAATGAGAATCTTTTTGAAACGAAAAATCTCTTGGATACGATCCGCTTTCGATTCTACTCCGGAAGAACGAAAAATCGAGTCGAAATCACCAAAAAAGGAGATTTCACGAGGGAAGAACTCTTCGCGACACTCTCGCTTTTTAAATTCTTAAAATCCGGAAACAATATCGAAACCGCAAAGCCGGAAGAATTGCTCGCGGCCCTAGGAGTCGAAGTTTTCGATCCAATTCTCGCGGAAAAAAACGGGAAGTCGGTCACGTTCGATCACGTAGCCGGATACGAAGGCGTAAAACAACAGATTCTGGAATCGATCATTCTTCCCCTCAAAAATCCGAATCTCTTGGCGGAAGTTTCCAAACTCACCCGCAAGTTTCCGACCGATATCCGACCCCGCGCCGTTCTTTTCGAAGGAGATCCGGGCGTCGGAAAAACGACGATGGCGAGAGTAGTTTCCTGTATGACGGGTCTTCCCTTGATCTACGTCCCTGTGGAATCCATTATGAGCAAATACTACGGAGAAAGCGCCCAAAACATGGCCTACGTTTTCGACGCCGCGGCTCTTTTTCCAGCCTGTCTCATCTTTTTGGATGAGATCGATTCCTTAGCCGGAAGTCGGGAGGAAGGAATGTTCGAGGCCACTCGCAAAATTCTTTCCGTACTTTTGCGAAAAATCGACGGTTTTAGTAGTCAGAGAAATTCGATTACGATCGGGGCAACCAACCGGAAACAGGATCTGGATCACGCCCTTCTTTCCAGATTCGATCGGACGATCTACTTTCCTCTTCCGGATAGTGGAGAAAGAGCGAAGGTTCTGGAGACATATGCCATTCACCTAACAGAAAAAGAAAGAATGCAGGTCGCCGAAGGCTTGAAAGGACATTCGGGAAGAACAATTCGAGATTTCTGCGATCTTGTGGAAAGGAAATGGGCTTCTTACTTAATTGAAAAAGGATTGAATCCGGTCCCACCACCGTATGAACTGTATTTGGAAACTAGCTCGGTATATTCAAAATAATCACCGATTTTTCAATAAAAAGTCGTGCATTGATTCAATCCGTAGTCTATTATTCCGATAATACACATAGGATTCTATAATTAGGCGCAAGCTAATTCAAGAATTCAAATATCCGCTTCACTAAGGACAAGGGGAAATGAAACTTCAAAAGCTATTTTTAGTGGTTCTCGTAGCAATTTCAACTGCGGTATTTTCTCAGCAAAATTCCAATGCAGATCAGAAATCACCGTCGGACGCACAATTAGGCGCTTCCATTCTGGATACGGAAAAGAAACTGGATGAAAAAGTATTCGAACTGAACCAAAGACTGACACGTCATACGGTTCTCATGAAAATGAAAGTTCGTGTTCTTCCTTTCAGGACCGTTCTTTTCAAAGGAAAGGCAAACAACGACGAATGTACGCCCGCTCTCAATCAGGAAGATCCGGCTAACAACTGTATTCGTGTCGAAGTCTATGATTTCATTCGCGACGAGGAAAGAGGTTTGAACAAGACCGTTCAAGGTTCCCTCGCGAAGTATATGGAAATCTACTACGAAGGTCAGAACAGCAATGATCCGGAACCGAGATCGGAAGCTCCTAGAAATATCAATAAACTGAAATCAAAGATTTATAGAAACAATATGATTTTGGAAGATAAGATCATTTCCGAAGTTATGGATAGAGGGCCGAATACTCAGCCTGGACATAACGATAAGATCGAAGTTTTCTTTCAAAAAGACAATTATCCTGAGTATGGTCGTCCTGAAACCCCTTCGGAAAAAGGTGTTGGAAAATACATTCTTGCAGGTGTGGAAAACACCAAAACTCACCCGATCCGTAACTCTTTCAAAAAAGAATTTTATATCAAACACTTGGATCAGTTTGATAGACTCTTTACAAAAATTTTCGATTACAACGATCAGTTAGGAAACGAAAATTACAAAGAGAACGTAGACGCTCTGAAGGAATCTCTCCGCTACTAAGAAGTGCGTTACATTCTCCCCTGTCCCCGATGCCAGACGGAACTCAGAATTCCCATTGATTTGGGAAAACTGACCGTCCGGTGTCCGCGGTGCTATGAATCATTCTTATTCGATCCGGATTCTACAGGACAATATACGTCCGGATATTTTGAAACCGGTTCTAAACCGAACAGTCCTTATCGGAAGACTTTCCTCGAGACGTTCTGGGAGAATTTTAAGAATTCCTTCTCCAATATTAAGACGAAGTTCCAGGATTTTGGATCGCTCGGTCAAACACCCGGGAAACGATTTGCCAGAAACTTTCTTTTGATTCTTCTCACGATCGGAATCGTTCGTACTTGTTTTTTTTCTCCTTTTACCGATCTTCAAAATTCCAATCCATTCCCAAATTCTTCGCAAGAACCGCAGGAAACGATCCCGGAAGAACCTTCCGTTCCGAACCCTCCGCCTTCCGAATCGGAACCAAGTCCCAAATTTCAAATTTAATTCTTTTTCACAAAAGTGAACTTACTCATTTGCAAAGAAGAATGGAGAATCGGAAACTCCAACCGTTTTCGAATCGTAGATCCGATCAAGGTCAAGCATATATTAGAAATTCTGCATAAACGAGCCGGAGACCGGCTCAAGGCGGGAATCATCAATGAGAGCCTCGGGCAATGGTTGATTGAGGAATCGAACTCGAAAGAAATCTTAGGAACTTACAAACCGATTCTCAAACCCAAGCCACGTTTTCTGGAAGTCCAGATTCTACTCGCGGTCAATCGCCCTCCTACGATCCGAAAAATTCTCGAACTCGCCGGGACCTGGGGAATCGACGGGATCCGATTCTTTCTCTCGAAGAACTCCAGAAAAGAATATCTCACCTCTCCCGTTTGGAAACCGGAAGAAATCGAAAAAGAACTGATCGAAGGAATGGAACAGGGAAAAAATATCTTTTTACCCAAGGTAGAATTGGATTTCAAAAATTCTTTGGAGACAATTCTTTCGGAGATGGAAACAAAACAAAACGTTCACTTCCGATTCCTACTGGATCGAAAAGGAAAATCGATCTCTCGAATTACAGAAGAATATCATAGTAAGGATAGAGAATATTCTCATATTCGAATGTTTGTGGTCATCGGACCGGAAAGCGGTTTTGTAAAAAAGGAAGTCGACTTCTGGAAAGGAAATCATTTTGAAAGCGTCACCGTTTCCGACAAAGTTCTGAGAACGGAAACCGCAGTCGCGTTTTTACTTTCCAGATTGGAAGAAGAATCTCTTTTTAAAAAGTAAGATTACTCGAAAATAAAACCTTCTGTTCGTCCTGGGCGACATACTGATTTACCGAAGTATCATAGACCCATTTTCTTACGTTCTGAAGACGAATCGCGGCAAAACCCAAATTGATCGCGAGTTCCAGAGCGCCTTGAGAACGATCGTCCAGTTTGAATGCCTCTTTGTTTTCATCAAAACCTTTCTTCATATAATATCCGTTCAAAAGAACCAAACTTCCGAGCGGAAGATAAACCCCGACAAAAACCCTTGAGTTGTTCGGTCCGGAATAGTTTTCGTAGTTCCCTTCCAATGCGATCTTATAAAAATTAAAAAGGACCGTAGTATAATATCCTTTTACCTTGGGTCCGTCCGGATCTTTCAACTTCGCGGCCTCGAGTTTTGTCTGAGGAATATTACTTTGTAAATTGCTCTGATATCTTTCCAATTCGTAAAAACTATCAAAATACATCGGAATATAATTCGCCGTCATGCTCCTATATTCCGGTTTGACCTGCATGTAGATATCTTTTCCACCGAATCGGAAAATCGCTCCGTAGTGGGTTCCGTGCGCTCCGTCGATTTGTTTGATTTTATTTACGTCGTAGTATGGAGTCAGTTCCACGTATTTAGAACTGATAAGTTTGTATTCAAAGTCGTAACCGGAAATCGTCAGTTTTTCGACGGACTTCACAAGTGGATTGTCGTTATCATCCACCCTGAGCTTACCGGTTGTGTCAAACTTCAACTCGGTAGGAGCCTTGTTGTCAAAGGCGGTCGTATAACCGATCGCGAAACGATTTGCAAAATGATCTTGATTGAATAGCTCCTTCAGATTCTGGTTCTTTTCCGGTTTTTTATCGGCGGGAATCATCTCCTCTTTTTTTTCCTTCGTCTTCTGGTCTTCGATCAGCGCTCGATAGGATTCTTTTTCTTCGGCTCCAACTTCTTCGTAGACTTTTTTTCTACCGGCTTCATCGGCTACGTTCCCTTGTCCGACGGTGAGCATCGCAAACGTCTTGGATCTCCCGGTGATGATATCGAAAAGTTTGAATCCGACCGCAAAGGGACGAATATAAACCCTGGCCGAACTGACATCGCGAGTATAAATCGAGTTTGAAAAAACCTGAACTCCCCCGAAGTCGCTGTTCATGTCCGCTTGGAGACCGACGTTATAGACGTCCAATCGTTGGTTGTTGATATACCGATTTACGATCGTTCCGTGTCCGATATAACCGTCGAACATCTTCCCTAAATACGCAGAATACGTAATTTCGCCGGGTGTATATTTTCCAAACTGGCCGAACCAGATATTATTGATCAAACGAAGATAATCGCTCTTTTCGTTGTAATCAAAGGCGCGGAGCTTTCCGATCTTTGAATTCTCTTGCTTGGGTTCCACGTCATAGAGAAGAAAGTTCAAAGGAACCGTGAGCGAGGCGCCAAAGTCCCCACCAAAGTTAAAATTCGCGGTTGGTGCTACGTAAAGATAATAGTCCTTATCGTATTTATTGATCCCCATGTCGTACGTGAAAGGATCGGTAGGATGCATATATTGCCTTCCCGGCGGGGTCCAGAGCTGAGTTCCCTGTGAATAGATCCCGGAAACGGCCACGAAGAATAGGAAAAGAAAAAAGAAAAAGTATTTCGAGCTTTGGATCATAATTAGATCAGTTTATCCGTTGAGCCTTCTCGGCGGAATCTTCGTTCTATTCTTTCCTTCGAGGGTCTCACACCATTATCGGTTTGTATGGTATCCGTTTCTGAATCGATAACCACCGAATTTACGGAAATTCTCATGCAATCTTGCATCAGAGGGAGAATAGAATCAGAATGCTTAGAAAATGCAATGGAAATTTTTTGACTAAACCGTCCGCGGAAGCAGATTTTTAGTTTAATATAGCAGATTTTTGTTTGACTTATTTTGTATAATTTCCATGATTCGAAAAAAGGAGAACTAGATTCTATGCCAAGAAATTATAAACCTGAGACAATTGCATTGCACGGGGGCCAATCTCCCGATCCAACGACCACTTCCAGAGCGGTTCCTCTCTACCAAACGACTTCCTACGTTTTTAAAGATACGGATCACGCCGCCAGACTCTTCGGTCTGCAAGAATTCGGTAATATTTATACAAGATTGATGAACCCAACCACCGACGTCCTCGAACAAAGAGTCGCCGCTCTCGAAGGTGGGGTTGCCGCGCTTGCAACAGCCTCCGGTCAAGCCGCAGAAACGTTAGCTCTTTTGAATATCGTGGAAACCGGTCAGGAAATCGTAGCTTCCGCTTCTCTCTACGGTGGAACTTACAACCTTCTTCATTATACGTTTCCGAAACTGGGAATCAAGGTTCACTTTGTGGATCCTTCCAATCCCGAAAATTTCAGAAAGGCAGTGAATGATAAGACCCGGGCGTTCTATGCAGAAACCTTGGGAAATCCAAAGTTAGACACCTTGGATCTCGAAGCGATCGCGAAAGTCGCACATGAATCCGGAGTTCCCTTCATCGTGGATAACACACTTCCCTCTCCATATTTGGTAAATCCGATCGAACACGGAGCCGATATCGTCGTTCACTCTCTTACAAAATTCTTAGGTGGCCACGGAACTTCGATCGGAGGGATCATCATCGATTCCGGTAAGTTCAACTGGGGCAACGGTAAGTTTAAGAATTTTACCGAGCCGGACCCGAGTTACCACGGACTCAAATTCTGGGACGTCTTCGGAAAATTCGAGCCGTTTGGCGGAGTGAACATCGCTTATATCATCAAAGCAAGAGTACAAGGTTTGAGAGATACGGGAGCGGCCATTTCTCCTTTCAATGCTTGGCAGATCATCCAAGGTGTGGAAACTCTTCCTCTTCGCCTTCGTAAACATTCCGAAAACGCATTGGCCGTTGCGGAATATCTGAGCAAACATCCGAAAGTTTCTTGGGTCAACTATCCAGGTCTGAAATCCGATAAAAATTATGCGCTCGCTAAGAAGTATCACAAGAGAGATCTCTTCGGCGCGATCCTAGGTTTCGGTATCAAAGGTGGAGTTGCGGAAGCGAAGAAGTTCATCGACAATCTAGAACTTTTCTCACTGCTCGCAAACGTGGGAGATGCGAAGTCGCTCGCGATTCATCCGGCTTCCACCACTCACCAACAGTTGACTCCGGAAGAACAAGTTTCCGCCGGCGTGACTCCAGACTTCGTACGCCTTTCGGTCGGTCTGGAAAACATCGACGATATTCTTTTCGATTTGGAAGAAGCTCTGAAGAAAGTTTGATCCAAACGGAATCAAACTTTTTTAGGTTAGAAAGCCACTTTTCTTTTCCAAGCCGGTCCAAGAAAGTAACTGAAAAGTTATCCGGCGGAAAGGAAAGTGGCTAACAAATTGTATGAATGAACCCGGATCGATCGGAATTGTAGAAACAAAATTTGCGGAGTTCAAAGAACTTCCTTTGGACAACGGATCCGTCTTATCACCGGTAACGATCGCCTACGAAACATACGGCACTCTCTCTCCTTCCAAAAACAACGCAATCTTAGTCTGTCACGCGCTCTCCGGTGATGCGCACGCCGCCGGTTACAACTCACCGAATGATAAAAAGCCGGGATGGTGGGACGATTATATCGGACCGGGAAAGTCTTTTGATACGAACCAGTATTTTGTCATTTGTTCGAACGTAATCGGCGGTTGTAAAGGTTCTTCCGGTCCCCTTTCGATGCACCCGGAAACAGGAACACCGTACGGTTCCCGATTTCCATTCGTTTCGATCCAAGATATGGTACGCGCTCAGAAACTTCTGGTAGAATCCTTGGGAATCTCCAAACTCCTCTGCGTCGCAGGCGGTTCGATGGGCGGAATGCAGGCCTTGGAATGGAGTATCGCTTATCCGGATTCTCTCTTGAATTGTATCGTCATGGCCTCCACGGCGGAACATTCCGCGATGCAAATCGCCTTCAACGAAGTAGGAAGACAAGCGATCGTCTCCGATCCGAATTGGAACAACGGTCTCTACGACGAAAATTCTCCTCGCAAAGGTTTAGCGCTCGCGAGAATGGTCGGGCATATCACGTATCTTTCCGATGACAAGATGAGAGAAAAGTTCGGCAGAAATCCGCCTCGGGGAAACATTCTTACAACCGATTTTGCTGTGGGAAGTTATCTCATCTATCAAGGTGAAAGTTTTGTGGATCGGTTTGACGCGAATTCTTATATCTACGTAACCAAGGCTCTGGATCACTACAGTTTAGGAAAGGGCAAGGAATTAACTGCCGCCCTCGCTCCCGCAACGTGTAGATTTTTAGTCGTGTCTTACAGTTCGGATTGGTTGTATCCACCCGCTCAATCCAGAGAAATCGTAAAGTCTTTGGAAGCCGCGGACAAACGGGTTTTTTACTTGGAACTGCAATCCGGAGAAGGGCACGATTCTTTTCTACTCAAGAATACGAAACAAATCGAAATCCTAAAAGGTTTTTTAGAAGGTTCGAACTAATCCGATCATGACTCCTCTGGAAAAAAAAACAACGATTGATCTGACTCTCAAAGAAAGACCGGACTTCGCATACATTCTCAATCTCATTCCTTCGGGTTCGAGAGTTTTAGATCTTGGTTGTGGGAACGGCACTCTCCTTTATCTTTTAAAGGAAAAGGGAATCCGCGGTCAAGGAATCGAAAAGGACGAAGACTGTATCGTGGAATGTATCCAACGCGGAGTCTATGTTCATCACGGTGATATCGACGAAGGACTGGAACACCATCAGGACAAACGTTTTGATTTTGTGATTCTCAACCAGACGATTCAAGAAACGAGAAACCCCGGTGAAATTCTAAAAGAATCCTTACGGATCGGAAAAAAAGTCATTGTAGCGTTTCCAAACTTCGGTCATTGGAATGTGCGCTGGACGATCTTGACGACTGGAAAAACTCCCGTAACGGACCTACTTCCCTATCGATGGTTCAACACACCGAACCTTCACTTTCTTTCTGTTTTGGATTTTATAGAATTCTGCGAGATCCAAAAATTTAAGATCGAAGACCGCGCCTACTTCCGAGACTTAAGCCGGGTTACATTCCGGCCCAACTTCTTTTCCAAACTTGCGCTTTTTGTAATCTCTTAAGAAAGAGAATTTTTTAATCCGATTTCAATAAGATCTGCGAAAACTTCTTCCATCGGAATGTTGGCCGCTTTCGCTTGTTGCGGAATGAGACTCGTCTCCGTCATTCCGGGTAACGTGTTCGTTTCCAAAATATGAGGTTCTCCGTTTACGATGATAAAATCGGTTCTGGAATAACCTCTACAACCCAAGGATCGGTGCGCGGAGATCGAGAGTTCCTGCACACGTTTCATCTGATCGTCCGGAATTCTTGCGGGAGTGATTTCGTTGGAACCGCCCGATTTGTATTTGGACTCGAAGTCGAAAAATTCTCCGCCTGGAACGATCTCGGTTGCGGGTAACGCGATCGTTTGTAATTCTCCGTTTCGATACCGTTCTAAAACTCCGCAAGAAACTTCCGTTCCTGAAAGGAAAGCTTGGCTCATCACTTTGGTATCGGCTTGAAATAGAGAAGCCAATTCCGTTTCGAGTTGGGATGAATCATTGATCTTATGCGTGGAAACGCTCGAGCCGCCTTCGACGGGTTTTAGAAATTGAGGGAACCCAAGACTCGCAAGTTTTGTAACCGCATCTTTGGGGGAAGATTCATACTCCACTTTCCGAATTTCAAAAAACGGAGCGACTTTCTGCCCGGATTGCAGGAAAATTTGATTTGCTCGGGTCTTATCCATAGCGATCGCGGAAGCGGTCACCCCCGATCCTGTGTATGGAATTCCCAAAACGCTCAAAAAACCTTGAATCGATCCGTCTTCCCCCTTTCCACCGTGAAGTCCCAAAAAAACGATCTCGGCATCCAAGGACGGAAGAATCGGAGATCGTTTTACGCCGTTCCTTTTTTCAAATTCTTCCAAAAAAGAATCCGGAGAATTGACTGACTCAAATGGAAGCTCTATCCGATACTCTAAAGGAACAACCCAGCCTCCGTCCTTGGTTAAGAGAATGGGTTTGACCGAATGTCCCATCGTATGCAGAGTCTTACAAATAAAACATCCGGTTCGAATCGAGATACTGTGTTCCGTAGAACTGCCACCAAAAAAGACTGCGATCTTAGCCAAGAAAATTTCTCCAAAAAGAATGGGTTCTTCCATCCAAACTTCGGGAAGAAGTTTAGAATCTTTTGCATCCTAATTCTTCTCTTCTCCTCTGAAAACATCTTTTCGGAATATCCTTCCAAGCCCATCGGAGAATTCAAATCGGAGTATGATCAGTTCTGGTTTTTGTATCAGAAAGAAATCCGCGCAGGCGAATCCGAAATCATCTTTCGTCCATTCTATTCCAGCTACAAAGAAGAAAAGTCGGCCTATCGTTTTCAAACCGTTCTGTATCCGATCTACTACAGTGAAGAAACCAACTACTGGAAGGTATGGACCTTTCTCTTTTTTATCACGGGAACTTCCCAGTTACACGAAGATACGGGAGAAGATTCGGACGTCTTGACTCCTCTTTTGTTTTGGGGATCGGGGGATACTGCGAGAGAAAAGTATTTCGGTTTTTTTCCGTTCTTAGGAAGAATGCGGAACAAGATCGCCTATTCCGAACTCAGCTTCGCGCTCTTTCCGCTTTATTCGAACTGGAAATACAAGGATTACGAGGCGACAGGGGTCTTGTGGCCGATCTTTCTGTACGGTTCATCGGAAACGAGAGAGGAATTGAGAATCTTTCCACTCTATTCTAAAAAGATCAACCGTGGAAAGTATGAACGGTATTCCTTTCTCTGGCCATTTTTTCAATGGGGAACCACGTTTCAGGACAAAAGGGAACCGGTGCGTTATGCGATCTTCTTTCCTTTTTTTGGAATCAAAGACTCGGAAGCGGGAAATATGAAATCGCGGGGATTTTTTATTCTCCCCTTATTGGGATCGTTTATCGGCTACGGATACGATAAGCGAACGGGAGAAAAGGATTTTAACGCCCTCTTCTTCTTTATCCAGTACGGAAGCAATCAGGACGAGGATTATAAAAAGTTAATTCTCTTTCCTTTTTACGGAAATTATCGTTTCGCATCCAAGCAGACGACCTTCATAAGCCCCTTCTACTTTCGACTTCAATCCGACACGTATCACATCCAATCCGATGATACGTTCTTGATTCCTTTCTTTTTCAATTCGAGAAGACATTACGTCCAATGGGATCGGGACGAACGTTATCTCAAAGTATGGCCTTTCTTCAAATACCAGAAAGATAGAGAAGGAAACGTCGTCTGGAATCTACTGTCTCTTTTTCCGATCAAGTCCGATGTTGTGGATCGAATCTGGGATCCTCTTTGGTCCATCGTAGAATATCAGAAACTATCCAACGGAGAAAAAAGATTTTCCGTTTTGATGAGGGCGTATTCCCAGAGATGGACCGAAACCGAGTTTCACGCAAGCGTTCCCTTTGTTTTGGAACTTTCCCTGACCCCCGAAAAAACATCCTGGAAATTCCTTTACGGTCTCATCGGTTATGAAAGAATCGAATCGAATCGGAATCTACAATTGCTCTGGTTTATCAAAATATGATTGAAAATTTAAAATCCAGATCCACCGAATTTTTTTATGCGAGCGGTTTTACGATTCTCTTGGTATATGAGAGTATTCTAAACCTTCCCTACAGTTTTTTCAAAAGAAAAGAAATTCTGGATCAGATGTATATCACAGGAGTGGGAAGTATCTCCGTAGTATCGATCGTGGCGGTTTTTACGGGAATGATCATGTCACTGAACACCGGCTTGGGTCTAAAGGACTTCGGAGCCGAAGGACAAATCGGACTACTGATGACGATCACGCTCACGCGGGAGATGTCTCCGTTTATGACAGCCTTGATTCTTTCGGCGTCCATCGGATCCGCGATGGCGGCGGAAATTGGAACGATGAAAGTCTCCGAGGAAATCGACGCCCTCGAAGTGATGTCCATCGATCCGGTGCGTTATCTGATCTTTCCAAGAATCCTAGGTTTTTCCGTCATGGTCCCGGTTCTTTGTGTGTATTCCACCATACTCGGAATCATCGGAGGAGCGATCGTCGGCTATTTTCAATTAGGAATCGATTATTTTACGTATTTCAGGGATGTCTTTGATCGAGTCGCCTCCATCCCGGGACTCAAAGATTTGTATGTAGGAATTCTCAAAGGATTTATTTTCGGAATCATCGTATCCTCGATTTCCTGTTCTCACGGATTGAGAACTTCGGGCGGAGCGATCGGAGTCGGACGAGCCACGAGAGAATCCGTTGTGACCTCTTTCTTGATGGTCATCTTCACCGGATATATGATTACCGCCCTTCTTTATAGAGAATAGAAATGGAACCTCTTGCAATCGAACTCAAAAACATCCATAAAAGTTTCGGAAGTAGAAAGATACTTTCGGGCCTGGATCTCCAAGTAAGAAAAGGAGAAACCTTAGTGATCGTCGGTCCGTCCGGAACTGGAAAATCCGTCACTCTCAAACATATCACAGGACTTCTCGAACCCGATGCCGGAGAATGTTATATCTTCGGGGAAAGTATATCCAGAGTGAATACCAAAACCAAAGAGAAGTTACGGGCAAGAATGGGGGTTCTATTTCAATCGGGAGCGTTGATCAACTGGTTGACCGTGTTCGATAACGTGGCCCTCCCATTGCGGGAACACAAACTTGCGACCGAGCAAAAGATCAAAGAGATCGTGATGGAAAAACTTAAATTAGTGGATATGGTGATCGCAAAGGATAATTTTCCGAACGATATTTCCGGAGGAATGAAAAAAAGGGCCGGAATCGCAAGAGCCATCACTACAAATCCGGAAATCATTCTTTATGACGAACCCACTTCCGGTCTGGATCCGGTGATGTCTAACGTGATCAACGAACTCGTTCTTAAGATTCAAAAGGAAACCGGTGCCGCGCAAGTCGTAGTCACTCACGATATGTCCAGCGCCTATATGATCGCGGATCGAATCAGCTTTGTCTATAAGGGTAAAATCGTATTTACCGGAACCGCACAAGAGATCCAGAACTCGGATAACGAACTAATCCAACAATTCATTCATGGAAAGACGAAGGGTCCGATGATCCTGGAAACAAAATAGAATCGATCGAAAGATCCATTAGGAGAAACGAATATGAGTTCACTGCGTTATTTACTCGTCGGAATCATCTTTACGGCGGCCGTCGGAGTTGTAGGTTATTTTACGATCATCACCGAAGGAGGCCCCGTCAAAAAACGAGGAGAATTTATGAAGATCACCTTTCGAAACGCGGAAGGAATCAAGGTGGGAAACAAAGTTACCGTACAAGGGGTTCCCTTTGGTTATGTTTCCTCGATCCGACTCATCCAAATCGACGAAAACGGTCTCGAAGTACAAAGCGGAGATCTGGGAATCGGAACGCGAGTGGAAGTCACACTCCTCTTAAAAGAAAAGATCAGACTCTACGACAACTATGACATCATCATCAAAAACGAAAGTCTTTTGACCGGTCGCGTCATCTCGATCGATCCTGGAACAACGGACCCGGAATCTCAAAAACTAAAAACGAGATCGACTCCAGTTACCATGATCGACTATAAAACCGTCGGAGCCTTAAAAGGAAGGGTTTTGCAGGATCCATTGGTAAGTTTATCGGAACTCATTTCCGAAAACCGGGGTGATATACGAAAAACATTCTCGAACATCGCCGACATCACAACCAAAATCAATACAGGAGACGGAAGTTTGGGAAGATTGATCAACAACGACGACGTCCATAAGAATGTAAACACGGTCCTGACGGACGCACAAATCGTCTTACGGGAACTCAGAGAAGGATTGGAAGATACGAGGGAACAAGCCCCTGTGACGAGCTTCATCCGTGCCGCTTTAAGCGCTTTTTAATATTCTAATTTATTTTTATTCTATATTATAATGAATCAATATACTATTTCCATAATCGGAACAGGAATCATGGGGCGAGGAATAGCCTCGAATCTATTAAACGCAGGATACAAGGTTCGACTTTACGCAAGGAACACCGAAAAGATCAGGGATCTCAAAAATGAAAATTCTGAAATCTTCACGACGTCCACACAAGCGGCTAAAGAAAGCGATCTGGTCATTCTTTGTCTTACCGAAGACGAAGTCGTGGAAAAGGAAGTCTTACGATCGGGTTTATTGGAAACAAAGCCGAAAGTAATCCTGGATTGCGGAACCACTTCTCTTCCCTTGACCATTCGTTTAGCGAAAGAATGTGCCGAAAGAAAAATTCGTTTTTATGATTCTCCGATGACCGGATCTAAAAACGCGGCAAGAGACGGCCAGATTCTTTTTATGATCGGAGCCAGGAAAGAAGAAGTCACAGACGTTCAATTCTTCTTGGATACTTGTGGAAAGAATACGGTCTATTGTGGAAAAGTTGGAGACGGACAAAAGGCAAAACTTGCATTGAACATGATCCAAGCGGGAATCTTCGAAGTTTATATGGAAGGATTTGCGCTCGCTCAGAATTCCGGAGTTGACGCTGAAATTCTAAAAGACATTCTTCTTCAATCTGCGGCAAAATCCGGAATCGCAGAATTCAAGTTTCCTTTCGTGTTCAGCGGAAACTACGAAACACACTTCTCACTCAAAAATATGAGAAAAGACGTCTTTCACGCGATCGAACTCGCGAAAGAATCCCAAACGGATTTGTCCCTTTGCCAAAATCTTCCTTCGATCTACGACAAAGGAATGAACGCCGGATACGGCGAAAACGACTTCTGCAGTCTCAACGAAGTTACAGCGAAGATCCGTCCTCCCAAATGAGAGCGTCGGTGATTGCTCTTCCCTCCGTATCCACTTTCAAACGGATGTGAACTCCCTTCTCCTTACGAAGACGTGCTTCGTATTCGCCGGCCTTTTGCTCGTTCACGTAGTATCTTTCATTCCCGATCTTAAATCTTCCGGAATTGCAACTACCACGAAGATAAACCCTACAAAGATCTCGACTCTTCAGAGTATCGGGGTCGCAGTTTTCCACAAAAAATCCTTCCCCTTCCAGAATCTTTCCGGAATGCGAATAACAGACACAATGCGATTCTTCGGTTTTCGTTTTTCTTCGAATCGTTTCTCGATTCGAATCCGAACATAGGATTTCGGTTTGGTATGAAATACTATAACGAAGGTAGTGGCCCGAAAGCAAATCCCTCGGGTCATAACCTTGAATGGGAAGAATCAATTCTTTCCCGGATTTCTTTCCAAATTCTAAATATACAATTTCCGCCGCGAAGAATAAGACCGGAATTCCAAACGAAACGAGCAACAAATATTTTAGAATTCTCATTCTTCTCCTCCGAGTAAGGTACGAACCTTACCCTTGTATTTTATGTATCCGATCGTAAGCCCGATGATCAGCGCCCCGGAAAGAATCAAACCGAAGCCGGTATACGTCAAGGAGCCAAAGACGTCGAAGTAAAAAAACAAAAACCGAATTCCGATGATCGCGATGGAAAGATCGAAGATTTTTTTATGGGAACGAAACGCGGAAGCGATTCCCAACCAAAAAAGAATAAATAGGAACGCCGGAATCAATGAAATCGAATAGTTCCAAACATGGGAAAGGAACGAAACGGCTTGCACGTATTGAAACGGAAATGGGAAGTAAAGAAGGAAAAAGAACACCGCGCTGAAAACAAGAGATCTTTTTTGACTCTTCGAAAATTCGGAGTTAGAAATCAAAAGATACGCGGCCGGAAAAAGAGAAAGCAAACGCAACGTTAGACGGAACCAAGAGAAGTCGGCACCCAAAAAGATCCAACCTAAATTCTCCGGAGATTCCGGCGGTCTTTTTTCCAAGAACCCCTGGAAGGAACTTCCCGCGATTAAAAACAAAACGGTCCAAAGAAACAAAGTCCCCTTTCTCGAATCCAAAGCAAACTTCTCGGTCGCTAACCAAAGCGTAAAGTATCCAATCGTGGAAAGATAGAAGTATTCGGTCCAATAACGCGTCTCAAGAGAATATTCCTTATCGAAAATCCAACCCGTGACAAAAATCTGAAAACCGATCAGCCAGAGATGCAGAAACGTTTTCGAATCCGTCGAAATCAAAAATAAGAAATTGAGAATACACCAAAGCATCGCCGCTTCGTAGTATTTTCCTTCGAGATTATACACCTGGGAAATCAGACCGATCATTCCCAAGATCAGAATCGAATTGAGAACGATGAATACCGTCAAAAGATTCGGATTCTCTCGTTTCAAAAATCCGGCGACCCCGATGGAAGTCAAAACGAGGAGAGCGGCGCCTAACTTCACGAAATCCGGAATTTCTTCCCAATTTGCCGCAATGACTGCGATGATCCCGATTCCGATCACCACAACTCCTAAAATTAGAAAAGAATAATATAAGTAAGGAGTTTTTCTGTTTTCTTCAAAACGAAGAATCGATTCGGATTGTTCCGAACCGATCAAACCCGCTTCCACCCATTTTTTTAGTTTGTGTTCCAGGCGCATAGATGGAGAAACTTTATCTGTGCCAAACAGGAATACAAGAAGTTTTTCCCATTCTCCTTTCCACTTCTGACAAACGGTGATTCGATACGGATTGAAGGAAGTGTCCGTGGCGAGCAATGATCTCAAAGAAGAATTGTTTTGGGAACCTTTCTTTCTCCCTCAAAAGAAAAATCTGGAATCAAATTCCCCTCAGATCATTTGGAAAAGCTGAGACTTTCCTTCATTCCGACTATCACATGTTTTCAGAAAGAATGGGGAACGAAGCGCGGTGCACGGACGTTCCACTCAAGAAAGGTAAGATGAATTATTCTCTTTCGCCGAACGCGCGTTTCATGACGGATTGATAACGGGCCGAGTAGAGATTTTCCGGAGTAGCTTTCGGATTTCCGATTTTGTCCAAACGTTTTTGGTTCTCTGCGATTCGCTCCTCGTTCAAGGGGTGTGTGGATAAAAATTTGATCACTCGTTTGTCCGGATCCACTCCACCTTCTTCCTTTTCCTTCTTTTCAATGAGGACAAAAAAAGATTCAAGAGCACCCGGATAGTATTTTGTGGATTTTAAATATTCGAAACTCATCTCGTCGGCTTCGGCCTCGGCGGAACGACTGTTTGCAAGAGTCAGAATTTCCCCTCCTACTCTAGACCCCAAGTTAATGAGGTTGGCCGCTTCCGAACCTAAAAAAATCGTGAGTCCGATATAGATCGTGAAGTAAATTCCAAGCGAACTGATGATCTGTTTTACGGAATGTCTTTTTTCAGCGTGGGCGATTTCGTGGGCAAGAATCGCCGCGAGCGTCGCTTCGTCTTGAATCAACTTTAAAAGGCCGGTATAAACAAAAATATAGCCTCCCGGAGTGCAGACCGCGTTGATCGTGTCATCGTCGTCGAGAATGGAAATCTTATAAGGAAATTCTTTTTTGTATTGGATCTTATCCGATTTCAAAATTTTATCGGCGACGGACTTCACATACTTTTCCAGAACCGCGTTTTTAAGAATCCGCATTCCTTCTTTTCCGTCTTTTGCGTTTTCTAAAAACGACTTTCCGATCTGAAGATCCAACTCGATCGGAACGACGGAATCGATGATGACCCCGCAACCCCAGAAGGAAACCACGCTTATGAATAGAGCCAACTTCACTACGATCTTTTTCATACGAAACATTCTTTTCGAGAAGGAAGTTAGAATCATAGCAGAATTTTTACTCAACGCTCAGTGTCGCTTCGTATCCGCCATAAGCGCGGATGTTGATCACGCCGGATTGAAAGAGGAGATATTGTCCTTTGATTCCGGTGAGAATGTCTTCGATGACGAGATTTTTTTCGGGAGAAAGAGAGAGAATTTTCTCGGGAAAGTGTAGAACCGGATAACGAATCACAGTCGGTTTTTCCTGAGGCGATACGCGATAGTCGAGATCAAAATCCAAGTCCTCGATCTTTTGTAAGAATTCTTTTTTTCTTTCGGAAAGGTCGATCGGCTCCGGATCCCCGGCGACCATCTTCTGCCAGGTCGTTCGATCGGACAAAACTTTCGAGAGCTCCTTTTCGATAATTCCCGCGTCCCTTCTCGAACCGACCTCGACGAGAGGAATTCCTTGAACAGCGCCTTGATCCACCCAGCGATTGGACACCGGATTCTCCTTTGTGATTCCAACCTTGATCGCGGAACTATTCGCCAAATAGACCGTATGCGGTCGAAAACAATGAGAATCACCCCAATCCGGCTGGCGACAAGTACCGAGATGATAGTGACATGTATCGGGTCTTAGAATACAGAGATCGTTTTCCGCCAAGGTTTGAAAACAAGTAAAACAGTTTCCTTGGTTGAAACTTTTTTTAGTGATCCGTCCGCAGGAAACACAACGGATTTTCCCGGTAAACGCGAGTTTGTATTTTTTACCGAGAGAATTTAGAATATTAGAATCTTCTTGTATATGACTTTCCTGTTTTTCGGAAGATTCCGAGTCGTAGGTCGCCCAGTTCCAGATATAACGAACCGGATCGATTCCGTCGTGATCCATCATTCTCAGAAAACCGGACGCGACTTGTTTCATGGAAAAAGGATTTCCCTTCCTGAGAGCGGTCTTAGAATCGGATCCACTTTCACTTCCAGGATCCCGTTCAACTTCGAACCAGACCAGTCAAAAATCAAAATTCGATCCTGGAATTCGTAGTGGCTTAAGTGACCGTTCGTAAGATAAAAAGCACGGAGAGAATCTCCAGGATTTTCGTCCGAGGTGATTTGAACCACATTCTTACCGGCGATCGTAGTTCCAGTATAGAGTTGAATATTCTTATAATCCTTAGAAATCGAATTGGGACTCGAATCGATATTTGCGGAAGAATCCGGAACCGAAGACGGATGTTGATGGCGAAGCAATCCGCAGAAAAAAGGTCCCGGAAGCTCGGGAACGGTAACGTGACAATTCGATTTTTCCCAGAGTTGTTCCTGACTCGTGGGATAAACTCCACGAAGACTTTGGGCGACCTTCGCGAACGTATAATACTTCAATCGTCCGATCAACTCTCGGAGCTGATACTCCTTCCAGGAATGTCCGTCCGCTGTCAGAGAAACATTCAAAAAGAAGAATAGAATAAAAAGAAAAATCGTTCGAATGGAATTGATTCTCATCATCGTTTTCATTTTAGTAGAGATAGTATTTTTTGATCTTCTCATTGTATTCTTTTTCGGTAGAACTCAAGAATGCGGAATATTGCTCGTATGTTTTCCCGGATTCGATCGCGTTTCGAAATGAAGAAGTTCCCCAGAGAAAATCGATATTATGGGTTCCGTCCGGATAAGACCTCCACTTAAAATCCTTACCGTATGAATTTTTGATTCCTGCGATCAGCTTATATGCCATTTTAAGAGGATCGTATTTTCGATTCACAACAGTTAGGCGAAGACCTCGGCAGATCTCGTTCTTAAACGGCCCGAAAACCGGTTTAAAAAAAACGGTTTGATAATAATAATCTCCGCCGGAATTCTGATTCAATTCTTCCGCTAATTTTTCCGGTTCGATCATCCAGGGTGCACCGAAGTAAACAAAAGGAGCCGTCGTTCCCCTTCCTACGGAAACATTCACACCTTCTAATAAAACAAGACCGAGATAATTGATCGCGGAATCGACCATCGGAAGATTCGGAGATGGAGTCGTCCAAGGAATTCCTTCCTTATCCCAATCGAAAGAACGTTTTGCATTTTTCGGTGAAAGAACTTCCAGCTGAATCTTCTTTGCGAGATATTCGTTGTTATAGAAATTTGCGGATTCTCCCAATGTAAGACCGCTGAAAAAGAGAGACGGAAATTCTCCGGCAAAGTTAAGAAATTTTTTATCGATGATTTCTCCTCTTCCTTTCAGATACAAGGCGGGGTTTACGTGATCGAGAAGAATCAATCGTGTCGAAGCCGGATCCGGGATTCCATCCATGATTCTTTTTAAAACCGTAAGATAGGTGTAACATCTCATCCCCATATCTTGCACGTCGAAAAGAATCGCATCCGCACCTTTGAGAATCGCGGGAAGTTCCGCGTTCTTGACTCGATAGATATGATAGATCGGAAGATTGAAAAACTCATCCACTGTAACGGGAGATTTACTGAAGTCTTCTTCCAAACCGAGAAAACCGTGTTCCAATCCGATGAGATGTTTGATCTTTACGTCGTGTTTTTTGAATTCTCTGATGATTCTTTCGGGACTTCTACCGATTCCTGACGGATTTGTGATGAGAATGACATTCTTTCCCGAAAGGCCCGGAAGTACACTGGAGTAGAATTCGTTTTCAGACGGAACAAGCTGTGAGTCGGAAATATGTTTACGAAATCCTTTTTCCGCGCAGGCGACCGAAGGGAGGAAGAGAAAAAAAATGACTAAGAGGAAGAATTTTTTCTTTATTTTTGTGTAGAGCATCCGAAAATTCCTATTTTGTTTAAGAAAATCCCTCAAACCTATTCTTCAAGGAGAAAAACGACAAAATGAATCGTTTCCCTACCATCAGGCTCATCGCGGCCTTAGCAGTTATTACGTTCGCAGTCAACTGCGGTTCTTCCGGTTCCACTCGTGGAAAGAAAAAAGAATTCTACGAAAAAGAAGGTAACAAAGTTACCGTAATCGGAGAAGCTCCTATCTACAACGGAGACAAACAGATCGCAAAACAAAGAGCTCTGAAAGACGCAAAAATCAACGCAGTTCGAAAGGTGATCGGAGAAGAAATCAGCAACAAGAGCAAGGCATCTGACGGAGAAAGCTTAGGTTCTAGCCTTCTTTCTAAGACCGACGCTTTCGTGAAAAGTTATGACATCATTGACGAAGCGGAAGGAAAGATCGATACACAACCGATGTTGAAACTCACCGTAAGATGTGAAGTGGAAGAATCGAAGATCTCCACCGCGGTTGACAACCTTCTCGCAGACGTTGGAAATCCAAGAGTTGCGGTTTTAGTTCTTGGAAACGTTGCGGGAGTTCCCGTGTTTCCTGCCGGTCCGAACAATTTCGGAGAAGCGGAAATCATCAAAGCTCTCAAGAAGAATGGTAACAAGATCATTGATCCAGCTTTGACCGCAAAAAAAGTGAGTAAGAATCAAGTGGATCCGGAGAAAGTCGAAGGTTCCCCTCTGATTAAGATTCTCGCGGAAGCACTTCAAGCGGAAGTATTGGTTTTGGGAACCGTAGAAACGGAAGACCAACAACCTCTGGACTCCGTAAACGGAAAGGCTCTCGAAAGAACCATCTACAACACGGCGGCTACCGGAACTTACAAAGTAGTTCTTCTTTGGGGTGATGGAAAGATCGTGGATAGCGGAACGGCAGATGGACGCGGTGCGGACATCACTCAAAAAGTTTCCAGAGAAAAAGCGATTTCCGAATGGGCGGCATCCGTTTCCAAAAAAGTAAACACACAACTAAAAGAAGAATGGTTCAACCTCACTGAAAACAATCCGATCGTTTTAAAATTCACCGGTTTGAACGCGGACGAAGCTACGAAATTCAAAGATGACCTGACTGAATTTACCGCCGCAAAAGAAGTAAACGTAAGAACTTCCGATACGAACGGTTCCGAGTGGGAAGTAATCTATCCAGGAAAAGATTCCCTCTTTCAAGAAGAATTGGTCTATAAAAAAGACAGAGGATTTTCTTTCTTATCCAGCAAGTCATTAGAAGTAAAATCGGCAACGCGAGGCGTTGTGACTTTAGAATTCAAACCTCTGAAGTAAAAAATTTATTTCTAATTCGAGATTAAAAAATGCCCGGGAAGTTTTTTTCCGGGCATTTTTTTACCCGCGCGCCATTCTGTAGAACTTATCGTTTTTTCGAAAAAGAAAAACTTCCAGTTTTAAAATATTCTCTGCTAAAGAAAGCTTCAAAAAGATTTGAAACTCTGATACGGATTTCGTAGTACCTCCTACAATCTGCGAAGGAGAAAATTCTACTTGAGAGGAGAAGAATTTTGTGATAGAGAAAATCTTCCCGATTTTTTCCCGCCGACCCGCCTCCTCCACCCGATGAGGGTGGGGACCGCGAACGTTTTACAGTAAGAACTCTGCTAGGACGCGGACCCGGTTTGATTGGAAGTTGAGGTAATCTTTTTCCACTGAAAATTACTGTAGATTCCGCCTCGGCAAAATGGCTTCGATTTCATGCTTCGATTTCGCGAGACGATCAAAAGAATTTCCCTAAAAATATCCAGGAATTTTCACAACGATCGAGATTCATTTTTCGTCAACAGCTTTGAAATATTATTTGGAAAAATCTTCCTTATCTTGTGTTGAACGGAAAGAATGAAGAGAATAAAATCCGAAAAATTCGCTCCGGGATCAATGCGATTAGAACCTTTTTTCTATTGACCTTGGCGGTTCTAATTTATACAATCTTTTCCTTTTTTTTTTCGTATCTTCTGACTTATCTGATAGCGAACGGGTTGGCGGAAGTCCTTAATGGCTTTCTCAATCTTTCCTCTTCGTGCAAATCTTGAAAGAACTCATCTTAATTTATGATTCTCCGATTGTCGGCATCGTAGGGTTTCAGCGTCCCTCCTATCCATTCCACCCACTGAGAATTTTTTTCACTCGTTGTCTTTTTTTGGGAAACCTTTTCCTTCTTCTGTTTTGAACCCGCTAAAAAATCAAAGCCACAGTTCTCCATTTCCAAAGAAATTCGTATTTCTTTGGAACATTGCTCATTGATTCACGCAAGAAATTAGGAAACGACAGTTTTTAGGCGATGAGCATGCGTTCTTAAGAATTTCAATCCGCATTTCTTTGATTACAAACGTTGGCAAGAATCCGGAATTGAAAAATATCTCATAGAAAACAAAATTTCATTGCCTAAAAAATCAAAGAAGTATGGAAATTATTCTTGAAATTTGACCAACCGTTTGGTAGTTTATTCTTATGAAGGGGAAAAATCAAAAAGAGGAAATTGTCTCTGCCTCCTTGGATCTCTTCCGAAAAAAAGGATATGTATCTACTTCCATGTCGGAAATTGCAAAAGCTTGCGACTTGCTGAAAGGGAGCGTATATCACTATTTCGAAAGTAAGGAAGCCATTTTAGACGAGGTTTTTTTGAGAGTTGAGAATCACTTTGAGACCACGATCTTTAATACCTCTGGAAAGAGCTCTGCGACCACGATCATCCTAATCAACGAGAAAATTCTAAAATACTTTCTCAATCACCCTGACGGTTGTATCTTTGCTAACGTTTCTTTAGAAGCAAAGTCTCTTCACGAGTCTGCGGAGAAACAAATTCGGTTCTTTTTTGATCGTTGGACGGACGTCTACTTTTCAAATCTAAGAATTCTTTTTTCAAAAAAGAAAGCGGAGCGTTTGAGCCAGGATTACGTAAATCGGATCCAAGGCTCCTTGCTGATTCGAAAAATATATTCGAAAGATTCAATATTAAAACAAACAATTCAAGGAATCAAAGAGGAATTAAAAAATCTATGAAACAAATCCTTCTTAAAATGAAAGCGGAAACGAAATCCCCTTCCAGACCGAATTCAACTCATATTCTCTTTTCCTGGATCGGGGGTCTGATTGGAATTTCCTGCATCGCGCTCTTATCGAAAACACTAAACTATCCTTTGATAATGGCTCCATTCGGCGCCTCGTGTGTTCTTTTATTTGGAGTCCCGGATAGTCCATTATCCCAGCCAAGAAACTTAATCGGAGGACATCTGGCTTCTTCATTGGTCGGACTCCTCTTTCTCACTTTCTTAGGTAACGAATGGTATGTCCTCGGTTTCGCGGTCGCCACTTCCATTGCAGTCATGCAACTCACAAAAACGACACATCCTCCTGCAGGCGCCGATCCCATAGTCATCCTTATGGGAAACGCAGATTGGACATTTCTCTTAACGCCTGCTTTATCCGGGTCTTTCATTCTTTTCATCTTAGCCCTTCTGTTCAATAACTTGGTAAAGAGCAGACAATACCCAAAGTTCTGGAAATGATAGAATGTTATTCGGATCTTCGCATAAAAGTTTTGTGACCTTCCAGCCCTCCATTTTCAAAGGAAAAAGAAGGGTTGGATTGGGATTTCACGTCTTTTAGAAAAATGAATATTAATTATAAATAGAGTCTCGTTTTCTCCCAGCAATTCGGTGCAATACATTCAAAACATTTTTTTCATTGCGAATATTTTTTCCGAAAGACCAAAACAGTCTTTCCAAACAAGCAATCGAATCGATTGAAGTTTCTAAAAAACTTATTCTTACGAGTCTATTCTCTTCTTTCCTTTCACCTTTAAGTCAGAAACATACTAATACAAAGATTTAATTCCCTTGAATATTTCGAAATACAGTATTCTTATAATGTATAGTTTATATTATAAATAACTTCCTAATATTTATTTTTATAATGTAACAATCAATATCTAAAGAATGTATTTTTTATTTTTAAATTGAGTTTAATTCGATCCATACAAAGAGTGCTCCAAATTCAAATCGGAGGTAGTCTGACTCATTTCATAGGAGTCATTTCTAAAAAAGTGAATTAAATTCACTCAATTAAATTCGTTCAGCTAAAGATATCTATCTGAATGATATTCATAAAAAACTCAAAGAGGAAAAATCATGAAAACTAGAATTTCATTCTTGATTTTGGCTTTTGCAATCTTCGCAAATTGTTCCCAAGATCAAAACTCAGCCCGCGTAAAACGCGGAGAAAAATTAGTGAAGTTAGGAAGTTGCGCCGACTGCCATACATCCAAGAGCATGACACCGCAAGGTCCCGTTCCAAATACTTCTAAACACCTCGCCGGCTACCTGGAAACGAACAAGTTGCCCGAATACAAAAGTTTCAAAGGAAGTCCTTGGATTTTGTTTGCCGGTGACCTTACTGCGACCGTCGGCCCTTGGGGAGTTACCTTTGCGAAAAACTTAACTCCAGATAAGGAGACCGGAATCGGAGGTTGGACAGAAGAAATGTTTATCCAAACCATACGTACGCAAAAAAGAATGGGAGTCGGAAGATCATTACTACCTCCAATGGCGCCGATCATGGGAGAAAGTTTAAATTCTTTAACCGACGAGGATCTCAAAGACATTTATGCTTATCTCAAGTCGATTCCTGCAGTAAGCAACAAAGTACCGGAACCGATCCTGAATTGATTTTAATTTGATTTTCAAAAGACGGATGGTGGAATGATCCGTCTTTTGTTCGATTCGGCCCCTATATCGGCCGACGATATGAAAATTCACAACGAAACGAGAATATGCGACAAATTGAATATTTTAGCTCGCTATCATCCGTAACTCTACTTCTTTCAATTCAGAAACGAAATAACTTCGGAAAATCTTTCTCAACGGATTGTTTTCTTTAAATGGTTATTCTTGAAGTATCCATCTCGAATATTTCTTTTACCAGTTTCATTATTCTGACTTTAGAAATTGTCGGCCCTGCCTGAATCGAGTACATCGGTCTCAAGAAAATAAAATCTTTACTTTGCGTCCGAATGCCGACGCTGTTCACTCATCTTTCCAGTATAAAAATTAAAAAATTCCAATCCTCCCGCCTCTCCATTTTTCCAAGACTATGCTCTCGTATCAAAGAGCTTCGAGAATTTTAAGGGGATGAAAATTCTAAAAATTCTCCTGTGTATGGTCAAACGGAGAAAAATCGATCCAACCAGAATTTCAATAAATACTCATACATTCTGTACAATTTTTCGAACAAGTATAATTCGACTTCTGCCGATTCGTTCTCGGTTTTGTTAATTTTTGATTGGTTCAGTGAAAGTAAAAAGAAAGTTGAAACAATATTTGAAAGGACGGCTTTGCATCTGAAAAAAGGTGGCTTCTAAAAATTCTTTAGAATGATAACATTGCACCTTGGCGAAACTGGAAAAACTTAAGTAGCGAGTATTCTCTCATAAACTTTTTTTTGTTCGATTCGCTATTTCGACTTGGATCGGAACGAATCTTCCGTAAAAAAAATCCACCGAGAGTGATGCCTCCCGGTGGAACCTTTTTTCTACCTTCCCTCCTGGAAGGCTTCCTTAGAGCTGTTGCAGAAGCTTGAGAACTGAATTCGGTTTCATGTTTGCCTGCGCCAACATTGCCGTACCACTCTGCACTAATATTTGTTTTGTGGTCAGCGAGACAACTTCCTCCGCCATATCGGCGTCTCGAATTCTGGACTCCGATGCTTGCATATTTTCGTATGCGCTCATCAGTCCCTTCGCGGTATATTCAAGCCTATTG